>CAJOOZ010000111.1 GCA_905236705.1 uncultured Lachnospiraceae bacterium | reverse complement strand
GCTGAGTTCAAACCTTTCCCTGCAGGTGGTATACATACGCCAGCACCTGCGCCACAGCCTCAAAGAGCTCCGGCGGAATCTGCTCATCCACATCTACATTGTGATAGAGCATCCTGGCCAGTGGTTTGTTTTCCACGACTTCAACCCTGTTTTCGCGGGCAATCTCTTTGATCCTTTGTGCCAGATAGTCCTGCCCTTTGGCGATCACCCTGGGGGACGGTGCCACCTCTGTGTCATATTTCAGTGCCACCGCAAAATGCGTCGGGTTGGTGATGACAACGTCTGCCTGGGGCACCTGCTGAATCATACGCCGCTGGGAAGCTTCACGCATCCTCTGACGCTGCTGGCCCTTGATCTGGGGATCTCCCTCGGAGTCCTTGTACTCGTCCTTGACCTCCTGTTTGGTCATCTTGTTGTCTTCTCTGAACTTGTGACGCTGGTATGCAAAATCCAGCGCAGCTATGATGATATAGACAAATGCGATCTTGAGTCCCAGATTGATGGCAATCTCACCGGCGGCCGCGATTGCCTGCCACAATGGCATATTAAACAACAGATAGATGATGTTCGCCTGATCTTTCAGCGTTGAGTATGCCAGGTAAATGATCAGCACGATCTTCAGGATCGATTTAAGCAGCTCGATCAGGGACTGAACCGAAAAAATCCTCTTGAATCCGTTTATCGGATTCAGCTTGCTCAGCTTGGGCTGCAGCGGTTTTGATGTGATCTTCCAGGGGATCTGAACAAAGTCCGATAAGAATGAAAGTACAAATCCCACCAGCAGAAACGGTCCCACAGCCAGAAGCGTACTGAGCATCATATTGTGCAGCAGCACCATGACCGTCTGCTGCTTGACCTGACCGTCTGCCAGTCCCTTTAGCTCCGGTATTCTCAGATACGTTGCGGAGAACAGTTCCAGAAAGTTCTCGCCGAGATATCCGGTCAGAAACTTCAATGCCAGAAACAGACCGATCAGCGTGAGGGCATTTGTCACTTCCTTGCTCTTTGCAACCTGTCCCTCTTTGCGGACATCCTCCAGTTTCTTGGCGGTCGCTTCTTCGGTTTTTTCGCCCCCGGGGCCTTCCTTTGCAAAGAACTGAAGATCGAATCGTATCACGGCATCATCGCCTCCACAATCGACACCACCATAACCCTGGTCTGGGTATAGATAAAATCAGCCACATACGGGAGCATTGCCGTTGTCAGTACCATGACGCCAAGCCCCATGAGGATCTTGATCTGCATTCCCACTGCAAACATGTTCATCTGGGGTGCCACCTTGGCCAGAATGCCCAGAAGCACGTTGACCACCAGGATCACGGTAAAGATCGGCATACAGATCCTGAAGCCTATATTGACATACTCGGACAGATAATTCAGCATGCTGTCATACATCTTGTCCAGATTGAAGACCGCCCCACCGACAGGCACCAGGGAATAACTCTCGGCAATGGCCTCGAGCACATATCTGTACATGCCCGAGATCAGCAGCATCAGCATCACCGCATACTGGTAATAAAAGCCCGATATCGTGGCATTTTCCTGCGTCGTGGGATCAATGGCATTGACCATCGAAAACCCGATATCCATATCCACGATACGTCCTGCAAAAAACACAATGGAAAGGCAGATATTTGCGGCCCATCCGATCAGGATCCCGACGATGGACTCTTTGATGACCAAAATGGTATATTCCAAAACCGAAGAATAGGCCAGTGCCTGATGAGGCAATGTCGCAAAATAGATCAGATATCCCAGAAATACCGCCAACGCGATCTTGACCTGATTCGGAATCCCGCGCTGCCCGAAAAACGGTGCGGCATAGACAAATCCCAGCATTCTGACTATGAATAGCATTAATACTTCAAATTCCTGATAGCGAAAGGAAAAATCAACCATACGGTCACCGTATATAAACAGAAAAATCCGACCACAATTCTGTCATGAAGCCGGACATGTTGTTCAACATCCACTCTCCGAGCAGCATCAGCGTCAGAAACACGGAAATGATCTTGGGCACACTGGTCAGAGTCTGTTCCTGAATGGATGTCACGGTCTGAAAAATACTGATGAGCAAACCGATGACAAGAGACACCAGCAAAACCGGCGCTGCGGTTTTAATCACGATATACAAAGCCTGCGAACACATTTCCGTAACCAGATCTACCGACATCCTGCATCCTCCTAGTAAAACGTTTTGACCAGATTGACGATCACCAGATTCCACCCGTCCGCCAGAACGAACAAAAGAATCTTGAACGGCATGGAGATGGTGGTCGGCGGGAGCATCATCATACCCATGGCCATCAGGGCGGACGCCACCACCATATCAATGACCAGGAACGGGATATAAATGACAAATCCGATGATGAACGCTGTCCTGAGCTCTGATACCATAAAGGCCGGTATCAGCACCTGGGTAGGAATATCATCGATCGACATATCATCAGACCACTCGGTACCGGAAATCTCCAGAAACATCCTTGCATCCTTTTTCTGGGTCTGCTCATACATAAATTGACGCAGTGGCGCCATTCCAGTCTCGATAGCCTCCTCCTGCGTAATCTCTCCTGCTTCAAAGGGCTTGATCGCTTCCTCATTGATCTGTGTAAAAATGGGCGCCATGATGAACCAAGTCAGAAACAGCGACAGGCCGATCATGACCATGTTGGGCGGCGCCGTCTGTGTATTCAACGCCTGTCTGGTAAAATGCAGCACGATCAGTATTCTCGTAAAGCTCGTCAGACAGATCAGAAGCGTGGGAGCCAATGCTATTGCCGTCAGGATCAGTAAGATCCGAAGGGATCCCGCAATCGTCCCGTTGCCGTTGTTGTATGTAATTGTCACATCATTTGCAATGTTCAGTTCCCCGAGCTGTTCCGGTGTCTCAGCTTCTCCGGGCTCCACACGGTTGGTCCTCTGGGTGGTATCTCCCGCCCGTGTTCTGTCACCAAGACCGTTGGAACCGATAGCGGAACCGGTTGATCCATTGGTCGTCTGGCTTCCCACCGATGCAATCGCCAGAGTGGGGAATCCGACCATAAACACAATGATGATCAGCCACGCCGCACACATACGCAGCCTTTGTCCGTTTCTCACTATAATTTATCCTCGTCATCAGCCTGTTTCCGGGTATGGCTGCGGCTCAGCTTTGCAGAAGCCCTGCCCAATACCTGCGCAAAACGATCCGCGGGATTTCCTCCGGATGCGGTCAGATCCAGTTCTTCTGCCGTCAGCTCCGAAAGCATTGTCACACCGTCCTTGGCGACAGCGATCAGCAGATATTTTTCTCCCGCTCTGATGATCTCAAGCACCGTCCCCGGTGAGATCCTCGCCGCTTCTATCACCTCGATATTGGCAGATCCCATCCTTTTCTTCTGAAACCCTGCCACATAGCGGGATGTAAAATACGTGACCCCGAGTACGAAAAAGAAAATGATAAACACCGTGATCAGTCGTACCACGGAATCCAATCCGCCCGTTTGCGCGATCAGCATATCAGCCCACTACCTTTTTCACTGCTTCGATTACACGATCCGCCTGGAAAGGTTTCACGATAAAATCCTTGGCACCGGCCTGGATGGACTCGATTACCATCGCCTGCTGCCCCATTGCGGAACACATGATGACCATGGCGCCGGCATCGCCCTCTTTGATCTTTTTCAGCGCTGCAATACCGTCCATTTCCGGCATGGTAATGTCCATCAGAACCAGATCCGGCTTGAGCTCATTGTATTTCTCAACAGCCTTGGCACCATTCTCGGCTTCTCCCGCAACATTGTAGCCGTTCTTGGTCAGGATGTCCTTGATCATCATTCTCATAAATGCTGCATCGTCACAAATCAAAATGTTTTTTGCCATTTTTCTTCTCCTCTTTTAGCATTTTAAATTTGTTGTTTTATGCGAAAGGGTAATCCCTTACAGCCATATCACTTGATTATCTCTGTCACTCTGACACCGAAGCTCTCCTCGATGACCACAACCTCTCCCTTGGCAACGAATTTGCCGTTTACCAGGACATCAATCGGTTCGCCGGCGATCTTATCCAGCTCGATGATGGTTCCCGGCGCAAAATCCAGAATCTCCGAAATGGATTTTTTGGTCCGTCCCAGTTCTACCGTTACCTCCAGAGGCACATCCATGATGATGCCGATATTTTCGCCCCCCGGCATTGCCGCTCCCGGTGATCCGAAGGCCTGGAACTGCGCAGGCTGTATATTGGCCGGCTGCTGCATCTGGCTCATATCCATCATCGGCATGCCCATCTGCGGCATGCCCATCTGAGGCATCGCCATCTGTGACGGATCCGGAGCCGGCGGCGGCGTAAAAGGCTGCGGCGCGGGCGCCGGCGCAGCTTCGGGCGCGGGCGCGGGTGCAGGCGCAGCTTCTGCGGCTGCGGGTTCCTGTGTACCCATCACCGTTTCGTACAGAGACTTTGCAAAGTCCACGGGGTACAACTGCATCAGCGTGGAATCCACCAGATCTCCGATCTGCATCCTGAAGGCGATCTTGACAAATTTACCTCCCAGAAAAGGAGCGATCTCCGCGCCGTCCTTGGTATCGATCAGATTCACAAGGCTGGCATCCGGCGGGCTGATATCAATCATCTTGCCCAGCATCGACGAAAGGGATGTTGCCGAGGAACCCATCATCTGGTTCATGGCTTCCGAGATCGCCGACAAATGCAGCTCTCCCAGCTCTCCGTCGGTATTGGTTCCATCTCCGCCCATCATCAGGTCGGTGATCACCTTTACGTCATGTTCCTTCAGGATCAGGATATTGGCACCGTCAAGTCCCACCGTATATTTGATCTGAATAAATACGCAGGGCCTTTCAAAATCCTTGGAAAAGGTATCCCATGTTGCAATGGAAACCTCCGGCGTTGAAATATCCACCTTGGTATTGACCAGTGAAAACAGCGTCGTGGCGCTGGTTCCCATGCTGATATTGGCGATCTCGCCGATGGCGTCTTTTTCAATATCCGTCAGTTCTACATCGTCCATGGTCGCGGCAGCCGGTACAAAATCATCCTGCGGCGGCGGCTGGGGCGGTTCTTCAATTTCCGGCACATTTCCCTCTGCCATGGAATTGAGGAGCGCATTGATCTCGTCCTGGGACAGCATTCCGTCCATCCTGTTATTCCTCCTCTTTCAGTACTGATGTCACGCGAACCGCAAATCGGTCTTTGCTGGTTCCCGGAAGGGCCGTAAACTTCTTGATATTGCCCACATAAATCGATAGTTCGTCATCCACAGAGGAGTCGAGTCTGATCACGTCTCCCACCTGCAGATTGGCAAAATCCATAACCGAAACAACACTTTTGCCGAGGACCGCCTTGACGGGTATGGATGCCCGGCGGATCATCGTCTCGATATAATCGGAATAATTCTCATTATCATCGTCCTGCATCGTAGCAAACCAGAACTTGGTATTGAGCTTGTCCATCACATCCTCCAATGTGATGAAAGGCAGGCAGGCATTCATATACCCTTCCACCTCTCCGATCCTGATCATCAGCGTAACGATGGCGATCATCTCATTCGGTGCGATGATCTGTGCGAACTGGGGATTCGTCTCAATCCTCTCCATAAATGGATCCAGCTCCATTACGTTTTTCCATGGTTCCCGCAAAAGATTCATACAGGTTACCATGATCTTGTCCAGGATCGACAGCTCTATCTCGGAGAATTCCCTGTTTTTCTCCAGCGGCAGCCCGGCTCCTCCCAGCATCCGATCCAGCATCGCAAAGGCAATATTGGTGGACATTTCCAGAAGGATATTACCGGAAAGCGGTCTGAAATTGATCACGCCCAGCACCACCGGATTGGAAAGCGCATTGGTAAACTCGGAAAAAGTCACCGTCTCCGAACTGGCCACCTCCACCGAAACCGCCTTCCTCAGATACACGGGAAGATTGGTGGAAAGAAGTCGTCCGTAATGCTCAAAAATGATCTCCAGCGTTCTTAAATGTTCCTTGGAAAACTTGGTAGGCCGCCTGAAATCGTAGTCCTTGACCTGGCGATCCTTGCCACTCTCGATCTCTTCCACATCCAGCTCGCCGGTGCTTAGCGCCGAGAGCAGGGAGTCTATTTCACTTTGGGATAAGACATCTCCCACTTAAATCTCACCACCTTGCTGCGTGACCTGTATGATGCCGGTTATCGTATATCAACGCATCACTGCGTCACGATTTTCTGGAATGAAATATCGGTAATAAACTTGGAGCCGAACAGATCCTGCAGCCTCTGTTTGATATCATTGGCCACGATGGAGCTGTCCGCTTCCACTTCCTCTTTGGTATAGGAACCGAAAGCCTCCATGATCTCGCTCTTGATCAGCGATTCGCGCTGGGAAACCATGGGCTGGTAGGTTGCATACTCTTCATCCTTGGTATTCATCACGATGGAAACGGAAACCATGGCGTAATGGGACTGACCGCTTTCATCCGCCTTAAGCAGGATCGTCATCTCCTCGGGAATGGGATAGACGTCCAGATCCGTAATGGGAATCGGCGCATCCTCTTCCTGCTTTTCTATCTCCAGATTCAGCACCATGGCGATACTGTCCACCAGGGCTGCCGTCTTTTTGTTCGTATTGAGCACGCTGATCATCATAACCGCCGTCAGCGCCACATTTACCAGCAAAAGTGCCAGTATCAGAACCGATAAAAGATTTCTTTTCATACTGTTTTCTCCTAATAGTTCGACATCTCCGTAAAGATCCTGATCTCCACGCGCCTGTTTTTGGCTCTGCCTTCCGGTGTCGAATTGTCTGCGATGGGCTGATACTCACCGCATCCCGCATGCCGCAGATTCGCAGGATCCAGTCCGCTGGTCTGGATAAAATACTTAAATACCGCCAGTGCCCTGAAGCTGGAGAGCGCATCGTTACTCTCAAACCTGGAATTGTGGATGGGCACGTTGTCGGTATGTCCGTCTATCTCGATGGTGCTGGTGCCATAGCGTGCCAGCAGCTGTGCCACCTTGTCCAGCACCGGATATGCCTCTTCCTTCAGGTCTGCGCTACCCGAGTCAAAGAGAAACGCACCGTTCAGTGTCAGGGAAACATACTGCGATGTAAAGTCAATATCAACAGCCTGTTCAAACTCCTGCTCCTGGCCCGAATTTTCCTGCACGAATTCCTCGATCTTCTCGACGAGCTCTTCGGCCTCCTCCATGGAAGCCTCCTTGTACTGCTCCATCAGATCGCTTTCCGTCTCATTATCCGCGCTCTTTCCGGTTGAATTGATATACTGATCAAGTTCATTTAACTGACTGACTCCGTTGGAGATCAGAATGCCGTCGCCGATTGCCGTTGCCCCGCCTTCAAAAATGGAGAACGTCTGTGAAAAAGACGCTGCCACCGCTTCAAACTTCTTGGCATCTACCGTTGACATGGAGAACAACAGCACGAAGAAGCAAAGCAGAAGATTCATCAGGTCGGAGAAGGTCGCCATCCACGCCGGCGACCCCGCTGGCGGCGGATCTTCCTTCCTTTTAGCCATTACTCGTCACCCCCTTCGCCTGAAGGCCGGTCCTTGGGAGCTAAGAAGGATTTCAGCTTCTCCTCAATAACACGGGGATTCTCGCCTGCCTGTATAGATAAAAGGCCCTCGATCATAATGGTCTTGACCTGTATCTCAATATCATTGTTGACTTTCAGCTTGGATGCCACCGGAGTGCAGATCCAGTTGGCCAGAAGCGAACCGTACAGCGTTGTCAGAAGGGCTACCGCCATGGCCGGTCCGATAGCCGCCGCATCGGACAGGTTCTGAAGCATGTTAACCAGACCGATCAGCGTACCGATCATACCGAAGGCAGGGCCGCCGGCTCCCAGATCGGACCAGAAACCGATCTTGCTCTTGTGCCTGTCCTCCGTAGAATAGAGCTCTGTCTCAAGAATGCCCCGCACCAGCTCGGGATCTGTACCATCCACCACCAGCATGATGCCCTTTTTCAAAAATGCATCATCCAAGTCCGCTGCCGCCTCTTCCAGCGACAGAAGGCCCTCTTTTCTGGCGGTATTGGAAAGATCGATGATCTTGCTGATGATCTGGATCTCATCGATCTCGGGTGTTTTTAATATCAATACGAAAGATTTCAGTCCGCCGAAGAAATCGGACATGGTATTGGCAGCCAACTGGCACGCAAATGCGCCTCCGAACGTGATCAGCGCGGAAGGAGCATCCATGAAGTTTTTCATTGCGGCAAATCCGGCATCACCGGATACGATACCGAACACGACCAATACCAGTGCTACGACCAGACCGATAATTGACGCTAAATCCAAAACAATTCACCTACTTTTACAAATCTGTTATATGTTTACATAAAAAAACGCACTATTACTTGATAATTGTACTAAATTTTTCAACACTTGTCTACGAATTTTTGTGAAATACAGAAAAGCCGGAATACAGAAAAGCGCTCCTTGCGTGCAGGCACGGGGAGCGCTTAATATTACTCTGATTGCACGGCTCGTTATCTCTTCAGGTTGACAAGCTCTTCCAGAAGCGTATCCGACACCGTTATGATGCGGGAGTTGGCCTGGAAGCCACGCTGGGTTGTGATCATCTCCGTAAATTCACTGGAAAGATCCACATTACTCATTTCCAGAACACCGGTGGTCATATAACCGCCGTCTGCCGAAATATCAACACCGATACCGTCAAACTCGCCGGAGTTAAGGGTTGCGGAATAAAGGTTATCTCCTTCTTTTTCAAGACCGGAAGCGTTGGAGAACTTGGCCACTGCGATCTGCCCCAGCAGCTTGGTCTGTCCGTTGTCATAGGAAGCATAGATCATACCGTCGTTCTGAACGGAAATGCCGCTCATCTCTCCCAGTCTTCGGCCCGTTCCCTTGCCGGTGGTATCACCGCTGACTGCGCCGATGGTGCTGACCTTGTTGTTGTTGTAATTGGACGACGGGGAGAAGTCCACGGTAATGTCCTCAAACGGCGAATCCGGATCTTCCCCGAAGGAAAGTGTCAGGTTCAGCTTGTTGGTCAGTCCGTTTACGCTCCTGATCACGCCCGTTGCAGGATCATACTGGATGATTCCGCCGGTGATCTGGCGCCCGTTGGATGTAACGGTTCCGTCCGCCGCGATCACATTTCCCAAATTGCCGTCCGCAAAGCTCTTGGACAAGGGAGTGACTGTACCGTCGGCGGCTGTGGTATAGTTTTTGCCGAATTCTTCAAAGGATACATAGCCATACGCCTCTGCGATCTTGGCTTTGTCGGTTTCACTCAGATTCGGATCATTCAGGTTGATCGGCTGTTCCACGCCCTCTGCATCCGTATAATAAAGGGTTGCGCCGTCCTTACGGAAACCGTTGGCAAGCTGCATTGTCTTGGTCACTTCGGTGCCGCTGCCGTCGGTATAAGGCACATTCTGCACGCTGCCGAGCCTGGTATCATCGGTTTTGACGGAATTGCCGGAGGAATCCAGAAGATCCTGAAGTTCTACCGTATACTGTCCCTCTTCTTCCGTAGCTTTCATGGTAAGTTTGGCCGAATATGCATAGCCCTTGTTGTCAAAAAGGCTGATGGAAACGATACGTCCCGCTTCGGAGGAAACCTGGGGATCATTTTTATCGATGATACCGCTGATATAAGCATTGGTAGTCGCCTCAGGGGGATAAGTCAGATTCTCCGCATTCATGATCTGAAGCTGCTGCACCGTATCCTTGCGGATCGCTCCCGTGGTGGGATCAACGCCCCAGCCCATGACATTGTAGCCGTTGGAGCTCATGGCCAGATTGCCGGCTCCGTCAACGTAGAAAGAACCGTCTCTGGTAAAGAAGTTGGTCATGCCGTCATTCACGATGAAGAAGGAATCTCCCGTAATCCTGATATCAAACGGATTGCCTGTGGATTGAGAAGAACCGGCGGTCTCGATATTGATCTTGGTGGCGCCGGACTTAACGCCCAGACCGATCTGTCTGGCATTGACACCCGCCTTGCCGGTCTCTGCATTGGCGCCGGAGGCATTCTGTGTCGTCTGATACATCAGCTCGGAAAAAGTAACCGACTGTGCTTTATAAGATGTGGTATTGACGTTGGCAATATTATTACCGATAACGTCCATTTTGATCTGGTGTGTTTTCAGACCCGAAACGCCTGAATAAAGTGATCTCATCATAAGGCAGTGCCCTCCTGTAGTTTATCTAAGCGGCCTCCCTGCCCTACACTTCTTCGGCACCTTCCGTGGTGTCCGTTGTTTCATCACTGTTATTATCTGTATCGGCATTTTGCTCTCTCTCATTAACCATTTCCTGCATTTTTGCCAGATATTTTTCAATGGTATTCTGGTCGGAAGCATCCAGAAAGCCCTTTTGATAAGATGTCATCGCCGTATATACCTTGCCGATGTTACTGAGCCTCTCTTCGTCGGAGAAGGTCAGTTTATCCAGCTCCGGAAGCTTGTTCATCTCTCCGATCAGAGCCTTTGCAATATCCATGGCATCCAGATAATCCCGGTCGCAGACATGGGTCACATCATCAAGCGAGTACAAAGAATCGTCGATGGACAAAAGCGCCTTGCCGTTTTCATACTTGACATAGTCCACTTTTCCCATGATGGTGGTCTCTTTGCCGCTTTCGGATGTGGTAGTGATCTCAACCGTCTGCCCCACCAGCGAAGATGCTCTGGACAGATCCATGTTCTGGCTCATGTTCTGCATCTGCTCCACCTCCGAGAAGGTGGCATACTGCGCAATATATTCGGTATTGGATGTGGGCTCCAGAGGATCCTGAAACTTCATCTGCGCCACCAGAAGCTGGAGAAAATCGTCTTTTCCCATGGTGTTTCCGCCGCTCTCCCTGGTGGTCTTGGCGGAAGATACCGTTGCCTGTGAATTTAAAACGCCGTCAGTTACCGTTGCTGATACACCCATTTTATCGCCTCCGTCTATACATTCAGGTTTAATCTGTTGCCGCCCATCCTCATCATTTCAATCTCAAGCCTCTCGGCCTCGGACATCTGCGCTTCCTCGTCGCCGTCCACTTCGTTCAGATCCAGGATCCTTCTGTTGGAACGAAGGGAGCGGATGCTGCCGGCCTGCTCTTCCGCCTGCTGCTCGTCTCTCTTTCCTTCCTGATCCCTGTTCTCTTCCATCTTGTGCTCTGCCACGGTCACTTCAATGGCATCTACCTTCATCCCCTGCTCTGCCAGAGCCTCTCTGAGCTGGATCAGATGGCTCTCAAGCGCCGCTCTGACTGCATCGTCGGAAGCCGTAAGCTGACCGCGGATCACGCCGTTGTCGGACTCAAGCTGCAATCTGATACTGCCCAGATTGGCAGGATTGAGCATCATATCGATCCCCGTAGCCCTGTCGCTGTGGTTTACACGCACGTGCTCTGCAATCTGATCGATGACTTCCTGCGTCCTTGCCGCATCAAGACTCTCCTGCAAGCGGTCGGCTACGCCACGGCTCTCCACCATAGGCTCAGCCTGCCGGTCGGTCTGCACCGGCGCCGCCGCCTGTTCCTGCGCCGCGTTCTGCATCCGTCCTTCGTTTTTCTCTTTTTTATTGCCGGCTCCAGAGCCTTCACTGCGGCTGCCCTGCTCTGTATGTATCTGCCCGGCGCTCTGCGCTGTATCCGCCACCTGCGCAGGCTCTGCCTCTCCTTCGTCCCTTACGGCCGTCTCATTTACGTCTGCCGGTCTTATATCCGCCGCTGCCGGCTGCCGGAGCTCTGCCACAGGCTCCCCCGGCCCTTCAGCCTGCGTCTCAAAGGATGCCTCCTGCTCCGGTATGGTCTGCCTGCTCTCTATCTCCTCCATCAGCTCCTCGACACTGATCCCCAGATCGTCTGCTGCCTCCTCAAGGGTCTCTGTCACCTCTGCACAGACTGACTGCACCAGATCCGTCAGTTCTTCGCTCGTCACGATATCAACTGAATCAATCTGCAGAACCTGTGCCATAAGTTCGGCTGTATTGCCGGGCTGCACCAGATCCGCCGCATTCAGTCCCAAAAGCTCCATGGCCAGAAGGATTTCTTCCTCATCCACATCCAGCTCATCCGCGATCTCTTCCGTTATCTCTTCTGCAGCCTGTGCCACCGCCTTATCGTCTGCCTTTTTCGCATCCGGATTTGCGGAGGGCTTCTCTACCTTGTCAGGCTGCCCGCTTTTTTGTTCCTTTTTTGTGCTCTCCGTTTTGGGCTTATCCTCTTTTGCCCTGTCCGCTCTGACATCCTCTGCCTTGCCGGGGCGCTCTGACTTGCGATCGGAAGGATTGGAAGACTGTCTTCCCGTCAGGCTCATCAGATCATCATTTGCCTCCTGTTCCGCCTTCCTGGCCTTTTGCATGATATCGGAAAATCCATTTCCCTCGCTCTCTGTCCGGTTTCCGGCATTGCTGCCCGGCATCGGAAATCCTGTCTGCATGGAAATATCATTTATTTTTGCCATATTGTCTCTCCTGTCCGCATAACAGATTCAGCAGTCATTTCATTTGCTATAACTTATGTCGGAGAAATTTTGTAAAAACTTAACCCCCATCATTTTTTGGGGTCCATGATCTTGGTGATCCTGGCTGCCACCTCCGGATCCATCACGCCCAGAATCTTGCCGCGGTCCTCCGGTGTCATCACCCCCAGGATACGAGCCACAAGATCCAGATTGGAAGTCATATCCTCAAAGATCGCCGCTGCCTCCTTGGGCTTCATTTCGGAATAAGCCTGTGCATAGTCCTGCACCTCTTTGCTCTCTTCCTGCTCCCTGACCACTTCCTTGTACAGAGCTTCGGCCGTCGCAGGATCCATGGTCTCATAATATTTCACATATTCATCGGCGCCCGGTCCTTTATCGGCATAGACCACTTCTTCGTAAAATTCGTTCTTGATCTTCTGAAACTCCACCTGCTTGTCTTCAAAGGTCTTGAGCCTTGTGATCTCCGCCCTGAGCTGTTCTATCGTAGTGTCGTCCTGTTCGCTTTTCGTATTGGCCCCGTCAAGCTGCAGCTGCAGGCTCCTGATCTGGGCCACGGCATCCTCCAGACTGGTATAGCCCGCGGTCGTATCCACAGGCGATTCCTGACCCGGCAGAGCGGCGGATGGCAATATCTTATTGAGCACCGGCACATTCTTCAATACCGGCGTCATCACATTCGTGCCAAAGCCGCCCACATCGAGCTTGACCAAAAGAGCCAGGATCGCCAGCCAGATTACAATGATCATCAGCGTCACGATGGCGATGGAGATGGGATGTCCGTCCGAATCCGGATCGATATTGGCCTCTTCCATGGCCAGCTCCTTGGCACGGCGCTTCGCTTCTTTTTTGGCTGCTTTTTGTTCGGCCTTGAACTGTTTTTTCTCGTCTTTGACGCGCTTTCTTTCCGCCTCCTGATCGGCGCCTGCCGCCGCCGTAACGTCTGTATCCGCCATTTTTTATCCTTCCTTCATCTTCTGCCCGTAGGTATAGCTGGTCAGTTGATCGATCTGTTTGCTCTCCTCGGCTTTTTCTTCCTGCAAAAATTCCTGAAAAGCCCTCTCCTTTAAGATCTCATGTGTCTTGCGGTCCTGCATCAGTTCCACCATGGCAAGGCGCTTCTGCTCCAGAACCTCCTCCGCCCTTTTGATGGCTTTTTTCTGATCCGCGATGGCCTCTTTATTCAGCTCTATGGACAGCTTGTTATCCTCAATATCCCGTATGGACAAGCTGCTCTCCTGCACCAGGCGCCTTCCCTCGTCTTCGAGGAAAATGCCCCTCTGGTTCAGCTTCTCAAGCTTTTCCTCTTCTTCCATCAGGCGCATGTTGGCGGCGGCATACTCATTTTTTGCCTGCGTCTCCAGTTTTTCCTTGACGGTCAGAATATTCTGCATTCTGTATCTGAACCTGGCCATGTGTGCCTCCCGATGAATCGTTTCGCTATAAAGCCTCCGGCGGATGCTTTAGGAAAAAATGCCCCCCAGCATATCGATCTCATTATCAAAATCAAATTTCTCGTCTGTCGCCTGGCACAAAAACTCATTCACGGCATCTATTTTTTCGATCGCAAAATCAATATTCGGATTGGAGCCTCTCTTGTAGGCTCCGATATTGATCAGATCCTCTGCCTCACGGTATGTGGCCATCACGTTTCTGAGCTTGCCTGCCGCCTGTTTGTGCTCCCTGGTGGCGATCTGGCTCATGCAGCGCGAGATGCTCTGCAGCACGTCAATGGCCGGATAGTGGTTGGCATGGGCAATCTTGCGATCCAGCATGATATGTCCGTCCAGAATGGAACGGGCCGTATCCGTAATGGGTTCGTTAAAATCGTCGCCGTCCACAAGTACGGTATACAGGCCTGTGATGGAGCCTTTGGCATCCCTGCCGGCGCGCTCTAGGAGCTTGGGCATCTCAGAATACACGCTGGGAGGATATCCCCTTGTCACGGGCGGTTCCCCACTGGCCAGACCGATCTCTCTCTGCGCCATGGAAAAACGGGTCAGGGAATCCATCATCAAAAGTACGTCCTTGCCCTGATCCCTGAAATACTCCGCTATCGCCGTAGCCGTTTTGGCGGCTTTGTTGCGCTCCAGCGCCGGTTTGTCCGAGGTTGCCACTACAACCACCGAGCGTTTCATGCCCTCCGGCCCCAGATCCCGCTCCACAAATTCGCGGACCTCTCTGCCCCGCTCTCCGATCAGGGCGATGACGTTGATATCCGCTTTCGTATTTCTGGCAAACATTCCCATCAGTGTGGATTTGCCCACACCGGAGCCTGCAAAAATGCCGATACGCTGTCCTTTCCCCACGGTGATCAGCCCGTCCACAGCCTTGACGCCAAGGGGGAGAACAGTATCGATGATCTCTCTTTTCATCGGATCCGGCGGCGGCGCATCAACGGGATATTCCATGGCACCCTCCATAAAATCCGGATCGTCATCCACCCGTCCCAGACCATCGAGGGTTTTGCCCAGCAGCTCGTCTCCCACCTTGACCGACAGGGGATATCCTTCATTTTCCACGACACATCCGCCGCCGATCCCGTCCGTGACCTCAAAGGGCATCAGCACCGTTCTGCCTCCCTTAAAGCCCACTACTTCGGCGTGAATGTACTCGCCCTCTCTGCCGGATTTATAGATCCTGCACAGATCCCCCAGTCTGGCATCCGGTCCCGCCGATTCGATGGTCAGACCCACCATATTCACAACCTTGCCCAGGCGTTTAAAAAAAACATCCTGTCTCAGCATCCTGTATCTGGAAAAATCCATTGCCGTATCCATGTCACACCCCGTTCTGTCCAAAAGCCCCGAAGCGCAGCTTTTACCTTGCGGCCCCTTCGTATGCCAGCAGCATGAGCTTTCGTTTCAGTTCTGCCAGCTCCACCGTCAGGGAGCAGTCAAATATGCCGTCGTCCGTTTCGATCAGGCATTGGTTTTTGCCAAGTGAAATATCCTCCACCAGCTCCATCACAGCCCCCTGCGGCATATTGCTCTCCTCTCTCAGCGCTGCCTTCTGCATGGCAAGCGCCGAGTAATCCTGCGGCGAAACGTGGATCAGGTATGACTGGCTGGCATCCAGTGCGTGCATCGTGTTGGTGATCAGATGTTGTATCACGCTTCTGTAGGTGGACAGATCCACCGTAAAGATATGCTCGTAGATCCCCGTCAGTTCCTCTACCAGATGCGGCTCCATCATCCTCAGCTTCTCATCATATTCCTGCCGCATCTGCTCGGCTTTGGCTTCATATTCCGCTCTGGCGGCCTCGCCGCGTGCTACAGCCTCCTGCATCCCCTGCGCAAAGCCCTCTTCATGCCCCTTTTTTCTGCCCTCCTCCATTGCAGCGTCTGCCATCTGCTGCGCCTGCTGCTGTGCCTGCTCCAGAATCTCCTGCGCCTGCTGCTGTGCCTGCTCCAGAATCTCCTGCGCCTGTCTGTCAGCCTCCTCAAGGTCTGCCCCTGAGACTACGCCGACGCCCATTGTCGCTTCTTCCACACTTTCAGCCGGTATACCGGAAGAAAAGCCGTCATCCTCCACTGTCAGGAGGATATCTTCTTCCGTATCCGCAATAGCCCCTGCATCCTCTTCCCCGAAAAGAGCAGAAACAGACGCCTCCTCCCCCTCTGCGGGGGATTCGCCGTCTCCATAGGGATCAAAACCGTATTTTGCTACCGGATCATCAGAATTCTCCGGCTCCGGGGGAAGCTCCCCCACCTTTTCCTGAAACAGCGCATCCGCATCAATGACTCTGACCTGCTCGGCATCCACATTGACAAAGGGCGCTTTATACAATGCCTTAGACAACGATCTCGTCACCTCCGCCCCTGGAGATTACGATCTCACCCGCATCCTCCAGCTTACGGATGATATTGACGATCTTCTGCTGTGCTTCTTCCACATCCTTCATACGTACAGGACCCATAAAGTCCATATCCTCTTTGATCATGGCTGCCAGACGCTTGGACAGGTTGTTAAAGATCGCAGCCTGTACCTGCTCATTGGCGCCCTTGAGAGAGATGGACAGATCGGAGTTCTCCACGTCACGCAGCACACGCTGGATGGCGCGGTCGTCCAGAAGAAGGATATCCTCGAAGACGAACATCTTTTTGCGAATCTCGTCCGCAAGCTCCGGGTCCTCGATCTCCAAAGTCTCCATGATATGTTTTTCCGTTCCGCGGTCCACCGTGTTCAGAATCTCTACCACGGCATCCACGCCGCCGATAATGTTGTATTCCTGATTGACCAAAGATGCGAGCTTGGTTTCCAGAATCCTCTCGACCTCCTTGATGACATCCGGACTGGTGCGATCCATGGTGGCGATACGCCTTGCCACATCCGCCTGCTGCTCCGGTGCCAGCGCTCCCACGATCTGTGCCGCCTGATTCGGTTGCAGATAGGAAAGAATAAGGGCAATGGTCTGGGGATGCTCGTCCTGGATAAAGTTGAGAAGCTGGCTGGCCTCCGCTTTTCTGACAAACTCGAAGGGCTTGACCTGCAGGGACGCAGTCAGTCTTCCGATGACCTCCATCGCCTTCTCCGGTCCCAGCGCTCCCTCCAGCAGCTCCTTGGCATAGCTGATACCGCCCTCTGCGATATACTGCTGCGCCAGACAGATCTCATAGAATTCCTTGATCACTTCGTCCTTGATCTGTGTCGTAATGCTCTTGGTATTGGCTATCTCAAGAGTCAGCTCCTCGATCTCTTCCTCTTTCAAATGCTTAAAGACCTGGGCAGATTTCTCAGGTCCTAACGCAATCAGAAGGATCGCAGCTTTTTGCACGCCGCTGATCTCGGTTTCCATTCCGCCTCTTGGCAAAACTACCCCTCCCTGTTTACCAGTCTTCCGTCAGCCAGTTACGAAGCAGATTCGCAACAGCCTCCGGATTTTCGTCTACGAATTTCTCGATCAGTTTACGCTCTTCGGATTTGCCTTCCAGCTCCAGATCCTCCAGCTCTTCATCAGGCGTAGACTGAAGTAACGTCTCTACGGAAAGCTCCTCCTCGGGCTCCTCCTCTTTCTGGCTTCTCATGGAACGGATGACCACAAAGGCAAGGATCCCCAGGATCAGAACGATGAGCAGGATCTGAATGATATCCGCCACCTTGAACCTGCCGCCCTCTTTATCAATGAACGTGGGCACTTCGTAAGCAACGATCGTGATATTCTCCTGCGTAATACCCGTGGCTGTCTGCACCACATTGAACAGATCCTCATCCACTTCCAGCTTGGTCTGTTCAGCGTTAGCTGCCTTGTACTCATCCCAGGTCATATCCGCCAAAAGGCCCTGGGCATCCACATCCTCTTCCCTGATCACCTTCAGTTTCTTGGCCGTAACGGAAATGGAAGAAGAATCATATTTGATCAGCCCCGCCGGCACGGTCTGTTTTTCAACAAACTCATTGGGCAGATATTTTCTGGACTCCTCCGACACCGTCTGGGAAGAGTCATTCTGATCCCGGATCACATAAGTCGTGCCGTCTTCACCGTTGGAATCCGTTCCCGGAACCCCGCCCGTGGAGCCGGTGGATTCGGAGTTGTATATATCCTCACTGGCCAGAAGTCCCTGAGTTGAGTCCTCCGGAGAAGAATAGTCATGTCTGGTTCTCTCATAGGAGGAAAAATCCAGCTCCAGATTGGTAGCCACTTCGATGGAATCATAAAGGTTCGTTCCCAGAAGAACGCCCCTGACTTCATTTTTGACAAGCTGCTCCGCCTGCGTCTTGGCGGCAAGCTGCGTACTCGTTCCGCCCACACCGCCGTTGCCGGACATGATCTCGCCGGAAAACAGGAGGTTTCCCACCGTATCGATGATCGTGATATTGTCCGTTGTATCATTGCCCAGTGCGGTGGCAATGAAATGAGCCAGTGCCGCCGCCTGATCGGAGTTCATCTCTCCCTCCAGCTCCAGCACCACGGAAGCGGAGGATGATGCCTTCTGGGAGATCAGCGTACCGTCATCTTCGGGCACTGTCAGCGTTACATGCGCCGATTTGATCAGCTCGTTGGCAACCAGATCCGTTTCAAGCTTGCCTTCTTTGTAAAATACGTATTTTTTCTGTTTGTCGGCCTCTGTTGTGGAAAAACCGCCATCCGTCACATCCGAGATGGAATATCCCGCCGTGGGGATGTCATTGGCGCCCAGCAGCAGATTGGCCCTGGACTCGTCCTCCTTGAGCACGTAGACTGTCAGTGCGTCGTCAGAGGTATGATTGTCAATGCTCTCGCTATCGAGCAGTGTTGTGATCTCCGAAGCCTCTTTGGCGGACTCGCATCTGGCTATCACAATGTATTCGGGTCTGGTCAGAACAACAGCCAGAATCGTGACCGTCAATACAAAAGCTGCTACAGCGCCGACGATCATGGTTTTCTGTCTGGGGGTAAACTTGTTCCACCATTCCATAAAGCGCTGCGGTAATTGTCTTAAACGCTCTGCCATTTACAATGCCTTCTTTCCTAGATCTGCATCTGCATGATCGTGCGGTAGCTCTCCAGAAATCTGTCGCGGACCGCAACGGTGTACTGCAGCGCCGTTGATGCTTTCTGCAGGGCAATGCTCAGATCATGTGTGGACTCCGTCTCTCCGAGAGCCAGCCGGATCTCCTCATTCTCCGCATCGGAGATATATGCATTGGTCTGATTGATGCTTTTCACGGCAGAATCAAAAACAGAGGCAAAGGCATCCGTGTTTTTATCATCGGCTGCGATCTGCCCGTGCATTTTTTCATTTCTCATCTGATTGTAGATAACACCGCTGTTAACATGATATAAATTGTCTATTGCCATAACATATACCCCTGAATCCCATCAGCTTATCCGTTTGCCATCTCAAGGCCCTTGCTTGCCATATTTTTGCTGGCCGTAAAGGCGGTGGCATTGGCCTCGTAGGACCGGCTGGCATCGATCAGATTGGTCATTTCCGTCATGATATCCACATTCGGATATGTCACATAACCGTTCTCATCCGCATCCGGGTGCGCCGGGTCGTAAGCCAGCTTCATGTCTGTCTGCATATCGTCAAAGGTGCCGACCACCCTGACGCCTTTGCCTTTATATGTGCCCGTGGCCCGTGACAGGGCATCGGAAAAATGCGCTCCCTCTCCTTTTTCCTGAAAGGTCACGATCTTGCGCCGGTAAGGCGTCCCGTCCTCCGTCCTGGTGGTATCCACGTTGGCTATGTTTTCGGAAACCACATCCATGCGATAGCGCTGGGCTGTCAGACCGGATGCATTGATGTCAAATGAACTGAACAGTGCCATAATTATTCTCCTTATTTGCTCACCATGTTTAATCTGGCAAATTCCTGATTCAGGCTCTGGATCAGGGCATTATACTTCAACTGGTTGCTGGCCAGAGCCGTGCTCTCTGTGTCGATGTCCACGTTGTTTTCATCCATGCGGTAGGAAAAATCACCGTGATCCACATAAGTCCCCACCTCAAGACGGCTTGTCATCAGGCGGTTTACCTTTTGATCCACAGAAATATAGCGGGCGTCCCGCATCTCTCTGTTTAGCACATCCTCAAAATTAACATCTATCCTCTTGTATCCCGGCGTATCCACGTTGGCGATATTGTTGGCGATGGCCTCGTTTCTGAGCCAGGAAGCGTCCGCCGCCTTGTCAAGGACTTTGACGTAATCATAGACGTTTGAATTCAGCATGGCGGCCTCCTTTCATTGTCATCATATTATTATAAATAAAATAATTAAAAAACACAAGTTTTTCCCGCAAAAAACACTATATATTGTGTTTTCTTCAGTTCTTCCGTCCGGCTCTGTTTTCTTTGTTGAAGGTTTCGAGTTCTTCGTAGACATACTCATTCATCACCCTGATAAAAGTCCCCTTCATACCGGAGGATCTTGACTCTATCACGCCGGCGCTCTCGAATTTGCGCAGGGCATTGACGATCACCGATCTGGTGATGCCGATGGAATCCGCGATTTTGCTGGCCACAAGCACGCCCTCGCTCAGCCCTCCAAGCTGTTTGAAGATGCTGTTGATCGCCTCCAGCTCGGACTGTGACAGGGTGCTGATGGCAGAACGGACGACACTGCGCCCCCGCATCTCATCCGTGCTCTCCTCATGGACACTTCTGAGCATTTCCAGCCCCACCACCGTGGTGCCGTATTCGCAGAGTATGATATCATCGATCTCAAATTCATCCCCCAGCTTGTAGATAAACAGTGTTCCAAGCCGCTCTCCCGCAATCTCAATAGGTGAGATCAGCGCTTTATAGGGATAGTTTGCCCGCCGGTCAAAACCAAGGGTATCCAGATTTACATTTTCTTTTGTGGATAAAACACTCAGAAAGCGCTCACAGAGCTGAGGGTCCGCAAATGTGCCGACTTTGTTTTCGATCAGGTTGCTCAAAAGAGGGATGCCGTCTCTGACGCCGACGCCGAGAACCTTCCCTTTTTTGCTGATCACCAGCACATTGGCCCTGAGAGTCTCTCCGAGCACTTCACAGATGTCATTAAAGACGACCTTGGATGAGCTGCTGTTGTGTAACAGACGGCCTATCTTTCTGGTCTTATCAAGAAGCTGAATGCTGCTCATACCGTTCCTCCAAACTCCGGGAACTGTTAAAAAAACGAACAGTTCCTTAGCCCAATGCAGATATCTGGAAAACAGTATAACATCTCAGATTGGAATTTTCAATCAATTCGCGGGTTAATCACGGAATTTTCTGAAAATTTTATCTTATTTTTCATTTTTCTCTTTCAGCGCAGCCAGCGACTCCTGGGTCGGCCGTTGCCACACCATATAATCACATTCCGGATTGTTGATACAGCCATAATAGCGCCTTCCCTTCCTGGTGCGCTTGATCACGATATCTCCGCCGCAGGAAGGACAGAATAGGCCGATCTTTTCAAAATACGGTTTGGTATTACGGCAATCCGGAAATCCCGGACAGGCCAGGAACTTGCCGTGAGGACCGTACTTGATCACCATCATCCGGCCACAGATATCACACTGTACATCCGAAACCTCATCCTCAATCTTAACCGACTCCAGCTCCTGCTGCGCTTTTTCCACCGCTTCATGAAGATCCGGATAAAAATTGCTGATCACGGTCTTATATTCCACATCGCCGGCTTCAACCGAATCCAGGAGGGATTCCATATTGGCTGTAAAGGAAACATCCACGATGGAAGGAAAAGCCTCCTTCATCAGCTTATTGACCGCCTCGCCCAGCTCTGTCACATAGAGATTGCGCTGCTCCTTGGTAATATAATGCCGCGCCATGATGGTAGAGATGGTAGGAGCATAGGTACTGGGTCTGCCGATCCCCTTCTCTTCAAGGGTACGTACCAGACTGGCCTCCGTGAAATGCGCGGGGGGCTGTGTGAAATGCTGCTGACTGTCATAGCTCTCTGCCGCAAAGCTGTCCGTTTCGGTAAGCTGCGCCAGAATCTTTCCGCTTTCATCGGATTTCTTTTTCAAAGCTGTTTTCGCTTTTGCTTTGGCAGGCTTTTCCTCCGGCTTGCCGTCTTCTGTCGCAACTTCCTCCGCCTCGGTATAAACGCTCATGAAACCGGGGAATTTCACCGTGGAATCGGATGCTCTGAAGACATACTCTCCCACTGTAAAATCAGCCGAAACCGTCGTATAGACCGCAGCCGACATCTGGGAGGCGCAGAACCGTTTCCAGATCAGCTGATACAGCCTGAGCAGATCCCTGGGCAGTGCGTTTTTCAGATCGCTCGGCACACGTTCGATATCCGTCGGTCTGATAGCTTCATGCGCATCCTGCACCTTGGCACCGCTGCTTTTTTTGACGACGGATGACGAAGCCGCATAGTTTTCTCCGTAATACCCGGTAATGAATTCCCTTGCAGATCTCTGCGCTTCCTCTGACACACGGGTGGAATCGGTACGCAGATAGGTGATGAGCGCCACCGTTCCGCTACCCTTGATCGGAACTCCCTCATAGAGCTGCTGCGCCAGGCGCATGGTCTTTTGCGCCGAAAAATTCAGCGCCTTGGAAGCCTCCTGCTGCAGGGTAGAGGTTGTAAACGGAAGCGGCGACTTGCGTATCCGCTCGCCCTTTTTACATTCGCTCACTGTGAATCTGTTATTTTTGCAGGCTTTTTCGATCGCTTCCACCTGCTTTTTGTCTGTCAGCTCTATCTTGCCGTTCTGATCGCCGTAAAAATGCACATTCAGCCCCGCGCCTTTCACCTTGTTAGATGCATCCAGCAGGGCATCAAGCGTCCAGTACTCCCTGGGCTCGAATGCCGCTATTTCTTCTTCTCTGTCGCAAATGATCCTCAGCGCCACGGACTGCACTCTGCCCGCGGACAGACCTCTCTTGATCTTGCCCCACAGCACCGGCGAGATCTGATATCCCACCAGCCGGTCCAGTCCGCGTCTGGCCTGCTGTGCATCCACAAGATTCATGTCAATGGCTCTCGCATTCTTCAGGGAAGCTTTTACCGCATTTTTGGTGATCTCGTTAAAAGTGATCCTGTATACCGGCTTATTTTGCTCCTCCAGCTTCAGAGCCGCAGCCAGATGCCAGGAAATCGCCTCCCCCTCACGGTCGGGGTCGGTTGCCAGATAGATTTTATCAGACTTTTTCACGGCCTTGCGAAGGCCCGCCAACAGCTCACCTTTGCCGCGGATCGTAATATATTGAAAATCAAAGTCATGATCCACATCAATGCCCATCCTGCTCTTTGGCAGATCTCTGACGTGCCCGTTTGAGGCCATCACTTCATAATTACTGCCCAAAAACTTTTTGATGGTATTTACCTTTGCAGGGGACTCCACAATAACCAGATTCTTAGTCATTTTCAGCTCCTTGTTGTCTCTTTCTTCTTATTTATAAATATGTATCTGCATGAATTTGTCTCTCGACACAAGACTATACACCAAAAAAAGAACCGTGTAAAGTTTTTTCTTTACACGGTTCTCTGATTACTATTCCTCTACTGCCTGTATCCGCAGGATCAATCCAGATCCAGCAGGTCAGCCTTGGTTACTGTCAGAGCATTAAAGCCTGAATCAGTCATGGTCGTCGTGGTGTCAGCACCGGTGATAGCCGATTTGGCGGTCAGCATGGAGGAAGACTCCAAAATGATGCTGAAGCTTGCTTTGTCTTTTAAGTATGCCATCGGCAGATAGAAGCCGTAGGTAACCTGGGACTTCAAGCCTGTGAGAACCTTGAATGTATCGGAGCGCCCGGTGGCATCCGTCACGGTACGATTCAACAGACCGATCTGTGAACCAAATTCACCGTTGTTGACATTATACACATTGATCAGATCCGTCGCCTCTACGCAGGGAACCGACTCCCCGTTAACATTCACCTGTACCACAGGTCTCGATGCGCCGTTTGTCAATGTGAAGTTGTCTCCAACCTTCATGCCGGGTACGGCAATATACATACGCGCTTCCATACTCTTGGTACCACGTACAAAGTTGGCATCTGACATCCTGAAGAACATCTTGGTACCGTTTGCGACCTGTCCCGCATTTGCGTTCGGATCAACAAATTTATACTTGTATTCACCATCGGTTCCCTTGATGATACTGGAATCCGGATTCGTACCTGCGGTCACATTACCGTCATAAGGTACCGCCAGAGAAGAGATCGGCGATGCGGTGATCACAGGGGTTTCATAGAAACCTGCGGAAGGTGCAACCAGCTTGCTCTGCAGGGCTGCAAACAGGGAATTTACAAACAGCATCGCCTCTTCATCCGTTGTTTGCTCCAGACCCGAATGTCCTGCACCGGTATAGGTAACGTTACCCTTGTTATAAATGTAATAAGCGGTAGAAGCATGCTTATAATCACCATCTTTACCGAAGATGTTGTGCCTGTCCGTATTGGCCACATCACCCAGCGTGTACCATACTACCACATCGGACTCACCGTCATTATCATCATCCGCATCCAGATTCAGTTCGAAATACTGGAAGTGGGTATTAGCTACCCGATATCTGCTGCTGATGTGATAAGGATAATCCGTGATCTGACCGCTGTTAAGCTGATCTACATAATATTCGTTCTGATATCCCTCCTGACCTTGACCCTGAGCAATATATACCTTCGGCGTGTTCAGCCATGCATGCCATCTGTGAGTATTAAACCAATCACCCCATTTATAGCGGAAGAAGGTTGCATCCGTAAATCCATAGGTATACCGGCTGGTCCTGCTTCTCAGCGTACCCGGTTCGTATGCCACCTGTCTGCCGGTGCTCTCTATCGCTGCAAATACATTCTTTTGATCGTCTCTGGTATACTGCAGGCCTGACCTTAAGTAATCGTGCAGATTCGGATCGCCGGCGTTTGTCTTGTAGTTATAGGTCACACCACCGTCCGTTACCAATGTGGAATTACCATATTTGTCCATACCTACCAGATCACGCAGATAGCCAACCTGCTTGTAATTACCGTCAAACATGATAAAGTCATGGGTCATCAGGGTCGGATTTCCGTTTTCGATAAACCTTCTGACAGCATTCATCGCATTGTCAGTCGCAAAGTTGGCATAATCATCACCGAAGCCCAGCACCAGCATATCACAGCCCTGTTTGGTGGATGTAGCACCGTTGATCGTTCTGGTAAACTCATATTCATCGAAATATGTCTCGGAATACTGCTCTACCGTAGGCTTGGCACCTGCCGGAGCCGCATTGTAGGCTGCAGTATACTTTGCATTAAAATCATTTTCAAACTCCTGTACCGTTATAGTCCGGATATACAGATTATATCCCGGAATCTCGCTCAGATAACGCATAAACGTTCTGTTATCCCCGGTACCGTTCCGCCGCTCCAGTTCATTTTGAAGATTCAGCGTAGAGGCTCCATTATGGTTCAGCTGCAGAATCTTCAGATCAACCGTATCTCCGAGGTTTTCTGCAACAGTGCTGCCATCGACAGATGCATGGATCTTGGAATCGGAAAGAGAACTCAGATACAGCTTCCATTTGATAAAGCCATAATAATCCTTATCAACGGGACGTTTTAATTCATATTCCACATCTCTGTACAGCACATAGTGATCGCCCGTGATATCCATGTCCGCCTCGGCTCCCGTCGCCTTGACAAATACCTGGGCATCCGTGATCATCTCCGTTTCTTTGGAGAACTTACCGTCATTGTTGATATCCACAAACAGGTAAGGCGTATATGTATCCGAAACCGTTGAATTGGAATTGATCACAAAATCATAAACCAGTTCCCTGTTATTGTCGGAATCCTTTTCCAGATATTTGATACTGTCCGCAACCAGTGTACCCCTGAAATGCGTTTCACCGGCTCCATTACCGTCTCGATTCTGTGTGGCAGCATAGGTATCATAGCCATACTCCATGGGAATCTTGTTCATGGTCAGGGATATCTTGTCAGTGGCAACATATTTTTCCGCAACGGTCTTGGCGGTCTTGCCTGTCAGCAGATCGCCCGCACTGACCAGATTCGGCTTGATGTTATCCTCCCTGCTGGAACCCATACCATCGGTGATGCCAATATATTTACCGTAGTCGGCACTTGTCACGTCCATGCAGAACTCATATCCCTGGGAATACTTGAAGAGCTCATACATATTGCTGGAGTTATCGATCCTGCCGCAATCCTCAAGCTTCTTATCCGTATTGGCTATCCTGAGCGGCGCATTATCATCCAGATAAATACAGGAAGGATTGATCTGTTCTTCTCCCGAATCCCCCACCTGACTCATCAGATCCTTTTCACAGATGATGAGATTCTCCGCATCCAGATATTCCTTCAGCTTGGTCAGCTTGTTACGGGTAATATCCCTGGAGGTAAATCGCTTGGCACGTCGATTATCATTCGTATTATTTACCAGATAATCCCTTGTACCCCACAATCTTTCATCATCGTGTTCAAATGTATCGCCCTGGGTATAATATACATTACCGGTCATACGATAATTTATATCGGAAATACCAGCCATTTTAGTATCCGCCCTGAAGATCGACAGTTCAATTTTCTGTGTCTGCGTGAGATCATAACCGTTGGTATCATCCCATTTCCTGGACGGATTCGTATCACGAGCATCTATAGTATTACCATCTCCGGTAAAGTACAGAGTACCCATCTCGCTGCCGATAAAGATGATATCGTAGCTCTCGATCAAATCCTCATTACTTCCGTTGAATTCATCAACAGTCTTGGATACGAACTGGATATATTCCGTCTTGTCCTTGTAATAATCGGAAAGATAATTCTCGATAAAGTCCCTTCTGTTCTTCTGATACTTGTTCGGCAGATAGCCATACTCTTCCGACCCTGCATACTCATTGTACAGAAAGCTCACTACAGGTTCGATCTCCAATATCCTGAGTTCCTGCTTCATAACCGTCAGCTCACCGGTATTGATCAAAATGTACTGGATCGCCACGGCAGGTGTCACTGACGTTGCCATCTGTCCGGATGTCGTTGAAGCCTTGTTGGTGGACGCAATATAATTCTTTACATCCTGGAAGCCTGCCGATTCCACCTCGGATTTGTATGCACTGGAAAAATCACCGTTGGCAAAGTTGTCACCGGCATCCACCAGGGACTTGGGATTGGTAAAGTCATTGACATGATGATTATATACATATACATTACCAACCACAAAGTTACCGTTTGCGCCGGTCATCATAGACTCTTTCAGACCCTTTGTGATCGCATTGCTTCCAAAATCAAAGACTGCTCCGTTCTGCTCCTTCAGCTTGCCCGTTCCCAGATTCTCATCGATCTCAAACAGACTGTCATATTCCTGCTGAACCGCACTCTGGGACTGCTGCCAGAGCAGAAGCGCCAGACAGGATACGTTGGAATCCAGCGATGGAGAATAGCAGGCATAATCCATCATAACCGCCTTGTGATCATTTACCTCTTTATCGTACAGGGCGATCATAGCCTCGGTAGAGATATCCATATTGTTAAACTCTTCCGCCTTACCGGAAATATAGATCAGATCCGAATCCTCTACCATCTTGGCGGTCAGGTCACCGGAGGCAACGGTCTCATACATCAGCACCTTGTCATGATATTTCTCCGTATCACCCAGTACATATTGTCTGAACTGGTCACTGCTGTAGAATCTGACATTCTCCGAAGTGTTAAAGAACAGACTTCTTTCGGAATAGCCCAGATACTGCGTCTTCTCCGACGTAGCCGTCTCTGTTCTGGTAAACTTCACTTTGCCGTCCGTATTTCCTTTGCCACGGAAGGTCAGCATACCCGGGATCTCCAGCTTGGAGGTATTATCCGGAACAAGATTGAAACGGAATACCACACTGTCACCCGTTATTGTCTCGGGATAGGTGTCCTCATCCATCTTATATGTTCCATAGGCGTCCGTTCTGTTAGCGCCTCTCCTGAGTCCTTCAGGCCTTTCTGCACTGTTAGCGCTGACTGTGGAATTCTCACTGACAGAGTCTGCTCCCAGACTGTAACTCTCTGTAAAATAAATATCGCCGGTGGCATCGTCAATCGCATAGCCACCATATTTGAATACCAAACCGTCACTGTTTGTCACATTGCCGTCCGCATCTACCGTATCTCCGTTCGATGCCTCCTTGTCGGCAAAATCGTATTCTCCCGGCTGGTTGGAATAAACACCCCTGACGACCGCATCAGTGCCATCATAAGCGGTATAACCGGCTGCCGAATAGCTCTCATATACGGAAACAGGTGTGTTGCCCGTAGTAGATCCATAGATCGGGAACTCATGACCCGTATCCTGTCCCACCTGCTTGATCATACCGTACTGATACATATTGTACATCAGTCCAGAATATTCCGTAGTCTTGTCATTATGAGGCTCATCCACATTCAGACCGGTACCCCAGGTAGACATGGATGGATTCAGCAAAAGCGGTGCATTATTATCATTCTGCCATGCTCCGTCCCTCCAATTTTCACCTCTCCAGAGGAAATAACCCATCTCAGCCCTGGGACTGATATTATTAGCATAATTGAACTTGCCGCCGGTAGCGCTTGCAGGCGGACCAAGCGGTCCTCCCGCAGGATAAGCCACGGTAGCCTGATCCGGAATTACCTCCAGGATCTTGAGCTCACTGCCATTGGCGCCGTATTTGGAAGTGATCAGGTCAAACACCTTGGTGCTGGCCGCCTCTACTTCCCTGACTCCCTGCATGGTACTCGTGAAGAATACAATGACCGCAAGTGCAAATCCAAGCGTTCCCATCAGTATTCTTTTCAGCGTCTTGTTTTTTTTCATCTTTGTTCACTCCTTCAGACGATCATGCGCGCTTCCAGCACTTGTAAACAGAATCATATACATATTTCTTGGCGTTGTACTCCAGATACAGGCGGTTGCCGTTATAATAGCATTTACCCTTTATGGATGTACCGCTCTTGTTTATTCCTGTTATTTCGGTTCCCCCTGCGGGATTGGTCGATACATTATTCTTTTTGGGGAACTGCATATTTACACCATTCACGCTGAATGAGGCCGAATTCCCCGCTGCGTCATAATCCGGTACGGGGAAATATACCTCCGCATCTGTCGTCTTCTCGTCGCTGCCCATCAGATTGGAGATCAGCAGCGTGTAATCCGACCAGGAAGCCTCCTCGCTCATACTGATGGTATAGAAATCATTGGCCGTCAGTCTGAGTGTCATGGGCTTTGTCAGGAAATTCTTTTGCGCATTTGTATTCTTGGCTCCCAGACTGATATAGGCATTTTCAACATATTTATTGACATCACCATAGTCACTGATCATTTCAACCGTACAATACGCATCAGTCTCACCCTTGCCGGGCTGGATCAGGTTGTTGCTCTTGTCGTTGGTAGTCATATCGCCCAGATATGCACCCAGGTAATAATTACCGCCGTCGGGACGCATAATGTTGTAATAGTTCGTCTTGATGCCCACATTCTGAGTCTCACCTTTGTTCAGGAGTATAAATCCGCTTGCAGGTGTGATCTTGGAAACGGAAACACCGCCCAGATTATAGACACATTCGCCGTCGGCCACACCGATCGCTGCACTCCGGTTATCGGAAGGCAGATGCGAGCGCATATCGGCAACGATGGTCGAATCAGTCGTATTCAGATAATAATTACCTGACGTGTCCTTGTATCCATAATAGAACTTGAGCTGACAGCCCCATTTATAAAAATCATTCTTGTCCTGTCCGCTGAACTGGAATGCCTGGTAATCGATATACATCCGCGGCGTTCCGTCCGTGTCATAGGTGATCTTGACCATATCCGGAGTACCATGACCGGAAAGCTTGCCGTAGATCCCCTCGCATTTCAGGTATACCAGACTATCAATCTGCGGATTTCCACCCTGGGTTTTGAAAAGCTCATGACCGTCAGGACTCGTGTACTGCGTCCAGTTATCCTTGAACAGCTGATTCATATCGGTATAATATCCACGGCTGAAAAATCCGCCGGTATCGCCGGCATTCATCGAAGGCTGGATACCAAACTCATATTTACCTGATATCGTGTCGTCAAAAGTAGAGGTACAAGTAACGCGGAATACCATATCATTGGTCGCTGATGAACCGATCCTTATGCTATTGGTATTGGCAGCCGTTGCAGCATTCGCCAATCTGGCAACGGAAGCGGGAACAGCCCTGTAAGCCGCATCCGTCTCAGTCCTCAGCCTGTACTCAAGCTTCCAGGTAGGCTGGTCGGTCGCTACATTCGGACTGTCGCACACACCTGTAATGGTGATCGTGGAGTCGGGTCTTGCATAATAATTGATCCCATTGACCTTGCTTGCGCCACTGGCATACATACCGCTACCGACAAATCTTGCCTCGTCCCATTCACTGATGTTGGCGCTGACCACAGGAGTGACATCAACCTTGCGGCAGAGACGGAAATAAATCGTCGTATAATCCGATTTGACCTGTGTATCAGTCGTTGTATATACAGGATTGCCGGCTGCATCAGTGCCTGCTTCCTTGGTGATACCCTCCGCTTCAAAATCCACCTGGAACTGGTATGCGGTAAGATCATTGGAATAGTCAAAGGTAGTATTATCAAATTGCAGCTTCATAGCAGCAGTGTTGTCACCGGTCATGGTCACTGCTGCAGGCGCACCGCCTCCCAATGACCAGTTCAAGTTATATTCATGCAGCATATCACCGGCAATACCGAAGCCCTGCTGTAATACAGTCGCTGTCAGATCGATCGAAGGATCCCCTACAAAAGTGGAAGGAGCAGTCAAAAGACTTTCCTTATAATAGGTTCCCTTCAGTTTCTTATCATAAACATCAATATAAACGATCTTGGGGGATACAGTAGCATTGATCAGCTTGGCCTCATCCACCGCCTCATTTGCGGAAACCGTCGCAGCAGAGCCGCCGTTTCGCATAAAGATCTGGTAATCACCCTTGTAGCTCTTACCACCCTTTTCATAGGTCATGGAATAATCAATGATCCTGGGACCTGCTGCTCTGGCAAGATTCACAGAGAAAGCCGTAACATGCTGACCAAGCAGGGAAACCTCGGTAGGAGCCGTCACGTTTACATTTCCATCCGCATCTTCCACTGCCGGACAGTCAAACATATAAACCTCGTCCTTGGCCGTATCTCTGGCAATGATACGGATCGTATTGTCATCGATCCAAACCGGAATGAAAGCGCCGACACCGTTATTGCCTGCATTGGAGTTATCAAAAGAACCTGCCCCGTCAACCACAGTCGCCGTATCCGTAAATTTGGCGACCTTCTTTCCGTCAATGATCACCTCGGAGATCGCGTTTGCAACAAGCTGTGCCTCGGACTGAAGCTGTGACTCCGTTCCGATGTTGCGGTATGTACCGGATGAAGTATCCATCAGTCCGGCCGTCATGACAGTAAGCGATCCCAAAATACCGATCGCTACAATCAGTTCCATGATTGTAAATCCGCCATTCCTTCTCTTCATACTACATATCCTCCCGTAAACGCATATCCCTTAATCTCGCAACTAATATTACCATTACAACTTCTGATTCACCTTGCCGGTCTGCGGCGTCACATCAATCGTATAGGTTTTACCACTCTCAACCACGATCTTCTTCACGCCCGAAACTGCTCCGGAACTGTCCTTGATCGCCCCCGAGGATCTGTCGAAGGTGATCGTAAGCTCGCCGCCCCCTTCAGTACCTATCTCGGTCAGAGCCGTGCCATCTCCATAGTACACCTTCACTCTCTTGCCGATCTGTTCCTCTTCTTCCGAACCATCCTTGTAGTGGAACTTGCGCATAACATTTTTCCCGTCATAGTACACCTTCATATAGGTATCGCCAAAAGTCGCAGATTTGGAGAGTGTGGTCACCTTCAGGGACTGAATGTCCGTTGTAATCTTCTTGGAACACTCGCGGGCATTAAAGGACCATACCACCGATATATTATAACCGATGAGACCGATCAGTACGGATAGGATCGCTATGACCACGACCAACTCGACCAACGTATATCCGCCGTTTTTTCTGTTATGGTTCTTTCCCTCTGTCATCGTCATACCCCGCTTATTCCTTTACCCAATTCTCATAATTAATGTAATCACTTAATACTACTTTATTTTCGTCACTCTCACGCGTGTTGTCGATCTCTGCATCATCACCGACCTCAGCACCGTAAAAGATAACCTTCATCTCATTAACAGCATCGGCTACCGTCTTTTGTTTCAGTACCGTGTCCACATTGGCCTTATCAGCATTGATCTTGCTGCAGCCCGCAGACACATAAATATTTCCCTTGGCCAGTGCAAGACCGTTAAAATCCTGCGTTATATAGATATCCTTTGTTGAAACGATAACCTTTATTTGATCACCATCCTCAGTGGGATAAGTATAATCTCCGTATTTCACTACTCCTATGGGATCAGTTGCTCCGGCCGCAGCGCCTCCGACCTTCTGATTATACAGCCTTTTCGGAGCTTCAGCGGTCGGCAGCTTGCTCTCATCGATCAGATTTTCAAAAAGCGTCTTCTCCTTCTGCGCCTGACTGGGCACCTTGGATGCATCCAGCAGATAAAGAAGACCATTGAAGCTTCTGGTATTGGACGCTCTGTAATTGTACATCTCCGAAGCGATGGTTGCGGAAGCGTCTGTACCCGTAGCCGTATCCTCCATCAGGGACAGATTCCTGCGGTTGTCATAGAAGAACATATTACTGTTCGTCAGCAGTGACTCAACATCCGGATTGGCCGCTGCAGTTTTATAATCAACCTTTTTGCCTAACGCGTTAACTGCGTGATTACTCTTCCAGTTTGCATTCCACTTGAAGTTGTTCTTGTCCACATAAGAGGAGATATAATTCTCCAATGACTTTGAATCATAATCATAATATGCCCTGTAGAAAGTATTGGCACGACTGACATCGGAACCGAAATCAATATACAGATATACCAGCACGGAACCGTTTACTCTCCTGTATACAGCCTTGTAGGACTCATTGCTCAAAAAATTGGCCGGCAGATTGGGCATCTTGCTGGTCAGGATATTCAGATCCACGGGGATATACTGTCTGTTGGCCTTCACCCAGGCAGCCCTGCGCTCCCTGATCTCCCGCTCCTTGTCTCCTGCCGCAATGGTAGTGTCGGCCTGCACCTGGGCTGCGATCGTATTGTAGTCATCCCATCCGTAGCCCTGCTTGAGATCCCTGGTCAGCATCTCATATTCAGCGGCGGTCATGGGATTCTTGCCGAGCACCTGCACGGTGGGAACCGTAACGCCGTTAGCGCTTGACATGGTGGCAGGATCATTCAGATAACCGATACATTCTGCGGGTACCATATAGATCATCTGCTCCGCCTTGGATGCCATGGACTCACCCATCATGGGATTAGAAGTATTCGAAACAGTTGTATCCAGATTGCCCGTATTCGTCTCTCCCGGCAACAACTCACCCGTCACGGGATCGATCTGCGGGATCTTGGTCCCCTTTTCTTCAAGTGTCTGATTGTAAGCGTCCACATCCTCGATCTTGTCATCATCATCCGATGCATTTGCTCCATATACAGCATTGTATCTGGTAGAGTTGGCATCATATTTGGTGGCGCCCACAAAAGCATAACCCGAGATCACCAGCTTTTCCAGTTCCGAGAAATCCAATTTGGTATCGGCACCGTTGATCAGAATCGAACTGCTGACGTCGGATGAGCTGTTGCTGTCACCGTAACCGATGTACCTGCCCTTGAGCTTGACGGAGGACCTCTCTCCCGAAATCTCCAGATCATCTCCCACATTCATAACGCCGCCCAGGGTTGCATGACCGGCATCAAGATTTATATTGTTTACAAAGGTTTCATAAGGAGTATCAACCTTCAGTTCATTCGCAGCGATGGAATTGGATACATCAATGTTTTTGGCGATCAGTTTATAAGACAGACTCGCATCTGTCGGATCCGCGGATTCGAAGGAAGCCGTAGTGGAATTTCCTACCTTCAAGCCCTCCATACCGGCGTAGACATCACCACTGATCTTGACATTGTCTGTTCCGCCCTTACCTGTATCAATATAAAGATTCTCATTCGCAACAAGCGAGAAATCGGAAATAGGCAGAGATTTGGACTCAGCCGCAAAGGAGATATCCGGTGTTACCATTACGATATCGGTCTCGATTATGGAGACATATCCCTGGTCATCCGTATAAACAATGCGGAGATCCTTTAAAGTAACGGACTTCTGATCCTCTTTTACAAGCAGATTCTCTCCGCCTGCTCTGACATCAATGTAGGCTCCGTATGCCCCCGGAGTGGCGGCCAGGGGAACACTCTCGGCGGACGCATATCCCCTCAGCAGGCTCTTATTCCAGTGACCTGCATCCGCAGCATCCCGCAATTCGTCATAGATCGCATCAATGTAACCTGACTGATAATTGGCAAGCTGCGTAGAGCCGGCATTATTGGCAGTCTGAAGCGCATTGGAATAAGCATTCATCATGGATTTGGAAGACTCTTCCTGAAGATGTCCGTTGATGATGCTCAGAACACGTTCAGCGGAATAGAAATTGTCCTTGCCCATCTTATCATTATATTTCATCAGATAGTTGCCGTAAGCCATATACACAACCATGGCAACCAGCATTCCGACAAACGCCGTCACAATGATAACCATAATAAGCGCAGCACCGGAATTTCCTTTTTTGCGCCGCTGATTGATCCGCTTCATTAGTCCTGTCATCATCCGTTTACATCCTTTCTCACTCAATAAAACCTTGTATATTGCCCAGGTCAATTGGATAAAGCCCCTTCGTAAGACGCCACTTTTTTGTTGCCCCTCGAGACATCATTTACAATAATCTCCACATCAAAAGCTGCAGCCGAATCTCTCTTCATGATCCCATCCGAAATGATGTCATTATATGCCGGAACGACACCGTTTGCAGTATCCTGAATGATCTGATATCCCGCTCCATCGGCCAGTCCAGTCCCCCGCCTGTATTTAAATTCGCATTTGCTCTTATCATAAAAGGATGTTGACGGCCACTCATACTTACCTTCGGTCACATTATAGGTAATACCATACATGTCCGCCAGATATTCATCATCATTTGACTGACCGCTCTCATTTTTGGTTCTCAGGTTCTCACTGAAATTATGGTTTAAATCGAATCTGGCATTGGTAATCAGATAGGTATGCAGCTTACCGTCACTTCCCTCATCACTCACATACACACTCGCACTGCCTACAGAGTTGTATACTGGAGTTATGTTCTTTTGTCTGATCAGAAATACGTTCACATCATTATTGGTCTTATTCTCAATCCAAAACTCTTCACTGGCAACACTGGCCGTTCCCTCAATGGATGCGGGATAATAGATATATACGCTCTCAGGTTGTTTTGCTGCCGCATTTGCAAAAATATTGGTTTCATCTGTAACCTGATAGATGCTACCCGTACCTGAAAGCCCCGCAACGCCTTCGGCCACAAACTCATCCGTCACCGTGACCGGATATTCATCATTGTCCGGATCGGCGTCAGCATGATCCTCTACCTTGATGCGAACAGTAATGCGGCGTTTTACACGCCCCGTCAGATCCGTCGGCGATGCACCATTCCTGACGAACCCCTTAATAGGGTCATTAATGGATTCCTGAAATGCCTCAGGGGCGGAATAAACAGCATCATAAGTCTTATCGATCGTTGATGCCTGCGCCTTTTTATTTTTGATGATGGATTTCAATTTGACATCATAATCGTATGTATGTCCACCCATCTGCACGCCTTTTACAAAAAAATGATATTCATCAGCTGCAACAGGTGTGCGGGATATATGATTGGTCGCATCATAGGTTCTCTCCTGTGAGTACACGGGTGTACCGGTAGCAGTGCCGCCGGCTGACTCAAAAGAAACATTGCCCGCAGCATCAATATCTCCATGAGAGCTGTATGCCGTAGTAGCCGGAAGGATCGTCCCGGACAGCGAAGCTCCGCTCTCAAACATATTGATAACTTCATCTCCGGTATATGAAGCAATTCCTTCCATGAAATCCTGCGCCATATTCATACCGTTCAGATTCTCACGAGCCTTCTGGTTGATCTTGGCCGACTGAACAAAATTGCCCAGAAGCGGAGCCACGATAATCGCCATGATCGCAGCTGCAATGATCAGCTCCACCAATGTAAAACCTTTATTCTTTTTTCCTTTGCGCATTTTCTTCATGGAGTCATCCTCTTGTCTGAAATAACCAATCATGGGCAAAAACCCGCAAGGTCCTTGCCCTGATGATCGTTATTATTGTTCTCTTTACTGCCCTTCGTTTGCCTCTGCCGCCGCATTGGCTGCCGCTGCTGCCGCAGCCGCCTGTTTCTGGGCTGCGAGCTCGATACTTCTCTGTGTCGTATTAAAGATATCGTTTGTACCGATCGCTACACCGGGTACAGAAGGCTCAACATAAGATTTGTCCGTACCGGTCAGGGAATACATACTGTAGCTCATAGAGCCTGTCAAAGCACCGGTCTGTGAATCAAAATTAAGTGCCAGATTTTCAAAGGACTTTTTGTTATCTACATCGGAAACAATGGCATGAATCATATCCTTTATGGACGCATAAGATGTATCCAGATTGCAGGATACGGGAGTCTGATACAGCAGGATCTGGGGTGCTGCGGGAGCCGCTTCCTCAGCGGTATCCTCGACAACCTCTCCGTCTTCCGTCGCTTCAGCCGCTTCCTCAGTTCCATTGTCGCCTGCCTCTGCCACTTCGGGCTCGGGTCTTGCGACCTCAACCACGTTTGCTTCAGGCATCGAAATCGCACTCACATAAACCCCGAAAGCATTTTCACTGTTTCTCAGATACATGATCTCATCTTCAGTCCTGACTTCTACAGGGAACTGTGCAATAATCTCATCATCCTGTGCCTTCATGTTGGCTGTCTCGTCCAGATATTCCTGCTTGTGATCTGCCAGATCCTGCAGATGATCCACCTCAGTCTGCAATGATGCATTCGCCGTCGCCAGCTGATCCTTTTTGTCGGTGAAATTCTGGAAGATTACGAAATATCCCACGACAGCCGCTCCGATTCCAAGTACTGCCAATAAAATTCCTACACTGTTTTTATTCATCTTTCCGTCCTCCCTCACTCAGCTGCCGCTTCTTCCGCAGGTGCTTCCTGCTCGCCCTCTTCAGGTTCCAGCCAAGGATTTATACCATAAGTGCAGAGAGCCTGCGACTCAACATATACATCTCCGCTCTCTTCATCATGCACTTCATTAAGAGATGCAACCGCCACATTGGAGAAGCTCCTGAAGGTCCTCAACTGCATGATGGCCATTGCCACTTCTTCCTTGGTCTTGACTCTGAATGTCAGCGCCAGCGTCTCGGGTGTTACGGCAAGTGTATTCACTTCGATATTGCTGGGCATCTTCTCTTCCAGCTCTTCTATGGTCTCCTTCAACTGCGCATTGTTATTCTGGGTCTGCGCATATACAGCATTCAGATAATCATTATCCGCTTTGGTCTGTACATACTCATTGTATATATCCAGAACCGGTTCCAGCTGCGC
>CAJOOZ010000110.1 GCA_905236705.1 uncultured Lachnospiraceae bacterium | reverse complement strand
GTGATGGTATCGATCGATATCCTTTTAAAGTCATATCTTTGACATCTGGACAGGACCGTGATCGGAATCTTATTGACTTCGGTCGTGGCCAGGATAAAGATGACATACGAGGGCGGCTCCTCAAGTGTCTTTAATAGCGCATTAAAGGCACTGTTGGAAAGCATATGTACCTCATCTATGATATAGACCTTGTAATTGCCCTCCGCGGGTGAGTAGGAGACTTCCTCAACGATCTGGCGCACATCATCGACACCGTTGTTGGAAGCAGCATCCATTTCTATCACGTTGATGCTCGCTCCGGCTGCTATCCCGCGGCACATGCGGCAGACCCCGCAGGGATTTCCGTCCTGTGGATCCTCGCAGTTGACGGCTCTGGCCATGATCTTGGCAATGGTTGTTTTGCCGGTTCCCCTGGTGCCGCAAAACAGATACGCATGACCGATGCGACCGTTTCGAAGCTGATTGCGAAGCGTTGTGATAATGGCATCCTGCCCCTTGACATCATCGAAGGTGGCAGGACGAAATTTACGATATAAAGCCTGATAGGACATCTTTAATCTCCAAAGGAAATACCGAGCATTTTTGCCTCTTTAACAATGGAAGCGTCTGCGGAAACAGACTTCAGCTTGCCCGCCACCTCTTCCAAAGGAACCTTAATGATCTCACGGTTTTTGATACCAACCATAAAACCATACTCACCCTTCAGGATCAGCTTCCCTGCCTCGGAGCCGAGACGGGAGGCAAAAACGCGATCATACGGGCAGGGACTTCCGCCACGCTGCGTATGTCCGGGCACTGTTACGCGCACATCATAATCGGATTTTTCGCGGATCTTATCCGCAATCTCATAGGATACCGAAGGATAAGCATAATTCTTCATTTTTTCCTTATACTCTTTTTTGGAAAGACTGGCGTCTTCTTTGGAAATCGCCCCTTCCGCCACGGCCAGTATCGTGAACTTGCTGCCGCGTTCAGTCCTTTCATGGATCTTATCAATGATCTTGTCGATATCGTAAGGGATCTCGGGGATCAGAATAATATCGGCGCCGCTGGCCATACCCGCATTGAGCGTCAGCCAGCCTACCTTGTGCCCCATTACCTCTACGATAAAAACACGTCCGTGGGAATCCGCCGTGGTGTGTATCCTGTCAATCGCCTCAGTCGCAATATCAACGGCTGTCTGGAAACCGAAAGTCATATCCGTGCCCCAAAGGTCATTATCAATGGTCTTGGGCAGCGTGACCACATTCAGTCCTTCCTCACGAAGCAGATTGGCAGTCTTGTGTGTCCCGTTTCCGCCCAGGATCACCAGGCAGTCCAGTTTTAATTTATAATAATTCTGCTTCATCGCCTCAACCTTGTCGAGACCGTTTTCATCCGGCTCGCGGATCAGCTTAAAAGGCGTTCTCGAAGATCCCAGGATCGTGCCTCCTTTGGTGAGGATGCCGGAAAAATCCTTGCCGGTAAGCATGGTGAAGTTACCGTAAATCAATCCTTTGTACCCCTCCAGAAAACCATAAATCTCCACGTCCCTCTCTGCATTGGTAATACTCTTGACCACGCCCCGCATTGCTGCATTCAAGGCCTGACAGTCACCTCCGCTGGTCAGCATTCCGATTCTCTTCATTGTTACAGCCTCCTTTTCCCGATTTCTCTCATTGATAGACCGCTCTTTCTCCGCCAATGTATTTCGCCCTGGTTCTGGCACAGACCACATAAGCCTCTCCGATATGATCTCTTTTTGTTCTGACAGGAACAGCCACCGGTGACAGATGCATTCCGATCAGTGTACTGCCGATATCCATCCCCGCCTGGGCGCGTACCTCTTCCACCGCAACAGGTTCATCAAATATTTCATATGCAGCGGTGGCAAAAGAACCGCCGGCTTTTAATACAGGTCTCACATTCACAACCGGCAGCCGCTGCATGAGCGCATATTCTTTTTCCACGATCAGCGCGCGGTTAAGGTGCTCACAGCACTGGGCAGCCAGAAATATCCCTTTTGATCTCAATATGGAAAGGATACTCTCAGCCATCGCTTTGCCGATGTCTTCTCCGGAAAAACTGCCGATCCCGCGTCCTGCTATCTCACTCGAAGAGCATCCCACTACCAGCAGATCCCCTTCTTGCATATTAGCTACCGCTAACAATTCCTCCAGGATCTCTTTAGCCTGATCCTGTATCTGTTGTATATTATCATATTCCCTGTCTGCGATCCCTGCACCCATTTCAAGTCCCCTTTTCACGGATCCCGGCCAGTTCACCCTCTGTTTCATTGTCATATTTCAGGATGATCCCCGCCGTAGCCTTTAACGCGATTTCCGTCTTGCCGGCCCTGACACTGTAATACTCCGGTTCGGTTGTAAAGCCATCACAATCCGTCAGCATCAGTCGTCTGAGCCTGCCCTCGCGGGGGCACCCCATATCCCAGACAGAAAGCGTTATGGTTACATCATGGTTGTTATTATTGATCAGGATGATACTGCCTTCCCTGCGATTAAACCTGGCGTATGAAATAATATTGTAATCTGCCAGCTCCTTTTTTATGGAACCGGTTAAAAATTCCGAATTCTCTTTATGTATGCGGATCATCTGTTTATGGTACTCGATCAGCTCATGATCCTCTCTTCCCCAGGGATATGTTCTCCGGTTGTCAGGATCGGTAAAGCCGCAGACTCCCGCCTCATCACCGTAATAGATCGTAGGCGCTCCCGGCCATGTCATCTGGATCAGCACAGCCTCCCGCATTACGGCTTTATTGATATCCCAGCCGGCGGCTTCGCTTCCGAGCGTGTTAACCCTGCCGACCTTTTTGTTGGTTCTGGTCAGAAATCTCGAATGGTCATGATTGGACAGCTCATTCATGGCAATGTAAATCGCAGGATTCGTAAAATTCCCTAAATGATGCTGCATAGCGCCCCAGAAGCTGTCAGCATTTCCGAGCTGATCCGCCCTGTATTCATCACTGTGCTTCTGCATCCCGGTCAGAAACCATGTTACCGGCTCCATAAAAGCATCATAGTTCATGACCGTATCCCATTCGCCACCTTCGAGCCAATCCTTGGGCGAGCCATAGTGTTCGGCCAGAACGATCGCATTGGGGTTTGCCTCTTTCACGGCTGCATGAAAATCTTTCCAGAAACGGTGATTCATCTCCGGACTGTGTCCCAGATCTGCCGCCACATCGAGGCGCCATCCGTCCGCATTGTACGGCGGCGACACCCATTTCTTACCGATCTGGAGCACATAGTTATAGAGCTCCTGTGATCCTTCGTAATTTAGTTTCGGCAATGTATTATGTCCCCACCAGCCGTCATAGGTCGGGTTATAGGGCCATTGATCTTCACTGAAAAATTCAAAATAATTTCGATAAGGACTGTCCCCTGCAACATATGCGCCCTTGGGATATCCCTCAAAATCTTCATAAACCCTTTCCCTGTCCATCCATTTATTAAAGGAACCGCAATGATTGAACACTCCGTCAAGGATCACACGCATCCCTCTTTTGTGCGCCTCCTCAACCAGCCTTGCAAATAGTGCATTGGAAGCCTCCAGGTTTTTTTTGTTGGCAACACGGTTGATATAGCGTGTGGCATGGCGGTTTTCATGATCTCCTTCCGCTAGAACCTCGCCCTCATCATCCACAATGCAGCCGATATGCGGATCGATATAATCATAGTCCTGAATATCATATTTATGATTGGACGGCGATACAAACAGAGGATTAAAATAGATCACGTCAATCCCCAGTTCCTGCAGATAATCCATCTTGTCGAGCACTCCCTGCAGATCTCCTCCGTAAAATTCCCGCACTCCCATTGCGGCCGGATACTTGTACCAGTCCGTTACGTAATTAACATGTTCGCCGATATAATCGTATTCGTGATCAAGAACATCGTTGGAAGCATCGCCGTTATAAAAACGGTCCACATATATCTGATACATCACGGCGCCCTTGGCCCAATCGGGTACCTTCTGACCAGGGATCAGCCTGAAAAAATAATAATCCTGTACCTCTTTGACCACGCCTCTCCTATCATAGTAGCAGGTCAGCTTACCGATCTTGATCACAAAATAATACTCAAATTTTTTGTCTTCAAGGGGCACTTCGATCTCAAAATAATCAAACTGTTCATCCCCTTCAACAAAATGCATCAGGTGCCGGTGTTCATTGTGATGCAAAAATACGAAGTCCACATTATTCCTGGCTGCCCTGAACCGGATCTTAACTCTGGAAAACGGCTCCGGCTCCGGCGGTATCACGTAATCACCGGTCATATCGGAAAACACCGCCTTTTTGTTGAAAACGGGACGCATTGCCAGAAAATATTCTCTGTATCTCTCCGCCCTTTCAAATTGCGTATAATCCATAATGAAGATACCTCCAAACCTGTAACCCCAGATTATTATACTTCAAAACAGCAATAATGTTCAAGACAGAGCATCAACAAGATCTCCGAATCCCATTCCGTGAGACGCTTTCAAAAGGATCACATCATTTTGTTTCAGGATTTTGGCATGTTCGGCAAGAAAACTCTCTTTATCCTCAAAATAATACTTTTCCAGATCCTGCGGAGCCTCCTCACAGATCAGGCGGGCAAGCTGCCCTATGCAAATGACCACATCCGGTCTGAAGCGCGGATCACGCATTGCTCTTCCAACTTCTCTGTGCAGCTCTTTTTCTTCCGTTCCCAGTTCAAACATATCACCCAGGACAGCTACCTTTCTGCCGCCGGTCTCTGCCAGAAGCTTCAATCCGGCTTTCATGGAAACCGGATTGGCATTATAGCAGTCATCCACTATGGTATATTGCTCCGTCTCTATGATCCTGCTGCGCCCGTCCACTACGGCTGTTTCCACCAGGCCGCGCCGGATCTCTTCTCCCGTCAGCCCCAGCAGGGATGCAACCGCTACCGCTGCGCAGGCATTGGATACCTGATGTTCTCCGGGCACCGGTATGCGAGCCTCTATCTCCATGTCCCTGGTCCTGATCCTGCATCTTGTTCCCTGGAGACCGTCGCTGACAATGTCAGTGGCATAGCAATCCGGCTCTTTATTAAAAAATACGGGCTCTTCTCCCGCCACATTTTTCACTTGCGACAGCAGATCATCATCTCCGTTCAGAACCACTCTGCCGCCTTCATTCAGATATCCGAAAAACTCTGTTTTGGCTCTGAAGATTCCCTCCCTTGTGCCGAGGTTCTCCAGATGGCACTGGCCAATATTGGTGATCACACCGATATCCGGTCTGGCCATGGATGCAAGCACCGCCATCTCGCCGAAATCACTGATCCCCATTTCCAGCACGGCCACCCGGTCATCCTCCCGCAGCCGCAGGATCGTCAGTGGCAGACCTATCGCATTGTTGAAATTCTTTTCGGTCTTCAGCACCTTATATTTTGCGGAAAGCACCGCCGCGATCATCTCTTTGGTGCTGGTTTTTCCCACACTGCCGGTGATACCGACTACCTTGACATCCAGTTGGGTTCGGTAAAAGGCTGCTAACTTTCTGAGTGCACAAAAGCTGTCGGAAACGCGAATGTACGCCACGTCACTGAGTGCGATCCCTTCCGGCAGATCGGCCTTTTCAACATCCCTCTGTGTAATCGTGCAAAGTGCTCCTTTTTCATAAACCTGTCCCAGAAAGTTGTGACCGTCCGTTTTCTCTCCCGGTGTGGCAAAAAAAAGCCATTCTCTCCGGACCAGGCGCGAGTCCAGACATGCCCCTTCGATCTCTCTGTCCAAAAGCCTCTCAGGTCCGTGATAAGTGCCGGAAACGACCTTTGCAATAGTTCCAAGCGTCAGATTTTTCATATGCGTATCCGCTCCTTTTTCATTGCCCATTCCACTTTCGAAGAGAAACATCGATCAGCCATTCGCACAAATCCGGAAAGGAATATCCTATGGCCGCCGCCTCCTGCGGCAGAAGCGAGGTCGGCGTCATCCCGGGCAGTGTGTTCGCTTCAAGGACAAACATCTCTCCGTTTTCATTCATCATCACATCCATTCTTGCATAAGAATCGATATGCAGTGCTTCAAAAGCCATTTCGGCATACTTCTGCATCTTTTGTGTCAGCATCTGATCCAGCTCGGCAGGGCATGTTTCCACGGTACTGCCGGACTGATATTTGTTTTTGTAATCATAAAAACCGCTGATGGGTGCGATCTCAATGACAGGAAGGGCCTTGCCCTCGATGACGCCGATTGAAAATTCGCGCCCTTTGATGTATTGCTCAACCACTACTTCATCATCAAATGTAAAGGCTTTTTCCAGAGCCTCTTCGTAATCCGCCCTGTTGTTTACGATATAGACTCCGACGCTGGAGCCGCTGTTGCAGGCCTTGACCACAACCGGAAATTCCGGCATCCCACTCTCATCCATTCTGTGTCCTTTCCTGACAACGATCCCTGCCGGCGTAGGGATTCCGGACTCCCTGAAGAGCTGCTTCGAAATGCTTTTGTCCATACTGACGGCAGCTCCGAGCGCATTGCTGCCCGTATATCTGATCTCATGCAGATCAAAGGTAGCCTGCACCTTGCCATCTTCGCCAAAAGCGCCGTGCAGTCCCATAAATACGATATCCGCCATCTGACAGATCTGCAAAACGTGCGGTCCGAAAAAGCCTTTGCCTCCCCTGCTTCTCTTGACCGCCTCAAGATCCGGATTCTGTCCGCTGATGGCCAGCACCTCTTTATCCCATTCTCTTTCACTTTCAAAAATATCCGCAAGATCATCGGACTCGTAACCCATATAGGCATCCAGCAGGATCACCTTATGCCCTTTTTCCTTCAGGGCACGGTACACCATCTTGCCGGTCACAAGGGATACATCCCTCTCCGTACTGATTCCTCCTGCCAAAACAACGATCTTCATACTCTTTTCCTCTTTTCTTTGGTTTCGTATTTTCTCCGCCGGTCGCCTGTCTATTTCTCCATATTGCCCAGCGTCAGAAAATAGAAACAGGCAAGTTCATCGGTCGTCATATCTTCCGGCTTCGCAAGGCCGCTCATGGAAATCCTGTGGCAGATCTCCGAAGCAGCCCGTCTGTACTCTCTGCTGACGAGTACATAGTCAGCCAATGTAAGCAGCTGTGCGCAAAACAGCTCATCCTCCTGCTTTTCGCGGCCCATACCGGGCGCTTCTCCTGCGATTTTCTCCTCTCCGGCGCCCGCAGATGCGATCAGTTTTTTCATCAGATCGTTACATATCTCCGCATCCACATCTTTCGGCGTCGTCAGATAACAATAAACCAGATAAAAATTTTCTTTTTCATACGAACCGAATTCACTCAGATATTTTTCCGCACCGGCCGCATAACGGCGCTCTCCGGTCAGCCTGTACAATGCAGCCTCCGCAGTCAGCACCTCAATACTCTTTTCGTCTCCCTTATCCAGTCTGCCATAAGCCGACAGGGCCTGCCGCTTCAGATCCTCGCACTCAGGAAGATCCACGAGTACATCTGCCAGCACAGCCATGGTCAGCGTATAGGCTGCAAGCATTCGCTCTGAGGGGTCATCCTCCTGTTGCAGCTTTTTGCCCGCCTCGCTCATCTTCTCTGCCGCATCCGACAATCTTTGCCTGCTCTTTTCATCCTGTTCCTCAAACAGTTCATACGCCATGGCCATTCCCGTCAGGCCGTCGGCATTCCGGCAAAATTCATCCTCATTTGTCCGGATTGCAAGCTCCGGTATCCGTCTTTCCCATTCGTCTCCCAGTCTTACTGCCAGCGCCTCCCGATTCTTTCGAGAAATCCCGAAAACGTCCGATTGTCCGATAACAGGCGTCTGGATATAATAGCTGCCTTCACGCTGCAGTGCGGAAAAATCCCCCTTCCAGATGCTTTCCCCGTCCTCATCTTCCGTTATCCGGATCAGCTCTCCCTCCAGGACTTTTGTTTTCGTTTCCGCATCCACTACCCAAAAGGTATCCTTCAGATCATCACCGATAAAGTAGGCGGTTTTCTGATCCCGCAAACCATAACCGCCCTCGTCCACCAGAATATGGGCCTCTTGGCTCCTCTCTGATTTTCTCCTGCTTCTGGTCTCTTTCAGCGCCTCCCTGCTCTCGGCGGCCTCTCTGTCCCGCCCATCGTCGGATGCAAAATCGCCGCCTGATTCCATCGTAGCAGCAATCTTCCCGCATCCCGTAATACATAACACTATTGTCAAAAGCAGCCCTGCAAGCCGCCGATTTCGTTTTCTCGTATTCAAGCCCATCGCCTTTTGTCACGCCAACCCACTCTTTCGATTATACTAAACTCTGTGTCTTTGGTAAAGACCAAAATACCATATATTGTGCCTTGGCGCGCGACAGGGCCTTCTGATACAGCCATAAAAAAATCCGTAAAAAGCCGGATAAACAAAAAATTGATAAGCGGATGATCCAAAGACCATCCGCTCTTTTTTAGGAAATTACTGTGCCAGATCCAACTGCTGCATGGTTCCGACACCTCCGTTTTCATATAAGAAGATACCCGTCTGACGGATCACTCCGTTTGTCCGGTTGTCCCTGACGGATTGCAGCGAAAACTCCGTTTCCGCCTTCATCAGACAGATCGCGCCAACCCCTGCTTCTTTCAGGGTATAGAGCTGATCCTCTCCTTCCGGATCTTTACACCACACCAGCAGCTTCTCAAACACTTCATCGTTCTCATCGATCCAGCCGTTACCGTCCGAATCATAGCCGGACAGATCCGCGAATCCATCCCCGCTGCCGGTGCCAAACAGCTCCGTGCCATCATTGATCCTGCCGTCCCCATTACGATCCAGCGCCAGATATCCGCTGCCTGACTCCAGCATCGGAATGCTGTCCTTTATGCCGTCGGCATCGATATCAAATTCAAATCTCTGATCCGACAGCGAAGCTATGGATGAATCAATGTTGATCACCAGCGGGTCGGTCATCTGCGGCAGCTCATCAAAGGACCGAATATTGGTATATTCGGAAAAACGCCTGCTCATACCCAGATCCAGATCAAAGGAAATGCTTCTGCCGTCCGCCGTCTTTACCGTCCCTGTTGTATGAAACGAAGTATCCTCCGCTTCACTGTGATAATATTCGCTGACCGCCTCCGGCATCCCTGCGCCCCGGCCCGGCGCCGTCTGCTCAGAGTCCGTAATCGGCGCCGCCCTGTATGATGCAATCTGTGCTGATCCCATATCGGATCTGCGCATTTCCCGATAGCCCAGTCCGTCATAGAGCCATCTGATCAAATAACGGATACAGGCCTTGCGGATCGAATCAAGGCTCCGTAATGTCGCCTCATCCTGTACCCTCCCCGTTTTGTTCATCAAAAAGTCCTGCCGGGGCAGAAATGAACGCACCATCTCTGTCTCCTGCGTTTCTTCTTCGGCATTTCTGAGCAGCTGCGAAAAGCTATAGCCGCCCTGACCCCTTCCCTGGGCGAATCCCAAACCTATGCCTGCCGATGTTTCATAGGTGATCGTTTTCGTCTCAGAAGCATAGCTTCTGGCGGAATCCATTCCTATCAATGCGGAATCGATCTTCAAATAAAAATGCCTCCTCAATCTATTATTGAGCGCTCAATAATAGTATCGGAGACTTTCTGTCTTTTCTTGATATTTCTTTAATTCCAGATCACGCAGTTTTTGCCGGCTCGCTTTCCTCTGTAAAGACGCTGGTCCGCCGTCTCGATCGACGCACGTATGGTTTCACCTTTTTTGTGTTCCGCAACGCCCAGCGTCAGGGTAACGGAAACCTTTTTATCTCCCGATTCGACAAAAGTTGCCGCCATGTCGCTGCAGATCCTCTGCGCCACATTCCTGGCAACCTCCATATTACTTCTGATCAAAATCAGCATTTCTTCTCCGCCCCAGCGGCAGACCCTGTCGCCTTCACGCACATTGCTCTGCAGGACACCGGCAACCTCGATCAGCACCTCATCTCCGAAAGAATGGCCATAGGTATCATTGACCTTTTTGAAATCGTCAATGTCCGCCATGATCAGGCAGAAAGAATCATCCCCCTCACCGAAATCTTCCACTGCCTGCTTGAGCAGGATGTTCATGCTGCGTCGATTCAGCAGCTTGGTCAGTGCATCATAATTCGCCATACGGGAAAGCGAAAGATTCTCCTCCTCCAGATGCCGCTGCATATAACGGATCTCGATCGAAAACAACATGGCCGCAGCCCACAAAAACAGAAATACCAGCACTATATTTATCAGATAAACCTTGTGCATCACGCTGTCCGATGTGACATTCCCGTAGATCGGACCATTCATTGTGGCAAACCCGTCTAAAGCCAAAAAAACGATCAGTATGGCTGCAGAACAGACAGCGGGAATCGTCAGCATATATTTCTTCAGGCTGGGGATCATAAAGGCTATATAAAAACTCATGGGAAGCATCGGCACCAGATAATTGACAAATCCGTAGCCCCATCCCACCAGTAATGTTGCCAGAATGACATGTGTCAGGATTTCCAGGAACACGCACAGAAAAATTCTGCCGACGCAACGTATTTTTCCGAGCAAAAAAACCGTGGTGAAATAAAACAGAACCGCCACAGCGTTGTAGACGGTCAGTATCGTCACATGAGCGTACAAAAAGAACAGCGTAAAAAAGATATGAACGCCGCCGCTCATTGCGCACAAAAACTGGTATCTAAATCTCTCACCAATTTCTTTGGTCCCGTTCAGAACCTGTCTTATGGTATGGATCATTCCCCGTCCCCCAAAAAAGAAAAATACAGAATAAAAATATCACAAAATCAAAAAATCCGCAAGATGGAAATCCGGGACGTATGCGATCATGCGTGCGATCATGCGTGCGACCTGTAAAAAAAGGACCGCAACCCATCGTTGCGATCCTTTACAGTCGGAGTGACAAGATTCGAACTTGCGGCCTCCGCCTCCCTAAGACGGCGCTCTAGCCAAACTGAGCCACACCCCGATTTTTTCAACTGCCTATATATCATACTTATATTTGACTGAAAATGCAAGTCTTTTTTTATTTTTTTATATCTGCTTTTTTGCTTTCTTAGTCCCAGAAGCCTTCACCCGTTATAATATGGATAAAATGACGTATCTCCTCCCAGGCCTCTTTGGATTCCGGATACCTGTTTAATCCGAGCTGAAACACATGGAACATGCCGGGATAAATATGCTCTTTGACTTTCACTCCTGCCGCCCTGGCTTTTTTTGCGACCGAAACCGTGTCATCCCTGAGCATCTCCAGCTCCCCTACCTGCATCAGCATGGGAGGAAAACGATTATATACGCCGTAAACCGGCGAAATATAGGGCGTTGCCGGGTCATGATTCAGATAATATCCTTTTTTATAGACCAGCGTGCGATGAGAACCTCCGAATATGGGATCTTTATCATAGTTTTCCTGATAGGATTCACCACTTCGCGTCAGATCCGTCCAGGCAGACATGGTGATCAGTCCTGCCGGCATTTTAAATCTGCGATCTCTCAAATACATGCAAAGAGCCAGCGTTAACCCGCCGCCGGCAGAATCTCCCGAAATAATGATATGTTCCGGACAATACCCCTGCTCCAGCAACCATTTATATGCTCCCACCGCGTCTTCCAGCGCTGCAGGATACGGATTCGCCGGTGCCACGCGATAATCCACTGACAGTACGTCAAAACCGCCGGTAATCTCATGATAACAGGCGGCCACGGCTCTGTATGTATTATGCATTTTACCGTAATATCCACCTCCGTGAAGCTGCAGGATACAATACCGCTCACTGTTTTCCTTAACATGATCCGCGCTCTCAAGCAGCTCCATCTTGAAAAGACCGCACTTTATCACGGTATTTTTCAACTCGGCCGGACACTTCCAGCTGTGCTCATGCTCACTGATCAGATTCTGCAGATCGCCGTTTCTGCGCATCGGTCCGAGTACCGGCAGGTGATTTGCCACCTTCACCAGTTCTCTGGCGGTCTTGCCCCTGAGGCTGATCTCTTCTTTCTCCGAAGAGTCCTCTCTTTTTGTCAGGTCAGTGCGCTGCTGTGTCACCGTCTTTAACAATATCTTTGATCTGTCTGCCATACAAACACCTTAAAATCCATAGCGAAGTAGCCTTGTCAGATATGAAAACGCCTGCTGAGCTCCCGTCCCGCAGTACCGCCTCCAAACAGGATCGTCCCGAAAAAATAAAAGCCTGTCACAAGAGTACAGATCATAGGCAGAACAACGCCTGCGATCTTTCCCGTAAAATAAAGTGCAATGATCGCAAGGGAACATATTTCCATCAGCAGCAGCAATAACATATAGCTCTGCCAGCGACTTCTGTTGAGCATCATCAAAAAAAATACCAGTCCGTCGCCCAGCAATATGATCCCCGGAATCGCCCATTGCAAAGACCATCCTCTGAAACCCGTCCAGTTGTCAATTTCGAACAAAAAGACCATCGTGATCAGCATCTGCAGCCCCACTTTTGCGGCAAAACCGGAATCGTGATTAATCCAGTAGAGCAAAAACATGTAGGTATATAAAAGCGAAAAACCCGTGATCAGAGACCAGGGATAACTGACCGAGGTATAGTAATTGATCAACACCATGATCACTTCCGCAACCACAAAAACAAACAGGATCAGCTTGAGCCAGAACCGCAACAGCTTCTGTCTGGCATATACGTCCGGATACGGTGCATTTTCACCAAATAAAGCCTTCGCCTCTTCATACGCAGGCTCCTCCATCTCCTCGGTTACGCATTGGCACAAAGGGCATACCTGAGGATGTCCGTATAAGATTATCCCGCATTGCGGGCAAAAATTCATCATTCACTCCATCTCCTTCATCATACGAATTGTGCTCAAAAACCTTTTATCCCACGCCGCCGTCCGGGTCATTTGTTTCAACCGCAACCTTTACGCCATCTTTGCTGATCATACGGAAAAACTTCTTTTGGATCGACAGATCAGCCAATACCGTCGTGAAGGTGATGATAAGAGTACCGTTATAGCTTACTATGCCGCCTTTCAGATTCTGCCCTCTGGACATGGAAAGCATCGTATAAAAATGCTCGACATATTTATCGTAAGGCTCTCTGAGTTTTACATCTCCGATATTTGTCACCGTTGCGGTTGTCGCATCCGCCGTGGATTCATAGACACTGCGGATTGCTATATTTTTGATAAAGATCGGAATCGGTCTGAGAAAAATGTTCTGTTCGTTGGATACATTGTAAGACAGGATCGTATCCAGATGTTCTTTGGTGATCTGTTCTTTTAAGCTTTGAGCCACAATAGCCAGAACTTCATCGTATGTATATTCTTCTTTTTCCGGTTGAAACTGCGCCGCAACCATGGCAAAAAAGTTTTTGGTAGTGTGGGAATCATAAAATCCCCGAAGATCCACCGGTACACAGCAGTTAATGGGCCTGTCGCCGGGCGATCCCTTCAGGTACTCCCTGTAGACAGCATAAACAAACGTCCCGACCAGATACTGATTGATCGTCAGACCATGACTTTTGGCAGCGGCTTTTAATTGATCCAGCGGAAAATAGCCGCTTGTCACCCCTACTTCGCCTTTCGGCCGCTTTTCCCCCCTGATGACCACTGCGCGTTTTGACCTGTATGCTTCCTTATGGCTTTTTGCTTTGCGAAAGCTCTTGACATAACTGTCTTCCATGTCGAGGATTAAACCCGGCGATAATCTGTCCTTCTCACCGGACAGCTCCTCAGGATGTGCCAGGCGCAGATACTGATAGATCAACTCCTTTAAAAAAAGCAAACCACCATAACCATCCGTCAATGCATGAAAGACCTCCAGATTGATCCGCTTTTTATAATAAGTCACGCGAAACATATATTGATTGTTCAGACTTTTATTGATATATGCCCCGGGGAAACTGTTCTCTTCAAGAACCTTGGGAGGATCTTTATCATTTTCTTCAAAATAATACCAGAAAACGCCCATTTTCAGGCGCATGCGAAATGCAAGAAAGCGGGGCAGCAGAATGTCCTGTGCTTTTTGTAAAAGCTCTCCGTCGACCTCTTCCTTCAATGTTGCGCAGATACGGTATACGTTACTCATATCCTTCGTGGCAATCACGGGAAAAAGAATCGCAGTATTATCAAGCTTAGCCCATGCCGGTTGAAACTTTTTTGATTTGGTCTCTTTTTGCTTCTTCGATTTCATGAAACATATTATAAGGAAAACGCTCCTTTTTTTCAAGCCGCATGTCAAGACTCGCTTGCGGGCACTTAGCGCTCTGAATCATACATCTTTCTGACCTCTTTCACAAAAGCCTTCATCCCCCTGATGGTGTCGGCTGAAGCTGATGCCTCCATACCGATCGCATCCTGCAGAGCCTGCTGACTGCCGATACCGCAGGTCATCTGCAGAAACTCGGCGATCAGTTCCTGCCGTTTCACCAGTTCCTTCACTTCCTTCTGACCTTTTTCGGTCAGCTCCAGGATGCCGCCCTTTTCCACAGTCAGATAGCCGCCTTTTTCAAAATTTCCGATAGCGCGGCTGACACTGGGTTTGGTATAATTCAGTTCCCTGGCCAGCTCAACACTGCGGACTCTGCCGCCACCCTGCTTTAATCTGTAGATCGTACTCAGATATATTTTTTGTGATAACAGCATAGATCCTCCCTAATCCTTCTTTTCTTTCATATGATCATCTATGATCTTCCGGATCGTTTCCAGAGACAGGGGATACCGATACTCCTTCAGGATCTGCTCCGCCGTATAACCGTGATCGGCCAGATGCCGTATCGCCCCTCCGTAAGCAAACTCTCTGGTAAAATTCTGCAGTGATTCTTCAAACTGTCCCAATACTTATTCTCCCATAATCCGGTTTCGGATCTCCTCCAGCTCTTCCGAAGAAGGATTTCCCACGGTCCAGCCGATCTTTTGTCCGTCATTTTCATATCTCGGAATCAGATGCAGATGGAAATGAAAAACGGTCTGGCCCGCACATTCGCCGTTATTCTGTACCAGATTAAAGCCGTCCGCCTTCAGGTTCTCCTTCATCTGCGTTCCCATTTTCTTCGCCAGCTTCATCACCTCGGCGCATTTTTCCTCAGGCAGCTGAAAAAGATTGGCATAATGATCCTTTGGCAGAATCAGCGCATGTCCTCTGGTGGCCGGTCCCAGATCCAGGATTACTCTGTAGGAATCATCCTCATAGATCGTTTTGGACGGAATCTCCCCCGCGGCGATCTTGCAAAAAATACAATTGTCATCTCTCATCATCAAATACCTCCTCCTATTAAAACTGAAATACCTCATCCAATATCCTGAAGGTGGAAAAATCACCCTTCATTTTCATCGATCCGGTCATAAAAGCCTTCTGAAAATCTGTCTTGCCGTTCAGAATATCATCCAGGATCTTCTGCTCCATACTGATCTCCACATCAGTCCTGCCACCCTCCTGGGTAAAAACCGTCAGCCCCGACGGCTCAATGTGAAGCTGGATTACAGGAGTATTTCCACCCGTGATCCGCAATGTGAACACGCCCCTGCCACCCGGTTTGGGCATAAAGGCTCTCTGAAAACGCGTCGTATAATCCGAAAATCCGCTGCTTGCGGTCTTTTTTTTCTGCTCTCCCAGCTTGCCGCCGAACAGTGCCGTCAGCTCCCTGATATCCTCCTTCTGCTTTTGGACATATCCATCATCCGCCGCATAACGGGAGAGCTGTTCGGACTCCTGGGGGGTCAGATTCATTCCCTGATTTAAGGCTACCGTCTGCTTTACCGCCTGATTGCTGGCCGGAAGGGGCTTGACCTTCTGACGTATCGTGCGATACATATTCTCCGCCTTTTTCTCGATCAGTGTCTGGTACTGCTGATCATGCTCGAGGATCGAGGTATCCTTGATATATCCGCACATACCACTGCAAGGCAGACCTCCCAGTATTTCCCACGCATTTGACAAAGACAGCTTCGCTTCGCGTTCGCCGTAGGTGGTACTCATGACTACGGGACACATATAGATCTGGCTGATCTTTTCCTTATCCCCGTAAAGCCAGATGGCATCCAGGAATGTCTGCATATAGCCGCCGATACCAAACCATTCCAGGGTTGTGGCAAGCACGATCCCGTCCACGGATTTCAGGGTCTGTGGCAGTGTCGTCAGCGCCCCTCTGAGCTCATACAGATTGAACCGTTCCACCTGTACGTTCAGCTCCTCCAGAACCGCCTGCATCTTATCCAACACAAGGCTTGTCGGGTCATCCACCAGACCTCTGCCCCCATAATACATATTGATCTTCATAGGTTTTCCTTTCTCCGCCGCTTACCGGCAGAAAATCCCTTTTTTCTTCTGTAAAGGATCATCGCCAGCATCAATCCGGCCAGCAATCCTCCCACATGTGCCGCATTGTCGATTCCCGTTGAAGTAAATCCGAAATATAGTGAATAGGCGATCAGGAACAAAAGTTTCGCCGTCGTCAGCGTCTCCAGTCTGCCGTGGTTCAGAATCAGTATCCACAGTACCGCCCCTATCACCGCAAAAATAGCCCCGCTGGCTCCCACCGCTCCGATCATGTCGCCCTTCAGAAATGCCACATACATGGATGTCAGAGCAGCCAGAAGGCCGCCTGTCAGATACAGGATCAGATACCTGACATGTCCCAATGCCCTCTCCGCTATATTTCCGAGCAGCAAAAGAGTGATCATATTACCGCCCAGATGATATACGTCCTGATGCATGAACATGCTGGTCAGTATCCGATACCACTCTCCGTTTTCCAGCACGCGTGTATAGCGCAGATCGCCCCAGTCATAAATCGCTTCCACGAACATGATGCAGAGTAAATACCCCATCAGATTCAAAAGCAGCAGTGCGTGATTGACCACCGCTCTTTCACCGATATGCCGTATGCAGGGTTTGCCGCCGGCCTCATACTCGATCGGTGCCTCCATATACAGCTCATCCAGCGCCGGATTCGAAAGCGCCCCCAAAAGCTCATCCCTGACACCGTAGAAATTCTCCACGGCGCCCTCCGGGATGACCAGTGTATTTGTATTACGATCAACGATCCAGCAAAACCTGTCTCCCGCAGCCAACTGCTGCGCACGCTCACCGTCACTGCTCATGATCAGCGTCAGCAGATGTACATGTTCCTGTCCTCTGTCATGAAAGCGCCAGGTGATCCTTTTGACCTGATCGCGATAATAGGCCTGTCCCGCAGAGGGAATCTGATCGGCATCATAAAGCACGATCACATTGACATAGTCCATCTCCCGAAAAAAATAGCTCTCCACGGCGGCCGCATCCGTATAAAGTTTTTTATATCCTGTCCTTCGTAAATGATTCCGAAGTCTTTGTTCCATGTCGATTGACTTCCTTTATTTCTCTAAATGTTAGCTTATGCTAACAAAATTAAAAAGTCAACCTTTGTTGCAGAAAAAGAGAAAAGACCAGTCCCCCCGCCCCCACTGCGGCAAAGCACAGCCCGGCGATCCCTTCCTGCCCGCTGAGCAGCATCATTGGGGAAAAGGGAGTGATATGCAGGCTTTTCCACACCAGCAAAAACACCCCCAATATCAAAAGCAGGCTGAAGCTTATGATGGCGACAGGATCTCTTCTTTTCTTTTTTATATCCTCTGATCCTTCTTTTGTTTCTGCCGCCTCCGCCACACGCTCCGGCTCAGCTTCACGGTTTGATCCTGCTTCACGGTTTGGCCCATCCTCCTCTCCGGAGGTCTCCTGCTCGCTTTGCAGGACTCTTTCCAGCAGTTGTCTAAGCTCCCCCTGACCCTGCCCTGCGGATTTATAAAACTGATATGCATACACCACTGCCATTTCATCATCATGGTCAATCGCTCCGATCAGATCCCTGGCAAATACGCTTACCGCTCCTTCCTGCTCAGTTTGTTCTACCTGTCCGCAACGATAGATATAATACCATTCCCTGCCATCCGTAAAGATTCTGTTAAACGAAAGGACCATATCCTCTGCCCTGAGAAAATAATCGGGCAGCAGCTCCGTCAAACCCTGCAGCGAAGAAAGGAGCCCGAGAACCTCATTTCCGCTCAGAGGGCTGACCCTGCATTTGGATTCCAGTGTCTGCAATCCGGTGATCTCGTAATACAGACTTTGTCTGCCGTTAAAACTTCGTAGACGGGGGATCAGAAGAGATCGTATTCTGTTTTCCGTGATCATCCTGACAACAAACCTGTCTGCCTCTGTCAGATCACCGCTCAGATCCGTTACCATGTAACAACCGTCAGGCTCCCTTTTTATCACATTCTGCTGCAATTCTTCCATCTTGTTATTCTCCTTCGTTTTTCTGTTGACCTGATCCGTTTGCGATCCTGATCCCCCAGATCACCTTTGCGGGATCAAGCCTTTGAATCTTCCTCCTGTCGGAAAAAGAAAGCTCCGTTCCCCTCATGGGCAAAAAGAAACTCTTAAAAATTCCCGAAAAAGACATTTGTGCCCCGGCCGAAAGAAGACCGGCCTGCGAAGAGGCTGATACCCCTGCCGTCAGCGGAATACGCCCTGCACAGTCATTTAGAAAAACGTTCATTTCTTTTGTCACCGCATTTCCGCTCTCGTGTTCCATTTTTGCAGCCAGCACACAGGCTCTGCACGTCACGGACACTGCGGCGGATCTGCCGTACAGATAGACGGAAAAGAAGATCAGCATCATATATACCGACAAAATAAGCGGGATCAGAACCGCAGCCTCAACCGTAGCGCTCCCCCTGTTTGCCCCCGTCAAAAACATCCTGATCCTTTTCTTTATACAATTTCTTTCCATTCCCATCTCTCCATTTCCCTGTGAAATGTCCAATAGTCAAATGGCATATCGTAAATCCGTGCGCATCCTTGCGGAGCATTATAGTAAGCGAAATTACATATTTCGCTTACTATGCAAAAGCTCTTTACATCCAGCCGGTCAAAAGCAATATCAGATAACCCGCCAGCAAAAAGGGCATCAGCGGCATATGACTTTTTCTGTCGGCTTTTCCCATCATGATCAACGCAAACCCCGTCATGCCCGATAACAAAAATCCCGCCATGAACAGCAACAGTACCCTGTCTATGCCCAGATATAAGCCCAGCACCACAGCCACCATCGCATCCCCCGCTCCAACGGCGCCACTGCTGATCCATGACAGCACAAGCAACAGGATCCCGAATCCGACTCCTGCGATGATACGCCAGACAGAAGGCTCTCCGTGATACAGAAGTTTTTGTCCTTCTGACGTAAACAAAAGAATAAAACCGATCAGCGAAAACAACAAAAGTGAGCCTATGCTTACTTTTCTCTGTCGCAGATCCAATATTGCATTCCAGCTCAGAAAAGGTATGATCAGATACATATTCTCCTCCTATCCACAATCCTTGCACGGACGTCTGCCCTCTGCCTCGGACAGACTTACGACCGATACGGTTCTCTTCAGATCCGGACAGTCAATCCTCGCATGATATAAAGTGCCGTAATCAGTTATGTAAACCTCTGCCGGGAGACCTTCCCCTTCCGTCATTCCTCTGCCGCAATATCTGCACAGATAAAATTTGCCCCCGTCCTGATTTCTGCGTCCTTTCACCGAAGCGGTGGAAACTGCCCGCACGGATACGTTCAGATGCTTGCAGTCCCGCCGCCTGTGATACACTTCACTGTCAGATGTGATATAGACATATATCTCTTCCCCGCTTTTCTCTCCGATCTCATCGGAGCCGTACCCGTTAAAGATATGCACATTTACATGATTTTCCAGCATTAGTGTTCTTGCAAATCTGCCTCCGTATCCGCTGACCGGATAGACGAGCTTTAAACGGATCCAGTCACCCTGCCGGCCGGCGGTTGTATTTCCGGCGGCATAGCCGTATACCGCTGCCGATCTTGCCGTCTGGTACAGCTTCATTTCCGTATCCATAAAATGCGTCAGCATATCCATGACGGACAACAGGGCCAAAGCCGCGAACAAAAACAGTGGCAAAACCAGTGCCGCCTCGATCGTCAGACTTCCTTTACAGTGATCGCACAAGGGCGCAAATATCCTCCCGATGGGCTTTTCGGCACGAATTATACAGTATCTGTGAAGAATACTTTCTCCTTTCTTTTTTTTGGATCTTTCTGACATCTGTTAACCTCCCGGAAGGATATTTCCGGCCTTGTGCGATCATCAATAATATGAAAAACTTCTTTCCGTAACGGTTGAAAAACCGAACCGCGATCCGACCGCAGCTTCCGTCTTGAGATGATCGATACAGTCATCCAGACAAAAGCCAAAATCTCCGCTGTTCTTTCTGACGTCCATTTCCGCCACATCCATCATCCTGTCTGTCAGCTTCCCTTTGCTCTCCAGCGTCATAAACAGCATCAGATAGTCTTCATATGACAGCTTACCCTCCGCTAACGCAGCGGCAGCCTGTCCGTCATCCTGCGCTGCGCTGCTGATCGTATCACCCGCATAAGAAAGCATACCGGACAGCGAGTAATGCCAATCCTCTGCCGTCTTGATCAGAGCAATCCTGTGTCCTGCCAGAAGGGATCTGACATCCCAGACACTTTCTGCAAAAGCCCAGGCAAACATAAGCGATACCCTGATCAGCTCCGTCAGTGCCGGAACCCCTGCCGCAGTCGCAATTCCCAGCGCCACCTCCGCTGCCTCCGCCTCCTTGGCAGGATCCGAGAAAAGATACGTAATGTTTGCCGTCTCACGGATCGCCAATAGCCTCGTCACAATGGATTTCAGATTATCCGTATCATTGTCTTTTCCCGCTATGATATATTCCTGCTGATATGCCAGCACGCCCGTTTCCCTGGGGGTTCTGTAATTACCGCAGTGCTCTCTGATATACAGTTCAAACCAGAGCTTGCTGCCCGCTCCTTCTGCCTTGCGACCGCACAGTCCATCCCCGCTGTGCTTCGGTCCCCTTGCTGACAGCAGACTTTCCTTTCCGACCCCCCTTTGCGATACAGCCGATGGATCCGCCACCAGGGTCAGTATCCCCATATTTCTGCCCGCATTCACCCCGTCTGCGGGATTCTCAAATTCCACCGGCTCCGTGACGGGATTGCCTTCCTGATCCACCTCTCCCGTCTCCTTTCCCTGCTGCCGGATCTCCTCGATCTTTCCTTCGTTTTCCTCGCGCTCTGAAGAATAATCCTTTGTAAATAATTCATTCTCATTG
>CAJOOZ010000109.1 GCA_905236705.1 uncultured Lachnospiraceae bacterium | reverse complement strand
TAATTCGACATTTTAACACATTCAGCCATTTCAGACATCACTAATATTAGTGAAATCCAAAATGGCTGATAATGGCAGAACTTATTTTGTTATACAGTTATTATACCGTTATTTTTTTGTAGCTATGATCGCGCACCAGAACTCCGTACCGTCATCCGCCACATAATAACCGACTCCGATATCCTTGTATGCCTTCCCGATGATAGCGCGTTTGGTGACACTGTTATTCATCCAGGCATTGACGATCTTTTTCGGACTTGTATAGTCTTTACCGATCATCTCATAATAATAATTTCCGTAATTGTATTTCAGACTGATGGCAGAGGTCCAGACCTTGCCGTTCGGTCTCGTATGGCTGTAATTCTGATCCAGTTCCCTGGCCCTCACCTGTGCGGCTTCGGACAGATATTTATCATAATCCAGCGACTGAAGACCGTAATCTCTGCGTTTCTGATTGACCAGGGTTCTCACCTTGCTTCTGTATTTGCTTTGGATCGTCTGAACCGTTATCCTGCATTTGTATTCCTTATCACCGTCGATCGCAGTGATCACGGCCTTTCCTTTTTTCTTGCCGCGGATCACGCCCTTGGCTGTGACGGTTGCCACTTTTTTATTGGAGCTTTTGAATTTGACCTTATGATCGGCACCGATCAGTTTCAGCTTGAAGCTCTCGCCCACCTGCAGCTTTTTGCTGTATTTGTTCAGATGCGCCGCCCTGGTATCCTGTGGCATAAGGAGGGCAAAAAACACAGTCAGAACAAGCAGACCGACAGCGAAAAATAAGCTAAAGCTAACTTTTTTGTCTCTTTGAACCTTCATCTCCATCATGCAAGCCTCCGATCAATCTAAATTAAAAATTTTATGTCATTTCGAACGTCACTTCCACCGGACAGTGATCCGAACCGAAGACCTCCGTATGGATCCGGGCATCCACGAGAGTGCCTGTGAGTCTGTCCGATGCCAGGAAATAATCAATGCGCCATCCCGCATTTTTCTCCCGGGCACGGAACCTATAAGACCACCAGGAATAGATCCCTGTCTGATCCGGATAGAAATGCCTGAAGGTATCGGTAAATCCCCCTGCAAGGAGCTTTCGCATCTTGTCTCTCTCCTCATCGGTAAATCCCGCATTATGATGATTGGAGGAGGGATTTTTCAGATCGATCTCTTCCACCGCCACATTCAGATCACCGCAGATCAGCACCGGCTTTTTGGCATCCAGCGTCTGTACATAGTCTCTGAAGGCATCCTCCCAGATCATCCGGTAATCAAGCCTCTCCAGTCCCTGCTTGGAATTGGGCGTATATACCGTCACCAGATAATGATCCTCAAATTCCAGCGTGATCACTCTCCCCTCCTGATCATGCTCCTCGATCCCAAGTCCATAGGCCACCGACAGCGGCTCTTTTTTGCAAAAGATCGCAGTACCGGAATAGCCCTTTTTGACCGCATAGTTGTAATACTGATGATAGCCGGGCAGCTCAAGCTCGACCTGTCCCTGTTGTATCTTGGTCTCCTGCAGGCAAAAGGCATCCGCATCCGCCGCATTGAAAAAATCCATAAATCCCTTTTGCAGACATGCTCTGATGCCGTTCACATTCCACGATATATATTTCATATTTTCCTCCCCGGGCCGCCCCTCAATCGTAATCTACCCGTTCAAGGCACAAACCCTGCGCCGGCGCAGTGGCGGGTGCCCTTTTTCTGTCCCGCGATGCAAGGATGTCTGCCAGCTCCTGATCCGTCAATTCACCCCTGCCGGCCGCAACGATGGCTCCCGTCATGATCCGCACCATATTTCTCAAAAAGCCGTCTCCGTGAAAACGCAGCGTGATATAGCCGCCCTTCTGTCTGATCTCTATGGTGTCCACCGTGCGGACCGTACTCTTATTCCTGGCAGCCGCCTTGCAGAAAGACGCATAATCATGCCTGCCCGTAAGCACGGCTGCGGCTTTTTTCATCCTCTCCGTATCCAGTTCCTGCTCGATGGTCCAGACATATTTTCTGTCAAACACGGGTTTTTCGCTTCCCTGATAGATCGTATAGCAATAGCTCTTACCCGTGGCATTGTATCTGGCATGAAACCGACCGGAAGCCTCTCGCAGGTCCAGAACGGCGATATCATCCGGAAGATAGCGGTTGAAATATGCCTTGATCTCCTCCGGCGCCAGCTCCGTATCCATGGAAAAATGCGCACACATTCCTTTGGCATGCACACCGGCATCCGTTCTCCCCGCTCCGATGATCTCGCAAAAAGTACCTGCCAGACGCTGCAGCACATTCTCCAGCTTGCCCTGAACCGTCTCTTTGTCCGGCTGATGCTCCCATCCATAGTATCTGGTTCCATCATAGCTGATGATCATTTTAAAGCGCCTGTCGCCCATTTCTCTTCTCCGCATAAATTCCTGTCATGATATTACTATGGGTGATTTGAAAAAAAAGCGCCGCCGAGCAGGCTCGCGGCGCTTTTCAAACCCGAGATAATTATAACGTAAATTCTCCGATGAGATTCCGAAGGTTTTCGGACTGATCCACATTTTCCCGTACCAGATCGCTGACTGTATTGGTCTTGTCCACCACATTGTCCGTCTTGCCCGCCACATCGGCGATCCCGTTTGCGGACTGAGCCACCGTTGTATTGATGCCCTCGACGGAACGATCTACTTCCGTGATAATGGCATCCAGCTGTGTCATCGCTGTCTGCATCTCCGACAGGCTCTTTTCAAACTGGGCCGTATCGTCATTATACCGGTTGCTGACACTCTCGATCAGCTGCATATTCTCTTCCGTGGATTTCTCCGTAAAATCCAGAACCTCTGTCAGGCAGTCACGCATCCCATCCACAGCGCCCTTGATGGCCATGATGATGTCCTCGATCTGTTCCACGGTGGCAGCCGATTCACCGGCCAGCTTGCCGATCTCATCCGCAACCACTGCAAATCCGCGTCCTGCCACACCTGCTCTGGCAGCCTCAATACTTGCATTGAGTGAAAGCAGATTGGTCTGTTCGGAGATTCCCTTGATCGTTTCTGTCAGCTCATTGATGCGGTTGATCGCCCTGGCATCATTGATGGCTTTTTCCGTATTGGTCTTGATATCCGCCAATACCCTGGTGGTTTTCGCTTTGGAGCTCTCCGCCTGTCTGATCCCATCCGCAGCGCGGTCGTAAATTTCGGCCGACAGATCGATACCTGCCTTGGCCAGTTCTGCCACATGGCTGGATTTCTGCACCATATTGTCCATATTGGCCGCTATGGTATCTGTTGTTGCGGTGGTTTCCTCCATCATTGCCGACAGATCCACTACTGTATTGGAATTTTCCGTGGATGCTGCAGAGATCTCTTCTACAGCCTCCTTTATCTTTTCGGAGCCCGACGTGATACGCTCCACACTGTCCCTGATGTCCAGCGTGATCCTGTCGATACGCTCGCTCATGGCAATGGTACTGCGCGCCAGTACACCGGTTTCATTCTGCCAGCCCACATATTTCTTCAGGTATTCATCCTCTGTAAAGTCCAGGTCGGCAATGCGATCCATGGAAACACCCAGATGTTTGATGGGCTTTATGATCCAGCCGATGCAGATATAGGAAATGACCGAAACCAGCAGCACAAAGATAATAGCTACGACGATCACCAATCCGGGAATCGCCGCTGCATTCTGACGGATCCTGACCAGATTGGCAGATACCACTACGATATCATGAATCCCCGCCTCGTTGGTAATGTAAAAACCGGCGTATTTCTGCTCACCTTTGAATACATATTCGATCACGCCCGGATCGCGGTATGTCCCCTTGCTCATTTCAGCCACAAGAGTCTTGACCGCATCATTCTCAACCGGCTGGCCGATCTTTTCCGCCGTGGGATGATACAACATCGTGCCATTTTCATCTACCACATAGATGTATCCATCCGCATCATTAGGGATAAAAGCATTGCCCACTGCACCTTCGAGTATCTCACTGCTCAACTGCTGACCGCCGCCGACCTCGATCGCTGTCTCAACCGACTGCCCGTAACCGATCGCAATGGCCTTCATGTCCTCGCTGATCATTTCGGATATGCGTTTCTGATATGCATTCCTGTTTGAAACGATCGCTATGATGACACTGAGCACCAGCGCGATATCAACCAAAAAGATGATCTTCGCTCTCAGAGTCATTTTCCCCATCAGACCTGCTTTTTTCTCTTTGCCTTCCTGTCCCATAATCGCACCCCCTGTCATTTTGTTATGACGACAGATCCCCCAATACACGTCTGCCGCAAGCTGATATCCGGATTGCTTTGTGCTTCGCACTCCCGCAATCCTCCCACATTCCGCACTTTCGTGGCGCATTTGCGCCACTTCGTGCTCCATGCGGGGCGGGTCATAAAGTCCTTCGCCTGACCCTGATATCAACATTATATCTAATCTACAACTATACTGTCAATGAAAGGTTAAGCACACGGCCTGTCTCAGCTTTTATTTTCCATCGCCACCAGTCTGTCCGCCCCGTGCATTTTACGCAACCTCGGCTTTTCGATCTTGCCGGTTGCATTTCTCGGAATATCCTCAAAGAACACCTGACGCGGTCTTTTGTATCTGGGCAGTCCCAGACAGAACTCGTCGATCTCTTCTCTGGTGCAGGTCATTCCCTCCTTGATCTCGAT
>CAJOOZ010000108.1 GCA_905236705.1 uncultured Lachnospiraceae bacterium | reverse complement strand
GTGGTAGGACGCCGCGAGGACGGTTATCATTTGGTCAAAATGATCATGCAGAGCGTGGATCTGGCGGATATTCTGGAAATGAGTGTGACGGAGGATGATCAGATCCGGCTTACCACGGATATGCCGGGGCTTGCGTGTGATGAAAGTAATCTGGTTTACAGGGCAGCGGCGCTGATCAAAGAGAGATATCATATCCGTAAAGGACTCAGGATCAGGCTTGAAAAGCACATTCCCATGGCAGCGGGACTGGCGGGAGGCAGCAGCGACTGTGCGGCTGCGCTGCGGGGAGCCGCAGAGCTTTTTGCGCTGGATATTCCTGAGCCGGAGCTAAGAGAGCTGGGGCTTGAGCTGGGGGCTGACGTGCCCTATTGCCTGATGGGAGGTACCGCCCTTTCGGAGGGGATCGGAGAGGTGCTGACGCCGCTTGAGGATATGCCGGATTGCGGGATTCTGCTGGCAAAACCCGCAGCCGAAGTGTCTACGGCCCATGTGTACCGGGCGCTGGATGCGATCTCTGACTACCGGCATCCGGATATTGACGGGATGATAGAGGCGATCGCAAAAGGAGATTTGTCGCAGATCACGGATCGCCTGGCAAATGTGCTGGAATATGTGACCGTGGATGAACATGAGGAAATCGTCAGGATCAAGGACGCCATGATGAGACTGGGAGCCATGGAAACGCTGATGAGCGGTTCGGGTCCTACCGTATTCGGGATTTTTGAAACCTACGAAGAGGGATGCCGCGCCAAGGTGGCCCTGTCCGATAATCCACTGATCCGGGACATGTTTGCGGTCAGACCCGTCAGAAACCAAATCTGCGAAGCCTGAGAAGTCCTTTTCCGGGTTTTGCTTCCGACATCATTGAAATATAATAGGAAAATACATATAATAGACAGAGAAACAGAAAGGAACAAAGAAATGGCAAAGGCAACCCTGCAAAAGAAACCGGTCAACGGTATGAAGGATGTACTTCCCGAAGAGATGCAGCTCCGTCAGTGGTGTATGCAGATCATCAGGGAGAATTACAAGAGCTACGGTTTTACCCAGATCGAGACTCCCTGTGTGGAATCCATCGGCAATCTGTCCTCCAAACAGGGAGGAGAAAACGAAAAACTGATCTTTAAGATCCTGAAAAGAGGCGAGAAACTGAATATCGCGCAGGCTCAGACGGAGAACGATCTGGCTGATTCGGGACTGCGTTATGATCTGACCCTGCCGCTTTCAAGATACTATGCCAATCATATGAGTGAGCTTCCAAATCCTTTCAAGGCGCTGCAGATGGGCAATGTGTGGCGGGCGGACAGACCCCAGAAGGGGAGATTTCGCCAGTTCATGCAGTGTGATATCGATATTTTGGGAGAACCCGGTAATCTGGCAGAGATCGAGCTGATCCTGGCCACTACCTCAACTTTGAAAAAACTCGGTTTTTCCGGCTTCAGGGTCAGGATCAACGAACGGCGGCTTTTACGCGCTATGGCTGCTTATGCGGGCTTTTCCGAGGATGCCTTTGATACAGTCTATATCATACTGGACAAGATGGACAAGATCGGCATGGACGGGGTTTCTGCGGAGCTGTCCGAAAGCGGTTTTGCCCCTGAAGCAGTGGAAAAATGCATCGGTCTTTTTGAAGGAATGCAGCAGGCGGACGAACCCCTTAAATATCTGGAGGAGATCCTGAAAGATACCCTCGAAGACGGAGTCTGCGAGAATCTGATCCAGATCAGGGATGCCGTACTGGCGGCGGGGCAGGAAGGCTTTGAGATCGTTTTCGATCCGACGCTGGTCAGAGGAATGGGGTATTATACAGGTACTATTTTTGAGATTGAAATGCCTGAATTCGGCTCCAGTGTTGCGGGCGGCGGCAGGTATGACAGGATGGTGGGACGCTTTACCGGCAATGACATTCCGGCCTGCGGTTTCTCCATCGGCTTTGAAAGGATCATCACCATTCTGCTTGACAGAGGGTTCAGGATTCCGGAAGAAAAGACCAAGGTGGCATTTTTGCTGGAGAAAAATCTCCCCACGGAAAAACTGGCAGGCGCCGTAAAAGAGGCACAAAGAAGAAGAGATGCCGGCGAGCAGGTATTGATGGTCAGAATGAACAAGAATAAAAAGTTTCAAAAACAGCAGCTTGAGGCGGAAGGCTACCATGAGTTTGTGGAATTCTACCGGGAAGCGTTGAAAAATTAAGGAGTAAACGAAACAGGAAGGACGATAAAAAATGGATAACTTAAAGCAATCAAGAACACACACCTGCGGTGAGCTCAGACTGACGGATGCGGGCAGCGAGGTTGTGCTGGCAGGATTTTACGACAATCTGCGCAAGGTCAGCAAAAATCTGGGATTTCTGATCCTGCGTGATTTTTACGGAGTGACCCAGATCGTGATCGAGACCGAAGAGATGATGGATAAGCTCTCCGGCGTCAACAATGAATCCGTACTGTCTGTCACAGGCAGCGTAAGGGAGCGTTCCAATAAAAATACGGAGATCCCCACCGGTGAGATCGAGGTGGTTCCCACAGATATCAGGGTAATGGGCAAATGCATCCATAATGAACTGCCCTTCGAGGTGGCCCGTTCCACAGAGGCGGATGAAGCGGTGAGACTGAAATACCGTTATCTGGATCTGAGGAATCCTTCGGTAAAAGACAAGATCGTACTTCGCAGCCGGATCGTATCCGATCTGAGAAAGGCAATGGAAAGCCATGACTTTCTTGAGATCACCACACCGATCCTGACCTGCTCATCACCGGAGGGAGCCAGAGATTATCTCGTGCCGGCCAGAAATCATCCGGGCAAATTTTATGCTCTGCCCCAGGCACCCCAGCAGTTCAAGCAGATTTTGATGACTTCCGGTTTCGATAAGTATTTCCAGATCGCACCCTGCTTCCGTGACGAGGATGCAAGGGCGGACAGAAGTCCGGGAGAGTTTTATCAGCTTGATATGGAAATGGCTTTTGCTACCCAGGAAGATGTATTTGCCGTGATCGAAGATGTTCTGCCGCCTGTATTTGCAAAATACGGTATCTATCAAAAGGCAAGCAGGGCGCCTTTTAAGAGGATCTCATACAGAGATGCCATGAAAACCTACGGTACGGACAAGCCGGATCTGAGGATAGATCTGGTGCTTAGGGATGTGACAGAGGTGATGGGAGACTGTGGATTTGAGCCTTTTGGCGGAGGTAATACCGTTGAGGCTGTGGTTGTCAGCGATTTTGCGGCTTCCCGTAAGGTCATTGACAGGATCTGCGCCGATGTGGAGGTCGCAACGGCCAGGAAGGCATATTGGTTCAGAGTGGATGAAAACGGCGAGTTTGTGGGCGGCATTTCCAAATTCCTGCAGGAGAAAAAGGAGCAGGTGATGAGCAGCCTGCAGCTTCACAAGGGTGATTTTGTGGGACTGACCGCGGGAAAAACCGCCGATGCCCAAAAGACGGCCGGTGTTCTTCGAAAACTGCTGGGAGAAAAAGCCGAAGGACATATGAACAGGGAAGTATATGAGTTCTGCTGGATCGTGGATTTCCCCATGTATGAGATAGGAGAGGAAAGCGGCGAGCTGGAATTCTGCCACAATCCTTTCTCCATGCCTCAGGGCGGAATGGAGGCTTTATGCGGACAGGATCCCTTATCCATCCTGGCCTATCAGTACGATCTGGTTGTCAACGGCGTGGAGCTCTCCAGCGGCGCGGTCAGAAATCATGATCCCGAGATCATGGTCAAGGCCTTTTCACTGGTCGGAATGGGCGAAGAAGATGTCAAGGCCAAGTTCCCCGCCATGTATAATGCTTTCTGTTACGGGGCACCCCCGCATGCAGGCATTGCGCCGGGCGTGGATCGTATGGTCATGCTCATCGCAGGATGTGACAGTATCAGGGAGATCATACCCTTCCCCATGAACAAAACGGCGCAGGATGTGATGATGGGAGCGCCTGCAGAGGTAGATCCCGGGCAGCTTAAGGATGTACATATCCGCATCGTGGAGCCTGAAAAAACCGATACAGCGGCGGAGCAGTAAACAGCTCACGGTGATCGAGGGAAAAGTGGGGATGTGATTTCCATGGAAGAAGTCAGGATCAGGATATATGTGATGAACATCTCATGCCTGACAGATGAGAAAGAATATGAAAGGGCATACAGGCTTTCTTCTACCGCAAGAAAGAAGAAGGCCGATGCCTTAAAGAATGCGCCGGACAAAGCCAGATGTATCGGCGCCGGCCTCCTGATCAGGGAGGCTTTCTTTCGTTTCTGCAAGGAGACTGAAAGCCGGTCGCCGGCGGTGGTGACGCCTCTTGTCTATGAGCAGATAGAGATGGGGCAGGGAAAAGAGCAAGGTGAGACAGGCCGGTGGGTTCTGCCGGAGGAAAAGGCAGACGAACACGGCAGAGTGTATCTCGCAGGGGAAGGCGGGAGCCTTTCGGCGGCGGTACGGGTCACGATCCCCTATCTTTCAATTTCCCATGCGGGGGATTATGCGGCGGTCGCTATGGCGGACAGACGGATCGGCGTGGATCTTGAAAGAAACAGGAAAATGTCAAAAGGTCTTGCCCGAAGGATCCTGTCAGATGCGGAAAAGCGGGAATGGGAGCAGATCCGGGGGTCGCAGGAGCAGATGGGGCAGCGGTTTCTTCTGAAGGTATGGACTGAAAAAGAGGCTGCTGCCAAACTGGACGGGAGAGGAATATTTGCCATGATGGGAGAGTTGTCTGCGGATGATTGGAGAGATAAACTGTGCCTTGATAGCAGAGAATTAGAAGGGGATTATATTCTGTCATGGGCTGTCAACAGGGAGCTCCGTTTATAGGGAAGTGTCCGTTTCGGCGTCATCGGCCGTATCGTCTTTTGTTTTGCCCGGCTCCGTTTCCGCCACGGGCAGAGCCAGGATCACGTATTTGATACGGTTTTTGACGATCTCGCCTGCGGTCAGGGTGCTGCCGTCAGAGAGATTTATGCTTTCGTTTTTACGGGGAAGTCTGTCAAGCTGCTCGATCATCAGACCCCCGATGGAATCATAGTGTTCCGATTCAAATTCGGTATCTAGGGCATCGTTTACATCATCCAGCTTCAGAGCACCGGCAATCTGCCAGGTGTGGTCATCTATGGTCTGGATCAGTTCTTTTTCGGATTCATCATACTCGTCGTGGATCTCACCCACGATCTCCTCCAGCAGATCCTCCAGCGTAATCAGGCCGGCAGCGCTGCCGTATTCGTCCAGAACGATGGCGAGGGAATTGCTGCTTTCCTGCATTTCATGCAGCAGCTCATCCGTTTTCTTGGTCTCATAAGTATAATAGGGCTCGCGTATAATATCGCGGATGGAGAAATCAGCCTGCTTTTTTACCAGAAAGAAATCCTTGAGCATCACGATACCGATGATATTATCGCTTTCCTCCTCGTAGACGGGAATGCGGGAAAACATGGTTTCCTGAAACAGGGAATGCAGCTGATGGTAGGAGGCGTTTACATCAATGGAGGTCACATCGATCCTGGGGATCATGATATCCTTGGCCAGAGAATCGTTTAAGTCGAAAACATTCAGGATCATATTTTTTTCATCTGTTTCGATGACGCCCTCTTCGTGGCTGGCATCCACATAGGTGATCAGCTCTTTTTCGCTCATGACCGAGGGACGTTTGGAAGGGTCCAGCCCCGCCAGTGTCAGAAGTAACTTGGACAGAGCATCGATAATGAGAATGACAGGCGTAAGAAGCAGCATCAGCGCTGCAATGGGTAATGAGTATGCAAGTGCTAACTTTTCGCTGTACAGTCTGGCTGCGGTTTTGGGAATGATCTCGCCGAAGAGCAGGATCAGGATCGTCAGAATACCTGTCATCACGCCCACCAGCGTACTGCCAAAGAGACGGATGGTCAACGTGGTGGCCAGGGATGTGATGGTGATGTTGACCAGATTGTTGCCGATCAGGATCGTGGAGAGCATTTTGCCCGGTTTTTCCAGGATCTTTTCAAGGCGCCGGGCCCGTTTGTCGCCATCCTGCGCCAGAGAATGAATGCGCACGGCGTTGGCGGCGCTCAGAGCTGTCTCGGCAGAGGAAAAGAATGCCGAAAGCAGCAGCAGGATCAGCAATATGATAAGTTGTATCAGAATAACCGGTTCCAAAATAGCCTCCTTATGGGATCTGGCAGGTTCAGGGTGAGCACGCAGCGTGCTGCGTAAAAGATACTATATTGGGGCTTTCTTGTCAATTCAAAAAAGCACTTTTCAAGATGGCTCGGTTGTGCTATACTATGGTAGTTATTGGGGTGACGGGAGGATTTTGCCCTTTGCCCGTAGTTTTATAAAAAAGGAGAAAGCAAATGAAAAAGCATGTAAAGACTTTAAATACCAGAGATCTGAAGAAGTCCCTGAAGAAGGGTGGCTGCGGTGAGTGCCAGACATCCTGCCAGTCAGCCTGCAAGACAAGCTGCACCGTCGGCAATCAGAGCTGCGAAGCTGTAAAGTAAAAGGGATCAAAAGGATATCATGATACATCTGTTTCAGAACAATGGATACAACATTGTGATGGATGTGGAGAGCGGCGGCGTCCATGTGGTCGATGAACTGGCATACCGCCTGATACCGGTGCTTGAGCCTTTATTTGAATCGGAGCCGACACCTGAGGAAGTGATACAGGCGGCTAAAGACAGCGGCCTTCCTTATTCCGAACAGGAACTTGCCGAAGCGGCGGAAGAGATCTATGAGCTGGCTGCGGAAGGAACGCTTTATACAAGGGATATCTATCGGGATGCCATAGAAGCTTTTCAAAAACGCAAGCCGGTTGTAAAGGCTCTGTGTCTGCATGTGGCACACGATTGTAATCTGGCATGCAGATATTGCTTTGCCGAGGAGGGTGAATACCATGGCCGGCGCGCCATTATGAGTGCAGAGACAGGCAAAAAAGCGCTGGATTTCCTGGTACGTAATTCCGGAATGCGCAGGAATCTGGAAGTGGACTTTTTCGGCGGAGAACCGCTGATGAACTGGAACGTGGTAAAAGAACTGGTTGCTTACGGCCGGTCATTGGAGGAGCCCTTCAATAAAAAGTTCCGCTTTACACTGACTACCAACGGTACCCTGTTAAATGACGAGATTCTGGAATTCGCCAATCGGGAAATGGGCAATATCGTGCTCTCCATAGACGGACGCAAAGAGGTCAACGATCATATGCGTCCCCATCGGGGAGGACAGGGCAGTTATGATGAGATCGTTCCCCGTTTTCAGAAGGTGGCCGAGAGCAGGGACCAGATGAATTATTACGTGCGCGGCACCTATACGCATTACAATACGGATTTTGCCGAGGATGTGCTGCATCTGGCGGATCTGGGTTTTCAGCAGATTTCTGTTGAACCGGTGGTAGCCGAGGACAGCGAGGCTTATGCCCTCAGACAGGAGGATCTGCCTCAGCTGTGCGCAGAGTATGACCGTCTGGCGGCAGAGATGCTGAAACGCCGAAAAGAGGGCAGAGGATTTAATTTCTTCCATTTCAATATTGATCTGTCCGGCGGACCTTGCGTTTACAAACGGCTTTCCGGCTGCGGCAGCGGGACGGAATACCTGGCGGTGACGCCCTGGGGCGACCTCTATCCCTGTCATCAGTTTGTGGGGCAGGAGGAGTATCTTCTGGGCAATGTGGAGGAAGGCATTACCAATCCGCAGATCTGTGAAGCCTTTTCGAGGTGCAATGTTTATACCAAAGAAAGCTGTAAAAACTGTTTTGCCAAATACTATTGCAGCGGAGGCTGCATGGCCAATTCCCGGCATTTTACGGGGGATATCAACGGCTGCTATGAGATCGGCTGCAGTTTGCAGAAAAAGAGAATCGAATGTGCCATCATGCTTCAGGCGGCAATGAGTGAAGAAGCAATGAGTGCAGAATCATAAAAGAGGATCCCAAAGGGAGGAAGAACAACATGAAAAAGTCAAGAGCGGTGATCGTGCTGATCCTGGCCATCGCAGCCATTGCGGGAATGGGCTATATCGCCTATTTCGGTATTGGTCAGGGCAAAACCGGTGCGGCACAGAACATTAAGCGTGGTCTGGATCTGGCCGGCGGTGTCAGCATCACATATCAGGTGGTGGGAGACGAAGATCCCTCTTCCGAGGATATGGCAGATACCATCTACAAGCTGCAGAGGCGTGTGGAGGGATACAGCACCGAGGCACAGGTTTATAAAGAGGGAAATGACAGGATCAACATTGAGATCCCCGGTGTTTCCGATGCCAATCAGATACTTGCGGATCTGGGACGCCCCGGAAGTCTGTATTTTATACGCGAGAACGGCAGCGACGGTGAGCCGAACTACGGTTACGGCGTAACGGAAGACGGCAACATCGCATTTGTCCTGAACAGATCCATTGAGGAGATTCAGGCAGACGGCGGCATCGTTCTGGATGGTACGCATGTATCCAGTGCCCAGGCCGCAAGCACCAAGTCCCAGTCAGGTACCAAGGATCAGCAGTATGTTGTTTCCCTGACCTTTGACCAGGAGGGTACGGCAGCTTTCGGACAGGCAACGACAGACGCTTATCAGAAGGGCGAGACCATCGGTATCTATTATGACGGTTCCTTTGTATCCGTTCCCACTGTCAATGAGCCCATCACGGGCGGTCAGGCGCAGATCAGCGGCATGGAGGATTTTCAGGAGGCTGAGACACTGGCATCCACGATCCGTATCGGTGGTCTGAAACTGGAACTGGAAGAACTCAGATCCAATGTGGTTGGAGCGCAGCTCGGTTCCAATGCCATCAGCACTTCACTCAAGGCCGGTGTCATCGGATTTGCCATTGTATGTCTGATCATGATCGCGGTTTATCTGCTCCCCGGTTTTGTATCGGCCATAGCCCTTGTGATTTATGTACTTCTGACACTGCTTTCTCTGAATGCATTGAATATCACGCTGACACTGCCCGGTATCGCAGGTGTGATCCTGGCGATCGGTATGGCGGTGGATGCCAACGTTATCATATATGCCCGTATCCGAGAGGAGCTGGCAACAGGCAAGACACTGCAATCCTCTATCAAGATCGGTTTTGACAAGGCTTTGTCCGCCATCCTGGACGGCAATATCACCACCCTGATAGCGGCAGCCGTGCTGGGACTGAGAGGTTCGGGTTCGGTCAAAGGTTTTGCGACCACGCTGGCAATGGGTATTATTTTATCCATGTTCACGGCACTGGTGATTTCGAGACTGCTGATCAATGCCTGCTATGCGCTTGGCATTCGCAATGAAAAGCTCTATGGTAAGGCAAGAGACTTAAAGCCCATCCGCTTTTTGTCCAGGAAGGCGGTGTTCTTTGCAATCTCTATCCTGATGATCCTGACAGGCTTTGTATTTATGGGCATCAACAAGCAGAACACGGGCAATGTCCTCAATTACTCACTGGAGTTTATGGGCGGTACAGCTACAACCGTTGAATTCAATGAAGATATGAGTATTGAACAGATTGATGACAGGGTAGTGCCTGTTGTGGAGCAAATAACCGGTGATTCCAATGTACAGACACAAAAGGTAAACGATTCCAATCAGGTGGTTATCAAGACCAGAACCCTGTCGGTGGCAGAGAGAGAAGAGTTCGTTTCCGCAATGGAAGAAAACTTCCAGGTGGAAGAGAGCTCCATTACGGCTGAGACCATCAGTGCCACGGTTTCCAACGAGATGAGAAGGGATGCAATCCTGGCGGTGATCATTGCCACTCTTTGTATGCTGATCTATATCTGGTTCAGATTTACGGATATTCGTTTTGCGGCTTCCGCCGTACTGGCGCTGTTGCATGATGTTCTGGTGGTACTGGCCTTCTATGCGATATCCAAGACCAGCGTGGGCAATACCTTTATTGCATGTATGCTGACGATCGTGGGTTATTCCATTAACTCCACCATTGTCATCTTTGACCGTATCCGTGAAAATATGCGCGCAAGCAGGGGCAGGGATCTGGAGGAGATGGTAGATTCATCCATTACATCCACCCTGACCAGAAGTATCTACTCCAACCTGACCACCTTTGTGATGGTTCTGGTGCTCTATATCATGGGCGTTTCCAGCATCCGTGATTTTGCGGCTCCCCTGATGGTCGGTATCGCAGCCGGTGCTTATTCATCCGTATGCGTGACCGGTGCACTCTGGTATGTGATGAGAACCAGACTGGGCGGCAAGGAAGTGGAGACTGTAGGCGTCAGCAGCAAAAAGAACGCTTCTGCTGCAGTTGCAAAAGCAGATGGGGAAAAGAAACCGCAGGAAGCAAAAAAAGCGGAAAATGCGGGAGCGGCAAATACCGGTTCAGCAAATACCGGTTCGGCCAAGAAAAAGGATACATCTCATTATCAGTCAACACCGAGGAAGAAGAAAAAGAAAAAATAATGATCAATAAAAAATGCTCCTTACTGAGTTGTAAGGAGCATTTTTACTTGAAATTGAACAAAAGGGAGCCGATTATCGGTTCCCTTCATCATTCTTCGTCTAAGAACTGCAATTAAGTTCTCCATCTTTCAGCAACATCAAGTAGTTTAAACAGATCATTAACGTCCCGTGATAATACGTCTTCAACTGCTTCTTTGTCCCAGGCACTTTGGGATGGGTGATTTGCGGTATACACCGGTTCCATAATACTCTTATAATTTGATTTGATATTGTT
>CAJOOZ010000107.1 GCA_905236705.1 uncultured Lachnospiraceae bacterium | reverse complement strand
TCCGTTCTGCACCAGGATCCTTTGCAGATCGTCAACGGAATAGGCCGTCCCGTCTTCTTTTTCTCCCAGATAAAGCCAGGCCGTCCGCTTGTCCTCATCAATCCGTACATAGGTTCCTCTGATGTCATTTGAAAAATAGGTTGCATTTCCCAAGATACCGGTAGGAGCCATACTCTTTACCCCAATTGTGCCAGACGCTCTCTGACTACTGCGAGCATCTGCGTGTATTTGTTCAACTTGTCCCGCTCAGCCTGCACTTTATCCTCGGGAGCCTTGCTGACGAAGCGCTCATTTGCCAGCATACCCTCAGCTCTTTTGATCTCTGCCTTCAGCTTGTCCTCTTCACCCTTCAGGCGCTCACGTTCCGCCGCCAGATCCACCAGATCCGCAAAGGGCAGGTAGATCGTCGCTTTGCTGATCACAACAGATACCGCATCATCGGCAATCCCGCTCTTGTCAGACTGTATCAGTACATTGGACGCATAGGCCAGCGGCGCAAAAAACAGTTTTCCACGCTCAAAAATATCCCTGATGTCATTATCTTCGGAAACCACAAAGACGGTTGCCTTGCGGCTCGGAGGCACATTCATGCCCGTGCGCGCATTTCTGATACCGCGTACCGCCTCTTTCATCAGCTCGATCTCTTTTTCCTGTCTGTCATATTCCAGCACGGCTCTGACTTTGGGCCAGGGGCTGACCATAATAGATTCTTCCCCGCTCTGAATCGTGGTAAAGATCTCCTCTGTGATAAACGGCATAAAAGGATGCAGCAGACGCAATCCGTCACAAAGCACATATCTGAGGGTCCAGAGCGCCGCATTCCTGCTTGCGGCGTCATCACTGTTATACAGACGGGGCTTCACCATTTCGATATACCAGTCGCAGAACTCGTCCCAGATAAAGTCCACTACCTTCTGTACGGCGATCCCCATCTCGTATTTTTCCATATTATCGGTCACTTCCCCGACCAGACGGTTCAGCCTTGAGAGAATCCACTGATCGGCAGCCTCCAGATGGGCATCCGCATCATCCGGAATCGGCTCATCTCCCATATTCATCAGGATAAAGCGGGAAGCGTTCCATACCTTATTGGCAAAATTCCTGCTGTTCTCGATCTTGGCCACGGTAAAACGCATATCATTGCCGGGGGCATTTCCGGTCATCAGCATCAGACGCAGTGCATCCGCACCGTACTGGTCTATGATCTCCAGAGGATCCACGCCATTGCCCAGGGATTTGCTCATCTTCCGTCCCTGTTCGTCTCTCACCAGTCCATGGAACAGCACCGTGTGAAAAGGCTTATCTCCCATCTGTTCATAGCCCGAGAAGATCATTCTGATTACCCAGAAAAAGATGATATCATACCCTGTCACCAGCACATCCGTGGGGTAAAAATACTTAAGATCCTCTGTTTCATCCGGCCAGCCCAGGGTCGAGAACGGCCAGAGTGCAGACGAAAACCAGGTATCCAGCGTATCCTCATCCTGCGTCAGATGGGTGCTGCCGCATTTCGGGCAGACCGAAGGGGCATTCTCCGCCACCTCGACATGACCGCATTCGTCACAATAATAAGCCGGTATCCTGTGACCCCACCAGAGCTGTCTGGAAATGCACCAGTCACGGATATTGTCTGTCCAGTTAAAATATGTCTTTTCCATGCGGGAAGGAACCAGGCGGATGTCGCCATCCTTCACCGCTTTTACAGCCGGTTTGATCAGTTCATCCATTTTGACAAACCACTGCTTCTTGATCAGCGGCTCAATGGTGGTACCGCAACGGTCATGGGTTCCTACATTGTGACTGTAATCCTCAATCTTGACCAGCAGACCCTGTGCTTTCAGCTCCTCCACAATGGCCTCTCTGGCAGCATAACGATCCATACCGGCGTATTTACCGCCGTTTTCATTGATCGTGGCATCATCATTCATGATATTGACTTCGGGCAGATCATGACGCCTGCCGACTTCAAAGTCATTGGGGTCATGGGCCGGTGTGATCTTTACGACACCGGTACCGAATTCCATGTCCACATATTCATCGCACACCACGGGAATGGCCTTCTCCACAATAGGCAACCATACCGATCTGCCGTGAAGATAGGTATATCTCTCATCATTGGGATTCACTGCAACTGCGGTATCTCCGAGCATGGTTTCCGGACGTGTGGTGGCAAAGGTCAGAAACTCTGTTTTGCTGGGCGTTCCGTCCTCCTGTACCAGAGGATAGGAAATATGCCACAGATGCCCTGCCTGCTCTTCATATTCCACTTCCGCATCGGAGATGGATGTGTTGCAGACCGGACACCAGTTTATGATACGGCTGCCCTTATAGATCCATCCCTTATCATACATCTTACAGAACACTTTATTAACCGCCCTGTTGCAGCCTTCGTCCATGGTAAAGCGTTCCCTGTCCCAGTCGCAGGAGGATCCCAGCTTTTTCAACTGCTGGATGATGCGTCCGCCGTATTCCTTTCTCCATGCCCAGGCTCTGTCCAGAAAGCCTTCACGACCCAGATCCTCTTTACTGAGCCCTTCTTCTTTTAATTTCTCGATAATCTTGACCTCTGTGGCGATGGAGGCGTGGTCAGTGCCGGGCTGCCAGAGCGCATTAAAGCCCTGCATTCTTTTGTAGCGGATCAGAATATCCTGCATCGTATTGTCAAGGGCATGCCCCATATGCAGTTGTCCCGTGATATTCGGCGGCGGGATCACAATGGTAAAGGGGGTTTTGCTGTGATCCACCTCTGCATGAAAATACTTTTTATCCAGCCATTTCTGATAAATACGATCCTCCATCTCATGAGGATTGTAATTTTTAGCCATCTCCTTTGACATATTCTTCGTTTCTCCTTTTTGACCGTTTCAGTTAACGGTTGATCTCATATTCCCTTATATAGTATATTTTTCCCTGCCATTTGTCAATCCAAACAGAGAAAGGCCGGCTACCGCCGACCTTTCTGATATATATGTCATTTTTGAAATTTCAGATTACAATGCCATATTCTGTACAAGACGCTTCTTTTCTTCCTCGAAATCCTCCTGAGAAATGATGCCGTTGTCCAACAGAATCTTCAGCTTCATAGCAGCCTTCTGGAAATCCTCGAGGCTCATGGAACCGTTTGAAGCAGCTGATGCGGTAACCGCCTTGGCGGGGGATGCTCCTGCATCCTCTGCTGCTGCTGCAGCTGCCGGTGCCTCTGTCGCAGTTGCCGTCTTGGCATCGCCCTGGGCATCCTGACTCTTTGCAGACTCTGCCTGATATTTGCGGTACTCCAGCTCCTCTGCGGCTTTTCTTGCTTTTTCAGCAGCTTCAGCCTTGGCTCTGGCTTCTTCCTCTCTGCGTTTCTTTTCTTCCTCTGCCCGTTTCTTTTCTTCCTCTATCCGTCTGGCTTCCGCTTCTTCAGCTTCCTTGCGGGCTCTTTCCTCGGCCTCTTTACGGGCCTTTTCTTCTGCCGCCAGGCGGGCCTTTTCTTCTTCAGCTCTGCGGATCTTCTCCTCCTCCATCTTCACAATGGCTTCTTTGGAGTGTTTCATGGCAACCGCCGCAGCCTCTTTTTGAATGGCCTCTTCCATTGCCTTACTGTTCTTTTCTTCTTCGGTCTTGATGATCTCGGCTTCCTTGGCTCTGGCATCGGCAACTGCCGTCTGGATCGTCTGCTCCGCCTTGGCGTCCGCTTCCTTCTGCGTCTTCGTCCTGATCTCATCTACCTGTTTTCTGGCAGCTTCCCTGGCTTCATTCCGGATTTTTTCCAGTTTATCCTCAGCCTCTTCCTCTGCCTTGCGGATCAGCTCATCAAGAGCCTTCTTAGACTCCTCTTCCGCCTTTTTAATCTTGTCATCGCGCTCTTTCTGTGCCTTTTCCGCAGCCGCTTTGACTGTATCGTCCAAAGTCTTTTTCGCTTCAGCCTGTGCCTTGGCCGTTGCTTCTTCTTTATATTTTTTGATCCGTTCGTCAGACTGCGCCTGCAACTGCTGGGATTTTTTGACATTCTCATCGGAAAGCTTCCTGGCCAGTTCCTCAGCCGCCTTTCTGGTCTGCTCGGTGGCGGTTTTGCGGATGATCTCTTCTTCCTGTGCCCTTCTGCCGGGATCTTTTTCGGAGGAAGTGGTCTCCGTCATCTCATGCGCTGCCTTGGCCGCCGCTTCATCGGCTATCTTGAGCGCCGTTTCCAGAATCGCTTTCTTTACGCCCGGATTAGCACCCGCTGCGTTTGCACCTGCTCCTGCATTTGCGCCCTGATTCACGCCTGCTCCCGCACCTGCGCCCGCATTTGAGCTTTGACCAGCACCCTGATTCGCGCCTGCTCCTCCCTGTTTATTCTCCTTTGCGGCATCTGCTGCATTGCCGGCTCCCTTGATGGTTGCCGCCGCTGCCTTTCTCGCTGCTTCTTCCGCTGCTCTCCTGGCAGCTTCAATTCCATTTCCCTGCATAGTTCTGCCTCTGTTTCCTTATTTTTTTCAGCCCTCGAAGTTGCTGTTCCCTCGATCATGTCTGTTACACAGCATGATCCACTCAAATTATAGCACAGGATTTTCGCAAAATCTACCAATAATCTGACAATAGCACAAATTTTTTAGCAAATTTTTTTGCTTTTCCTCATCTACTCATTTCGGATTGCCGCCAGAGGCGAAAGGCGCATTGCCCGAAGAGACGGGAAAAAGCCTGCCGCCATGCCCACCGCAACCGCAAATCCGATGGCCATCAGGCTCAGCCACATGGGAACATAGGAGATACCCGCCATGTTATTGATCTCCATCCCGAGATCCGCCGTCTTGACCACGGCATTGATCACCGCGGACATTCCGCAGGAGAGCCCCGTTCCCAGCACACCTCCGATCAGACCAATGTAGCCCGCCTCCATCAGAAACATGGCCTGGATGTTCTTCAGATCACATCCGAGCACCTTGATAATGCCGATCTCCTTGGTTCTCTCATAGATAGACATCATCATGGTATTGGCGATGCCGATAGCAGCCACCAGCAGTGAGACGGCGCCGATTCCGCCGAGAGCCAGCTGGATGTAAAAATACTGACCCTGCATGGACTCTACCCACTCGGCATTGCTCTCGCCGCTGTAACCCATCTGACTGATCTGGCTCTGGACGTTCTTTACTTCATTCATATCATCCACGCCTACCAGGATCGAGGTGTAATAAATCTCCTTCATTGCCTTTCCCGACACCGTTGTCGGTTGTCCCGGGATCGCTTTGTTTCGGAATTCTTTTTTTAACACCCTCTTTAAATTTTCCAGATCGCAAAAGACATAGGCTGAATTACTGTTATATTCATCAACCTTGCCGGCCAGAACACCGCTGGTGGGAAGGATGTATTTCTTGGGCATGGCAGGAGGCTGGCCATCCTCTTCCGTTATTCCCCACTGGACACTGTAATACGTATCCGTATCAAACACATACATGACAGTATCATTCATCAGGTCCACATCGGCCATCTCTCCGTTGTACCAATAACCGGTATTGGTTTTGTCATTATAAAAATCTCCTATGACACCATTGCCATAAATAAAACTCAGATCCGACGAGCCGGGGTCAGGCAGACCGCCTTCGGCAAAATCAAAACCCAGCCTGTCCATTTGTTCGGCAGGCATCCCTTTCACCGGAATATGGCACTGATAGCCGCCGCTGAGCGCCAGCACTTCGGAATCCAGCACGGGAATGACATACTCCACATGCTCGATGTCGGCCAGTTCCGCGACAACCCCGTCATCCAGATGCCGTATCGTTTGTCCGCTCCTGCCCTTGCCGCCGCGCTCATCCACGTCCATGTCATAGGAATCCTTTTCGGTTACTGACACCGTGGTCAGTCCTCCGTACTGCTCAATCTCGGCCAGCGAAGCTCTCTTCAGCCCCAGTCCGAGAGAGATCATGACCACGATACTGGCAGTACCGATGATCACGCCCAATACAGTCAGGATGGTCCTGACCTTCCTCTTCCACAGATTTGCCACACTCATTCGGAGCATATCACGGAGTTTCATTTTCGTCTTC
>CAJOOZ010000106.1 GCA_905236705.1 uncultured Lachnospiraceae bacterium | reverse complement strand
CCGGGTACGGGGCTTATAACCCCGCACCCGAAATCAAGATATTCCCACCACCTAAAGGTGGTGGGTTATCTTGATCATTTTATATATCATGACACTGTCTCCGCTACATGATTCATCCTGCCGATCTCCTCGGCAAAACTGCGGATGGCCGAGGCATTGGTAAACCTTTGTGCCTTATCACCGTTGACAACGATCAGGGTCGGCGCAGAAGTAACCTTATAGCGCTGTACGAGTTCAGGGCTCTCCTGCGCATCTACCGGAATATAAGCAATATCCTTCAGATATTCCTTGGCGAGACGGCAGTTCGGGCAGGTCTTCGTGGTAAACAGATAAGCCACATCCCTGGGAGCCGTAACGGAAACCTCCATATCTCCTCTGTCCTTGCCGACGGATACTTTCATCATGCCGGTCATGGGCTTTTTCAATGTACTCTGTTCGATCACATACTCACTTCGATTTGCATATTCCTGCAATTTACCGTCATTCCAGTTCTGCACCGGTCTGTAATATCCCGTAATACGGCTGTATACCTCTGTGCTCTTGCCGCAGTGAGGACAGTTCTTGACCTCACCTGCCAGATAACCGTGTTCCTTACAGATCGAATAGGTAGGCGACATGGTATAATACGGCAATTTATAGTTCTCCGCAATGGTCCTGACCAGATTGGCGGCCGCCTTCCAATCCGGCAGTTTCTCACCGAGGAAAGCATGAAATACGGTACCGGATGTATACAATGTCTGCAGATCATCCTGGATATCAAGGGCATCAAAGATGTCTTGCGTATAATCCACGGGCAGATGGGAAGAATTGGTGTAATAGGGCGTATCTCCCTCATGTCCCGCCGTCTTGATCCCCGGCCACTTCGCCCTGTCATGTTTGGCCAGACGATAGGTAGTACTTTCAGCGGGTGTTGCCTCCAGATTATACAGATCTCCGTAAAGCTCCTGATAATCGGACAGCCTCTCTCTCATATGGTTCAGAACTTCCTTGACAAACTCCTGGGTCTTTTTGCCGGTAAGATCCGCTCTCAGCCAGTTGGCATTGAGTCCGACCTCATTCATACCAATCAGCCCGATGGTGGAAAAATGATTGTCAAAGGTTCCCAGATATCTCTTGGTGTACGGATATAATCCCTCATCCAGCAGTCTGGTGATCACGCCTCTCTTGATCTTTAAGGATCTTGCGGCAATATCCATCATCTTATTCAGTCTTCTGTAGAAATCATCCTTGCTGCTGCTCAGGTATGCGATCCTGGGCATATTGATGGTGACAACGCCCACGGAGCCGGTGCTTTCGCCGGAACCAAAGAAACCGCCTGATTTTTTACGAAGCTCTCTCAGATCCAGTCTCAGACGGCAGCACATGGACCGCACATCGGAGGGTTCCATATCGGAATTGATATAATTGGAAAAATACGGTGTGCCGTATTTGGCAGTCATTTCAAATAACAGGCGATTGTTTTCCGTATCGCTCCAATCAAAATCACGCGTTATCGAATATGTAGGGATCGGATACTGGAAGCCTCTTCCATTGGCATCCCCTTCGATCATCGTCTCGATGAATGCCTTATTGACCATATCCATTTCCCGCTTGCAGTCACCGTAGGTGAAGTCCATTTCTCTGCCGCCCACGATGGCAGGCAGGTTTTTCAGATCTGCCGGCACGGTCCAGTCCAGTGTGATATTGGAAAACGGCGCCTGTGTCCCCCACCGGCTCGGCGTATTCACTCCGTAGATAAATGACTCAATGCATTTTTTCACTTCCTCATAGGAAAGATTATCCACCTTGACAAAGGGCGCCAGATAGGTGTCAAAGGATGAAAAAGCCTGTGCTCCGGCCCATTCGTTCTGCATGATACCCAGGAAATTCACCATTTGATTGCAGAGCACGGAAAGGTGCTTGGCCGGTGCAGAGGTAATCTTGCCCGTGATGCCGCCCAATCCCTCCTTGATCAGTTGCTTCAGGCTCCAGCCTGCGCAATAACCCGTAAGCATGGACAGATCGTGGATGTGGATATCCGCATTTCTGTGCGCTTCCGCGATCTCCTCATCATAGATCTCGGAGAGCCAGTAATTGGCTGTCACTGCACCGGAGTTGGAAAGAATCAGACCGCCCACGGAATAGGTGACAGTGGAATTCTCCTTTACGCGCCAGTCCTCTACCTTGACATAGCTGTTAACCACCTCTTTGTAATCCAGGATGGTGGATTTCATGGTACGCAGCTTTTCACGCTGTTTTCTATATAATATGTAGGCCTTGGCCGCTTCCGTATAGCCCGCCTGCTCCAGGATACGCTCAACGCTGTCCTGTACTGTCTCAATGTGGATCTGATTTTCCTTGATCTTGTCCTGGAAATCAGCCGTCACCCGAAGCGCCAGAAGATCAATGATATCATTGGTATACTGCATATCCGTCGCCACGAATGCCTTCATGATCGCATCTTTGATCTTGTTCAGATCAAATTCAGCCACTGTTGCATTTCTTTTCACTACGTTTAACATGTAACTCTCCCTCTTCTCGCCGTTATATACTGTTGTGCCCCAGCGCATCTCCCCTCGTCTGTAACCTTCTCATATATGACGCAGCTGTCGGTTTACATAACAGCCTATAGCGCTGACCAAATTTATTGTATCATTGTCACTATGTAAAGTCAACATGAAAAAATTAAAAAACACTATATCTTATGTTGAGCATTTTATGTTAACACAAGATATAGTGTTATTTGACATTTGTGTCACCTCGTACGAAGAAAGGTCATTTCCCTTTTTGCCGCCTCGTCATCAGGGTATAATTCCAGATAATCGCGGATTTGCGCGGCTGCTTTTTGAAAATCTCCCGTATATTCGCAGGCAACGATCTGATTGAACCGAAGCTCCTGCAACACGGCTGCGTTATTCTCCATGGCAAGTCCGTTATCAAATGCCGAAAGAGCTTCGGCATATTGCCCCGCTTCCAGTTTACATAATCCCAGTTGGTTCCAGATTACCGCATCCGGTTCATTCTCTTCCAGATATTTCTGATACAGACCGGCAGCGTAATTGGAATCTCCCAGCTGTTCATAGGTATTACCCAGCATCAGCAGGGTATCTTTATCATTATTGCCCGTGGCACGGAACGCTTCCAGATTGTCTCTGGCATTTTCATAATCCTCGAGACTGTAGTAAATGATGCCTTTTTCATAATCCGACATCGTTGAAAGCCTCTCTTCGATGGCACCGGTCAGATAGGCTCTTCCCTCTTCCTTCTTGTCGTTCTGTTCAAACACCTGATACACGCGGATCGTCATATCAGTACTGTGATCGGCATAGTAAAGCGCCAGATTCAGATCCTCCGTCGCTGCCTGATCCGCTCCCGTCTCCATTTCGATGCTTCCGCGCAAAAAATAGACCTCCGGCTGTTTTTCCTTTAGACCGGCAATGGCGGAAAGGGTATCGATGGCCTCCTGCTTCTGACCCGCTTTATACTGGGCAGTCGCCAGATAGTAATTGATATCCGTCTCCGCGTCCGAAGGGAACATTCCCGCCTCGGACAGCGCTGTTTCAAAGGCCTGAACAGAGTTCTCATAATCGGAAAGACCAAGATATGCCATTCCCTCCCCGCGATATGCCAGCTCCTTGTCTTCGCCGTTCTCAATGGCCGATTCAAAGGTGCTGATCGCCGCAGCATAATCAAGCGCCTCCACCTGTTCCATACCGGTGCGTATCAGCTCCCCGCTCTTTCCGCAGCCGCCCAGAAGCAGCGCACAGGTGCTCATCGCCACCAGCAAATATCCTGTTTTGCACAATTTTTTACCTTGTAACATCCAATCAAACCTCTCACCTTCAGGAAGAAATCAAGCGGGGCATAAAGCCATCCACTCACTTATTATATATATCTTTACGGGATTTCTCAATCTGTTTTCTTCATCTTTTTTCACCCCTTGCGCCTGTTTTTTTACAAGGTTATACTACAGACAGTGAAAGAAAGTGATCCGAAGGAGGGAGAATAAGATGAATCTGCCCACAGATTACATCCGACAGATTGAAAATCTTTTCGGTGGGGATGCGCCTTGCATACTGGATTCCTACGAAAAACCGGCGCTGCACTGCCTGCGGCTAAATGACACGCATGTCGCAGATGTGGCGGCAAAAGCAGATACCGCCGCAGCAGTAGCAGTAGCTGCTGCGGCCGCTGATACCCTTAAAGCCTGTTCTTTATTGGAAGAAGATGCAGAAAGCGTCCCCTGGGAGCCCCGGGGATTCTACTACAATGAAGCATCACACCCCGGCCGGCACATCCTCCATGAAGCAGGATTTTACTACATTCAGGAAGCCAGCGCGATGGCCCCCGTCGCCCTGTTGTCCCCTTCGCCGGGAGACAGGGTGCTGGATCTTTGTGCCGCCCCGGGAGGTAAATCCACACAGATTGGTGCTTACCTGGGTGGTCGGGGACTACTGGTTAGCAACGAACCGCATCCCACCCGCGCCGCGATCCTGTCGGAGAACATCGAACGCATGGGCATCTGCAATGCCGTAGTTACATCCGAAAAACCTGACGCTCTTGTCAGTCATTTCCCTTTATTCTTTGATAAAATCCTGGTGGATGCCCCTTGTTCCGGAGAGGGAATGTTCCGCAAAAATGACGCAGCTGTCACAGAGTGGTCGCCGGATAATGTGCGGCGTTGCAGGATCAGACAGACAGAGATTCTGGAGAGTGCCCATCTTATGCTGCGCCCCGGCGGCAAGCTTTGCTATTCCACCTGTACCTTTTCCAGAGAGGAAAACGAAACCGTCATCGAAGCTTTTCTGGTTAAGCATCCCGAATACCGGATTGTGCCTCCAATGCTTTGCGGCGGCATGCGTTCTTCGGGCAGCTTTGATTTTGCCGCCGGCTCTTCTGCCGCAGGCTGCGTCCGTCTCCTGCCGGGATTCGTGCAGGGAGAAGGTCATTTTGTCGCTCTGTTGGAAAAAGCATCCGGGGTAGTATCCTTTGAAAGAGAAGAATCAACCGGCAGAAATAAAGCTTCCTCATCCGTTCGCAAAAAGAAAAGCGACCGGTCAGACGGCTATCTGTCCCTGCTGCCCTCCTGGATGCCCTTTGATGAACACATGCCGAATAAGGACTGCTTCTTCCTTATGGGGACTCAGCTTTACCTGTTGCCCCCGGGCACACCCTCTCTTGAAGGCATCAGGGTGCTGCGGCCCGGACTGCACCTCGGCACTCTGGAAAAAGACAGGTTCAAACCTGCTCTTGCCCTTGCCAGAGCCATGACAACAGACAGTTCTGCGGGGTTTGCATTAAAATTAAATGTAGATTTAAAGCAAAGCCCAACGCAAGAATGTGTGAGTGTATTAAGTCACGATTATACTTTTTGTAACGTTATCGGTTTGAATTATGTAAACTTATCAATGTGTGATCCGTCAGACCGTGCTCTTCTTGCCGGATACTTTCAGGGACAGGTGTTATCTTACGAGGGTGAAAAGGGATGGTATCTGATTATGGCCGACGGCAGAGGCGTTGGCTGGGGCAAACTGTCCGGCGGGATCATCAAGAACCATTATCCCAAAGGTCTTCGCAAACAGCTTGATTTCTGAATCCCGTACTTGTTATTTTTCGCAGAAATATGTTATACTGAAAAAGTCAGAAATCGCAGCGGTCGGTTCTCGATCGCCTGTTTAATCTTATGTCAGGGGGGACAAAATGGGACACAATGAATCCGCAGAGGATTATCTGGAGACGATCCTTCTGCTAAACAAAAAGCTGCCTGTGGTACGCTCTGTTGATATTGCTACCGAACTTGGCTACAAAAAATCCAGCATCAGCATCGCCATGAAAAAGCTTCGGGACAAGGAATATATCACTGTTTCGGATGCCGGCTTTATCACCTTGACCGATGCCGGTAAAAAGCTGGCTGAAAATGTCTATGAAAGGCATCAGTTTTTCACCAACTGGCTGGTCAGCCTCGGCGTGGACGCCGACGTTGCCGCCATGGACGCCTGTCAGATCGAGCACGTACTCAGTCAGGAAAGTTTTGACGCCATCAAAAAAGCGGTCCGGATCTAAGGACCGCTTTTTCTTTCATTTTTTTTAATCATCATCTTCTTCAAAGGCAGTGCTGATGGCAATTCCTTCCCTCACATGTGTCAAAGCCGTCCTCCCTGCCAGTTTCACACCGGCTTTTGTCTGCCTTGAGACCTCTTTGACGTTTTTCTTTGTCTCATCCCGCAGGAGCCTGAGTTCCGCTCTGATCTCCTCCGCCGCCGTCTTCATATCCGCATTAAAACTCTCCTGAGACCTGTACGCCCGCTTTCCAAGCTCATAAATCCTGTCGGAGGCTTCAAACACATTCTCGATCATACCGCTGTAAATATCATGAGGCAGGGACAGGAGTCTGCCTGTATAATCCACCAGATGAGCCGTTGTGTCCAGGATATAATCCTTTGTATCTTTTTTGTATTTTTCAAGCGCTCCGCTCTCAGACATATCAAGCAGCTGTCTGTATCTGTCATGCGCCGCAAATACGCTGTCTTCCCATGAAATATAAATCTCATCCATGGCGCGCTGTCCCACCTTGGCCATATGTTCAAAATCGCCGCCCACACGCTTCAGCAGTTCTGCCATTGATGCGGCATTCTCTTCGATCAGAAATCCGTTTCTGTCATCCGTGATACCCTCTGCGGCGCAGGATCCGTCTATCAGAACGCTGGCCAGGCCGCAGGCCGCTGCCTCCCGTACCACGATCCCGTTGGTATCATAGGTTGAGGGAAACAGAAACAGATCCGCCCTGGTATTCCACGCCCTGAGCGTTTCCCTGTCATGGATCGCGCCGGTAAAGATCACTTTGCCCGGCAGAGAACCCTTTACCTTCTTTTCCGTGGCATTTGCGCCGTCCCCTTCCGCAGCATATGCATCCACCGACAATCCCAGTCTGATGGCATCTTCGATCAGCTCCGGCGCATCCACACCGCCGCCGATCAGGACCATTCTGAAATCCATCCCCTGCTCTGCCAGCAGCTTCATGGCATCCAGTATGATGGGCAGCCCTTTATATTTCATCAGTCTTCCAACAAACAGAAATACCGGTACGTCCGGCGGAAGATCATACCCCCTGGTTGCTTTTTTGATCCCCTCTTCGTCCACCCTGCCCTTGGCAAAGTCCACGCCGTTGGAGACCACTCTGTAATCTCCGGTATAGCCCAGAGAACGCAGGTTTTCCCCCGCACCGCTGCTCACGACCCATACTTCATCACAGGCCGAGATATTGTTCACCAGCATTTTAATCGCTTCTTTTTGCAAAAACTCGGCCTTCAGGGCTCTGGCAATATCCACATCGAATTTCGTATGGTAGGTAAAGACCACGGGCACATTGCGATTTTTGGAAGCAGATACATTCCGGATCAGCCTGGCCATAACGGTAGAAGACACCGGACAATGGGTATGGATCAATTGCGGGGCAAAGTCCACGATCTCATCCACTGCTCTCATGGCCAGCGGATTGCCCGCCCGGTATCCGTGTACGATAGCCGATGTATCGAAACTGGAATATGGAATGACGCGGTAGGGATAGTTGTCATATTCCCCGTCCGGATAGCGCGGCGTGCCTACTACCACCTGTGCCCTGCCCGATTCGGTCAGGATCCGTGCATAATTCATGACGGTATTCGCCACGCCGTCTATCACAGGCGGAAAGGAATCATTCAGTAAACAAACCTTCATAACTCTCCTGTTTTCTCCTTTGCAAATCCTCTTATTCTTTTTCATCTGTCAGAGCGGTTCTGGCATGTACCGAAATCTCCCTGTCAAAGCAGGCAAAAACGTCGTCCGTATCTTCCGGCCTTGTCTTTTGCGTGCACAGACTCACAATCGGTACCAGAATCAGTCCCATCAGCATACAGAATACGCCGGAATAAAGAGAATTCTTAAAGATCAGGCTCAAGGCGGCTCCCGATACCGTGATCCATCCAAGGGAGACGCAAAGCTGCGTGATCATCACTACAGTGGCGAACACAAAGCTGAAACCGACGGATGCTTTTGTGGTTTTTTTCCAGTAAAGGCCGTACAGAAACGGTGCCAGAAAGGCGCCGGAAAGAGCTCCCCATGAAATACCCATAAGCTGGGCTATAAAGGTCACTTTGGATTTGGCCTGAACAATAGCGATCACGGCGGAAATCAAAATAAATACCGCTACAAATATCCGAAGGTACAGCATCTTTTTCTTCTCATCCATCTCTTTTTTCCGGAAATGTCCGATGAAGTCCAGCGTGAGCGTCGAACTGGAGGTCAGAACCAGCGAAGAAAGCGTTGACATGGAGGCCGACAGAACCAGGATCAGCACAATCGCGATCAGAAAATCGGAAAGTCCGGAAAGCATGGTGGGTATTACCGAATCAAAACCATCCGCCGTAACGGCATCCTGGGTTGTAAACAGTCTTCCGAAACCACCAAGAAAATAGCAGCCGCCTGCTACGATCACGGCAAAAAAGGTGGAAATAAAGGTACCGATCCTGATGGATTGCTCATTTTTGATAGCATAAAACTTGCCCACCATCTGCGGCAGTCCCCAGGTGCCCAGGCTGGTAAGCAGAACTACGATCAACAAATAGAAGGGATCGGGTCCGAAGAATGATACATAGGCTCCGTCCATAACATCCGATTCCACATGGCTCATTTCGATCAGAGATTCCATAAAACCGCCGTGCTTTGACAAAACAGCGCCGATCACGGCAACGATGCCCACCAGCATCACGATTCCCTGAATAAAATCGTTGATCGCTGTCGCCATATAGCCTCCCACGATCACGTAAATCGCAGTCAGTACGGCCATCACGATCACGCAGACCGTATAATCCACATCAAAAGCCATTCTGAAGAGTCTGGAAAGACCGTTGAAAAGCGATGCGGTATACGGGATCAGAAACAGGAAGGTAAGCGCCGAAGCGGCCACCTTAAATCCCTCTGACTTATAACGCTGTCCGAAATATTCCGGCATCGTTTTGGAACCGAGATGCTGCGTCATAATACGGGTACGCCTGCCCAGGATCACCCAGGCCAGAAGAGATCCTATAAACGCATTTCCAAGACCGATCCAGGTGGATGCAACGCCAAAGCTCCAGCCAAACTGACCTGCATATCCCACAAAAATAACCGCCGAGAAATACGATGTCCCGTAGGCAAAAGCCGTCAGCCAGGGTCCCACGCTCCTGCCGCCGAGCACAAAACCGTTCACATCCGCAGAGGATTTGCGGCAATAGATTCCAACTCCCACGAAAATACAGAAAAATACGAGTAACAAAATGATTTTGACAGCCATTTTAACTAGTCCTTTCTCATATTACTAACGGAGCGCCGCAAAAATTACCGCTCCTACATAGATCATAACAAGCACAAATCCCTCTGCGCGTTTAACGGAACGTCCCACAGCGGAAAACAGGTAGGTCACAACCGTGACAATTGACAGGATCAAAAGGTCATACACGGATGCCAGATTGACCCCGATGGGGTGAATGGTGGACGAAACCCCGAGGATCAGCAGCAGGTTGAAAAGATTGGAGCCTACAACATTCCCGACGGCCATGCCCGTCTCACCCTTGCCGGCTGCCACAACACTGGTCACAAGCTCCGGCAGGGAGGTTCCCACCGCCACGATTGTCAGACCGATCAGTGTTTCTGACATTCCAGCAATGCGCGCAATCTCCTTGGCCGAATTCACCACTGCCTGGCCTCCGCCCACGATCAGTGCGATGCCCACCAGAATCAGCAGAATGCTCCTGCCTACCGAAAAAAGCTTTTCATCATCTTTCTCCGTTACGGGGTGCTTCATGGCACTAAACACCAAAAAAACGATATAGAACACAAAAATCATAAGCAGTGCGATACCAAGGGGGCGGGAAGCCTCTCCTACCGTATCGCTGACCGACGCGCTGTTCCAGAGCCTCCCCCTGAAGGTCGGAAATCCGATCACAGCCGTCGTCATGATAGTGATCAGTATGCAAATAGGAAAATCGCGTTTCAGAATATTCTCATCCACCGGCACTTTTTGAATGATCGCGCACACTCCCAGAACACAGAGCAGATTGAACATATTCGAACCCACCACATTGCTCAGTGCGATCTCATTGGAACCGGCCAGCGCCGCCGACGTACTGACGGCCAGCTCGGGTGCACTGGTTCCCATGGCCACGATGGTCAGCCCCACGATAACGCCCGGTACCTTCATCAGCCTGGCCACATTGGAGCTTCCGTCAACAAACCAGTCTGCTCCTTTGATCAATGCCGCAAATCCTACTATCAGCAAGAGAATATATAAAATCACCATGATCCATTTTCCTTATTTGCCGGAGATCTTATCGATCACCTCTTTCGTGGTCAGCTCTATCTTCTGTACTTCTTCAAAAAGCCTGGTGGACAGTTCGGTCTGCTCAACCTGTGACTCCGACTGTTTCTTCATGCTCTGATTCATATCGTCCAGATCCACCATGAACTGTTTGAGGATATCGAGTATCTTTTCGGAGGAAGTCTTGGTGTCATTGGCCAGATTTCTCATTTCCTCGGCAACAACGGCAAAGCCTTTTCCCACCTCTCCGCTTCTGGCTGCCTCTATGGAAGCATTCAGCGCAAGCATATTGGTCTTGCTGGATATCTTCTGGATCTCCTTGGCAAAGCCGGAAATCTCGTTGATATGCTGAACGATCCGTCCGGTGGACTCTGTGATCTTTTCACCGCTCTCCTTGATCTCTTCGCTGTCTTTGTTCATCCCTTCCATCTCTTCCCGTACAAGCCCGATGGACTGGAGCAGTTTTTCAGATGCCTCCTGCGTAAAGGACTCATTTTCCATACTAATGGCGATACCCATGGTACCGACAATCTCTCTGCCGTCCCTGATCCCGATGGTGATAGCCCGAAACGCAAATCCGTACACATCCGGAGGACAGATCGCCTCTATTTTCTTGCCCGTGGTAAAGCTGGTCCACATGGGATCATTATGATCAAGCTTGTCCCCCACATGGATATCGGCCACCATCTTATCTCCGGGCCAATATGCCAGAAATTCGTGACCGTCCGTAATGCTCATCATAATGTCCATGCCAAAGGCATCTTTGATCACAGGTATCGTTTCGATGTACTTTTGTAAAACCTGATTCATATCATTTACCCCCTTGCCTGTTGTAATGGTTTCTGCAAAAAAGATTATACACTCTATATGCCGAAAAAACAACAAAATCGTCCGTTCCCGGGCCACTTTGCAGATTACAGGATCGTGCCGCCGCCCACCACCACATCCCGGTCATACAGCACCACTGCCTGACCCGGGGTGATCGCCCTCTGCGGTTCATCAAAAAACACCTCCAGCCTGTCCTCTCCGTTCTGGATCACAGTCGCGTTCTGTTCTTTGTGTCTGTAACGGATCCTGGCTTTTACCCTCATTTCTCCCCTGATCCTATCCGTCGAGATCAGATTGATCCTGTCAGCCACAAGATGATCCGAAAACAGGTCTTCGTTTTCGCCCAGTACCACTTCATTTGTTTCGGGCCTGATCTCTGTCACATACCAGGGGTGCTGAGCAGCGATCCCAAGACCTTTGCGCTGTCCGATGGTGTAACAGACGATCCCCTTATGTCTGCCCAGCACCGTTCCGTTTCGATCCACAAAATTCCCTTCCGGATAAACCCTCTGTCTGTAGCGCTGCAAAAAGCCCACATAATCACCGTCCGGCACAAAACAGATATCCTGACTGTCATGTTTTCCGGCGTTGACAAAAGAGTGCTCACCGGCGATATCCCGTACCCTGTTCTTTTGAAGCTCCCCCAACGGAAATACGGTGCGCTCGAGCAGCTTTTGTGACATCATATAAAGCACATAGCTCTGATCCTTTGAGGCATCCACGGCTTTTTTCAGCAGATATCTGCCGCTTTGCTCATCCCGTTCTATCCTGGCATAATGACCGGTCACCAGTTTTTCGCACCCCCACTCCTCCATCTTGTCCAGAAGAGCGGTAAACTTCAGCCGCCGGTTGCACTCGATACAGGGATTCGGCGTGCAGGCATGTTCATATGCTGCCGCAAAGGGCTCGATGACCTGATCGCGAAACTCTCCCTCATAATGAATGATCCTGTATTCCATTCCCAGACTCTCTGCCACGCTTCTGGCATCTTCCGTATCTTTCACGCTGCAGCAGGTCCCGAAGAGATCTTCGCCGATCATATCATTTTCATACAGCCGCATGGTGGTTCCGATACACTCATATCCCCGCTCCCGCATCAGATATGCGGCCACGGAGCTGTCAACCCCGCCGCTCATGGCGATCAATGCCTTCATTTTCTTCTCCTTTATCTCATCATTTTAACGCATACATCATAATCATAGCTTCTTTTTTTAAAAAACACAAATTTTTCAAAAAATTTCCCCGATTCTGTGCTATGATGTAGTCTGTAAAAAATAATCTTTCAGAGAGGAGTCTGATTATGAAAAAAAAGAAACTGACTGCTGTTCTGGGTCTGTGCGCACTGAGTATTTCCATGCTGGCAGGCTGCGGCGGCAAAAAGGACGAAGCAACGGCTACGACAGAGGAAGGCGTCGAAGAGGATCTGGGTGAATCCGGTGAGGTCACCGTGTCTCTGGATGACGAGGACGCCGGCAATGAAGAATTTGATGAGGAAACGCTTGATGAGGCAGAAGAAGAGGACGACGGAGAACCGGATCCCGATCTGTTCAGCGATTCTGCCGTGATCGATGATGAAAACGATATCTCCTTTCTCTTTGAAGCCAACAAGGAGCATATCGGGGCGCTGCCCGACAAAGCCGAAATGACCGAAAAAGACGGCGATCTGGACGCTGCCCGCTGGGAAAGTCTGAAGATCTTCTATGAAGGTGATGAGGCTGATGCACAGGAGGAAATGGACGAGCTTCGTCAGGCTGACCCTGTTCCCTCCGATATCTTAAAGCTCATCGAGCCTTACTATCCCGAGATCGCACGCCGGTTCCAGCAGGCCGGTATCAAACACTATGATATGACCAAGCCCTACTACATCGACTCGGAAGAGGTGGATTATGATCTGTACAACGATCAGTATGGCACCTTCTATCTGACCGTATATCTGAGTGAGAATGGCAAGATCGAAAGCTTTGAAATGGTCGAGGAAGGTTTAAGCTCCGGCGATGACGAGATCACCCTCGATGAAGGGGATTTGGAAGATGGTGAAGACGGCGAAGTGATCGAACTCGAAGACGATGAACAGATCGAGGACATTGACGAAGACGCCGGCTATCTTGACATCGAAGAAGACAAGAAACAATAATTCTCTATTTCTGTTCCTTTTTCAGATTTTTCAGTTCTGAAATGCCTAAAGGAAGCGCCAGCACCAGGGAAAGGATGTCGGCTATGGATTGCGTGATCTCCACGCCGAAAAGCCCGAAAAAGTGGGGCAGGATCAATATCAGAGGCACAAAAAAGATCCCGTTCCTGGCCGAAGCCGTAACAGAGGCTTTCACCCCTTTCCCCATGGACTGGAGCATCATATTGACCATTGTGGTGACAGCCAGAAGCGGCAGGGTAACGGATTGGGCGCGCAGAGCCACGGTGCCCACTTCAATGACGGCGGGATCATCCCTGAACCAGCTGATGACAGCGGGTGCATAGACAAAACTTGCCACTGCCATCACAAGCAGGAACAAAAAGCCATATCTTACGCAAAAGAAAAACCCTTCCCTGACTCTTTCATTTTTCCCTGCTCCATAGTTATATGAACAGAGAGGCTGATAGCCCTGGCCGAAGCCGATCATAGCCGATACCATCAGCATCAGCACTCTGGTGGTAACGCTCATGCCGGCTATGGCCGCGTCACCGCCCAGTTGCCCTGCCGAATGATTCAAAAGCAGGGTTGCGATGGATGCCAGTCCCTGTCTGAACAGGGAAGGTATTCCTCCGTTGGTGATCTCATAAAGATAATGTCCGTTAAAACGGATATTGGAAAAACTGAGCCGTATATTCTCTCCCCTTCCCGAACCGATCATAAGGACGATAAAGCTGATCACCTGGCCGGAGACCGTAGCAATGGCTGCGCCTGCGGTTCCCATCTGCAGTCCCAGGATCAGCACGGGATCCAGGATCATGTTTACCACTGCCCCGCACATCAGCCCTGTCATGGCATACACGGCACTTCCCTGGAACCGAAGCTGGTTGTTGATCACAAACTGCCCCATCATAAAGGGTGCGCCCAGCAGAATGATCCGCATATAGATCACGGTATCCGCCATCGTTGTCTGCGTTGCGCCGATGGCCACGGCCAGCGGACGGGCAAAAATATTGCCAAAAACCGCCGCGCAAATTCCCAGGATCAAAGACAATGCAAAACCCGTTGCGGCCATTTCATTGGCCTCCTGCTTATTTCCAGCTCCAAGCATTCTGGACAGATAATTGCCCGAGCCGTGACCGCAGAAAAATCCGAATGCCTGGATCAATGACATCACGGAAAAGACCAGACCCACCGCCGCTGTCGCTTCGGTCGAGATCCGGCCTACAAAATAGGTATCCGCTGTGTTGTAAATACCGGTGACCAGCATGCTGATAATGGTGGGAACGGCCAGCGAAATAATCAGCCTGGGCACCGGTGTTTCCGTAAGATATTCCCGTCTGTCGGGTTTTTTATTTTTTGTCATTTCTTATTTTTTCTTTCCAAATAATCTCAAAAGCTTTAAAAACAAATTGATGAAATCCAGATAAAGCTCAAACGCGCCTGCCAGCGCCAGTGTGTTGATATTGTCCGTCGTTGCATACCGCACGCTTTCTTTGATCTTCTGGGTATCATAAGCCGTCAGCCCCACAAAGATCAGAATCCCGATCACGGAGATCAGAAGATCCATGCCGCTACTGTGCAACAGAAAAATATTGACAAGACCCGCAATGATAATGCCGATCAGTCCCATCAGCATCAGATTCCCCATGGAAGAAAGATCCTTCTGGGTCACCAGTCCGATCACTGCCATTACGGCGAACATGCCGCTGCACATCAAAAATACCGCTGCCACGGAGGTGCCTGTGTAAGCCAGCAGGATGATCCCGATGGTGGCGCCGTTGAGATAGGAATAAACCGTGAACAGGCAGGCCGTAAGAATCGTGTTGTTTTTGGCAATCGCCCAATTTGAAATCAGCACGACGGCCAGCTCGCCGCCGAACAGGATATAGATGTTGTAATATCCCGACAACAGCCATTTCAGCAGATAAAGCGGCGCAGTATACGCCGAAAAAGCCGTGATCAGCAAAGCCACTACCATAAATAAGAAAGATCTGGCGATCACGGTTTCATACATGAGGCTCTTCAGCCGGCTCATGGTTGTATGAACCGCATTACCGCTTTCGAAGCCGCCGGTCAGATCGGAATACTCGGTGTATCCGTTTATTCCGTTATCGATATGCTGCCAGCCGGCATCATATCCGTTTGTGCTGCTCTGTTCATTGTAATCCATAAAAATTGCTCCTTTCACCGGATCGCTTGTTCCCGGGTTCGTGCCTGTTGAAACTGTGGCCTGCTCCGTTTCTTCGAAGCTCCACAACTTATCATTATATATAATATCTTAATAAAATGCAAATCCCCGGCTCTCAATCCATCCCCTTGAATTTTCTCAGTTCCTCAACATAGATCTCGCCCAGGCGGCTTAAGGGCATATCTTTTTTCTTGATATAGCCGATCTTCATCTTGTCCTCCGTATCCAGCTTGACAGCGGCATAATCGCTGCCGTTGAGCTCATTACAGATGATACCGCTGCACAGGGTATAAGCATTGACGCCTCTCATCAGATTCAGCATGGTAGCCCTGTCATCGGCTTTGATGATCTGCCTGTACTCATACGTTGAAAAGACCTCTTCCGCAAGATAGAATGAGTTGTTTTTTCCCTGCTCAAAGGAAAGACAGGGAAAACCCTGCAGATCCTCAAAAGCGATCTTCTCCTTTTTTGCCAGAGGATTCGTCTTTGCCAGAAAAACATAGATCCCGCACTCAAATAATAGATTAAATTCGATCCCCTGTTCCCTGAACATCTTATTCATGGCTTTTTCATTAAATTCATTCAGATACAGAACCCCGATCTCGCTGATCTGGTTCTTGACATTTTCTATCACCTCATAGGTCTTGGTCTCATGCACCGCAAATTCATAATCATCCATGCCAAAACGTCCGATCAGCTCCATAAAGGCCTGTACAGCAAAGGTATAATGCTGCATGGATACGGAAAATTTCTGTTTCTGCAGCTTTTTCTCGATGAATTTTTCTTCCATCAGCCGGTACTGCTCCAGCATCTGGCGGGCATAGCCCAGAAATTCCTCCCCCTGCGCCGTCAGAGTGATTCCTCTGTTGGAACGCAGAAAAATGGGAAAACCGAGCTCCGTCTCCAGATCCTTCATACTGCCGGAGAGCGAAGGCTGCGACAGATAAAGCTCCTCTGCCGCCCGGTTCATGGACTTGTTCTTTGCGATTGTGACTGCATAACGCAGTTGTTGAAATGTCACTTATTCCACCCCCTGCCGGATTTTTTTATGACCCTGCTTTGTTATCATCCCGTACATTTCCTCGCGCCTGTCTCTGAACAATCCCCAGTTCAGCCTTGCTTTGGCGATCTGATCCAGATCATAGGAAACGCTGATGATCTCTTCGCGGCTGCGGCCTGCCTCTGCCAGAATAGCACCGGTATGATCCGTCAAAAAGCTGCTGCCGTAAAACAGAAGTGATGAGCTCTGTCCCGCATTCTCTTCGCAGGGCGTTACATCCTCCCTGCCGATACGGTTAGCCGCGACCACCGGAATCAGATTGGCCGCCGCGTGCCCCTGCATGGTTCTTTGCCAGTGCGGCTTGGAATCCGTCTCAAGAACCGGTTCCTCCCCAATGGCAGTTGGATATAACAAAAGCTCGGCTCCCATGAGGGTCATGACCCTGGCCGTCTCCGGAAACCACTGATCCCAGCAGAT
>CAJOOZ010000105.1 GCA_905236705.1 uncultured Lachnospiraceae bacterium | reverse complement strand
ATCAAGGCTTTCTATATGAAGCTCAATGAGGACGGCAGGACCGTAGCGGCAATGGACTGCCTGGTGCCCGGAATCGGTGAGATCATTGGCGGCAGCCAGAGAGAGGATGATTATGAGGTTCTGTTGCAGCGCATGAAAGAATGCGGTCTGAAACCGGAGGACTATGCATTTTATCTCGATCTGCGCAAATACGGATCTACCCGCCATGCAGGCTTCGGTCTCGGTTTTGAGAGATGCGTGATGTATCTGACGGGTATGGGCAATATCAGGGATGTGGTTCCCTTCCCGAGAACCGTGAAAAACTGTGACTTATAATGGGACTGGTCTGAATATGTAGAGGAACGGAGGAGAAACCAATGAGTCAGATCTTTATCCCGGAGGGTTATAAGCCCTCTCTGGATGTAAAAGAAACGGAAAGAGCGATCAAGCGTGTAAAGGACTTTTTTCAGCGTGAACTGATTACCCAGTTGAACCTGTCCAGAGTATCGGCGCCGCTGTTTGTAGATCCGGATTCGGGACTGAATGACAACTTAAACGGCGTGGAACGCCCCGTTACCTTTGGCATAAAGGAACAGGGTGAGAGAAAAGCGGAGATCGTACATTCCCTGGCCAAATGGAAGCGCATGGCGCTGGGAAAATACGGGTTTTCGGCCGGTGAGGGTCTTTACACGGATATGAATGCCATCCGCAGGGATGAGGACACCGATAATATCCATTCCATTTACGTGGATCAGTGGGATTGGGAAAAGGTCATCGAAAAAGAAGAACGCAACGAGGAAACGCTGAAGAATACGGTGAAGTCGGTCTACGAAGCTTTGCGTGTGACCGAGAAGTTCATGGCAAACGAATATCATTATGTGGAGTGCTTTCTGCCGGAGGAGATTACTTTTATCACCACGCAGGAGCTGCTTGATCGTTACCCCGATCTGACAGTCAAGGAGAGGGAGAGAGAGGCGGCCAAAGAGTATGGCGCGATCTTTTTGATGCAGATCGGTGACAAACTCAGCAACGGTGAGCCGCATGACGGCAGAGCTCCCGACTATGACGACTGGAAACTGAACGGTGATATCATCGTTTATTATCCTGTTCTTGACAGTGCGCTGGAACTGTCCTCCATGGGAATACGAGTGGATGAAGTATCCCTGATGGAGCAGCTTGAAAAGGCCGGCGTTATGGAGCGCGCCGAATTGCCGTTCCAGAAGGCACTGCTGGAGAAAAAGCTCCCCTACACTATAGGCGGCGGCATCGGACAGTCCAGGATCTGTATGTTCTTCCTGCGCAAGGCGCATCTGGGCGAAGTGCAGGCCTCTATCTGGCCCGAGGCGGATATTGCGTATGCCGCTGAGCATGGGGTGGAGTTTTTGTAAAATACCAACAAATTATTACATAAGGAGAGTAAGATATGGCTATTTTAGTAACGGGCGGTGCCGGCTTTATCGGCAGTCACACAGTGGTTGAACTGCAAAATGCAGGCTATGAAGTTGTTGTTATGGATAACCTGTCCAATTCCAGCGCACAGTCGCTTGACAGGGTTGCCGAGATTACCGGCAAAAAAGTTAAATTCTATCAGACGGATATTCTGGACAGAGAGGGTACGGAGCGTATTTTTGCCGAAAACAGTATTGATTCCGTGATCCATTTTGCCGGACTTAAGGCGGTGGGCGAATCGGTGGAGAAACCCTGGGAATATTATCACAACAATATCGCAGGATCTCTCGTTTTGTTTGATGTCATGCGAAAGAACGGCTGCAAGAATATTATTTTCTCATCTTCCGCTACCGTTTACGGCGTGCCTGCCGAGATACCCGTGACCGAAAACTGTCCCAAAGGCGAGATCACCAATCCTTACGGTCAGACCAAGAGTATGCTGGAGCAGATCCTGATGGATATCCAGAAAGCTGACAAGGAGTGGAATGTGATCCTGCTTCGTTATTTCAATCCCATCGGAGCCCATGAGAGCGGCAGGATCGGTGAAAATCCCAACGGTATTCCCAATAATCTGATGCCGTATATCACCCAGGTGGCAGTGGGCAAACTGGAAAAACTGGGCGTGTTCGGAGACGACTATGATACGCCTGACGGAACAGGTGTCAGAGATTATATCCATGTAGTGGATCTGGCCATCGGCCATGTAAAGAGCGTAGCCAAGCTGGAGGAAAATCCGGGTCTTAAGATCTACAATCTCGGTACGGGTACGGGCTACAGCGTGCTGGATATCGTACACAACTTTGAAGCGGCAACGGGCGTGAGCATTCCCTATGAGATCCGTCCCCGCAGGGCAGGAGATATTGCCACCAATTATGCGGATCCCTCTCTGGCAGGCAAAGAGCTTGGATGGGCTGCAGAGCGCGATATCAAAAAGATGTGTGAAGACGCCTGGAGGTGGCAGAAAAACAATCCCAACGGATTCGAGGAAGCCTGATGTTCAGACTCTGGGCCAAGCAGTTTAAAGAAGGTCATCTTCTGCGGGATACCGTTATATGTGACGACTCGCAGCGGCGGCGGACGCAAAAGGTGTTTGCGGCGCTGGAGTCGGCCTGCAGAGAATTTGATCTGGCAAAGCCGATCTGGCTGGATAAGACCATAAGGGAATTTCAGCTAAATGCCAGGGCCCGTTTTTATCAGGATCATTTTATCGAGGAAATACCATTTGATTATCTGGAGATCGAAGTGATCGAGGATGATTGAAGATTCGGCAGGAGCAATATATGGAATATATACCCGATATGAAGGACGATGTTGACAGTTGGGAAGAGGTACAACTGGTGTATAATTCTGCGCTGAAGGAGATCGGCACCAAGCTGGAGATCCTGAATGACGAGTTTGCGCATGTACATCAGTACAATCCTATTGAACATATCAAATCAAGGATCAAAACTTCGGAAAGCATTGTCAAAAAACTGAAAAAAAACGGTTACGACGCCACCATACAGAATATGGTCAAATATGTCAATGATATCGCCGGCATCCGCGTGATATGCTCATTTACTTCGGATATCTACAGGATTGCCGAGATGCTGATCAATCAGGATGACATCAAGGTCGTATCCGTCAAGGATTATATCCTGAATCCCAAGTCAAGCGGTTACAAAAGCTACCATCTGATCGTTACGGTGCCGGTCTTTTTGTCGGACAGGATACTGGATGTCAAGGTGGAGATACAGATCCGTACCGTTGCCATGGATTTCTGGGCTTCTCTGGAACACAAGATCCATTACAAATTTGAAGGAAATGCACCGGAGCATATCAAAAGAGAACTGGTGGAGTGTGCCATGATGGTATCGGATCTGGATGCCAAAATGCTGTCCCTGAATGAAGAGATAAAGGCCCTGAAATGAGGAGTGCCGCGAAACCTTTCGGCTCCGCGGCTATTATGAAAAAAATATCTTTGAAAAATTCGAGAAGAAAAGGATTTGTTTAACTTGTATATATCCTAACAAGAGAATATGAACAAACTATGAACAAGATGTAAAGAAATGGTTAATATACACAAAAGCCATAAAAAGATTTGCTTTTTATTTGTGCAATTTGCACAAAGGAGGAGGGGTACGCATGGACAACTTTATGGATAAGCTTTCAAACCGGTTTCATGCGGGCGAGCTGATCCGCGCCAACGGCGAGGCAGAGGCCAGACAGATGGAAGAGCTCAGGCAGCAGAATGAGCAGCAGACCGAAGTTATTTCGGAAGTGCGACGTCTGAATCTCAAGACGGCCGAAATCTCCGAGCAGATCTCCCAGATGGCAGCTTTATCCATTGAGAGGCTGGAAGAGTATGAGTCCGCTTTGAGCCGGATTTCCGAAGCCGCAGATGATCAGATCCGTTCGGATGACGAGGCGGGCGCCCAAAATGCTCTTGACGGAGGCACCGGCTGGGAGCGGGAAATGTACCAGGGACTAAGCCAGCTTCATGTGGAGCTGCAGAATATTGAGTCTCTGGAAAGTTCGCTTCTGGCATTTCAGGAAATGCAGTCCGAGCACAACAATAAGCTGGCGGACATGATGAGACAGAATCTGGAGGCACAGAGCCGGCCTAACAGCTGGCAGACGGAAGTATGGCAGAGCATGTCTCTTATGCAGCAGCAGCTTCAGAATGTGGAGCAGCTTGCAGGCTCCCAGACGGCTTTTCTGGAGCAGCTGCAGGGGATGCAGTCGGACCTTGAGAATAAGATCTTTGAAAAAAGCAGCGTAGCGGAGCAGAATATCGCGAAGCAGAATGATCAGATCATGTCTGCCATCGAGGAACTGAACAATCGATCCGCCGGCCAGTCTGAAAAGCCCGGTTTTGTTTATGAGATCGAAGCAATCCTCAGCGAGATCGAGAATGTGGCGGAGCAGAACAAGAATCTGCTTGCCGGCAAGATAGATTCCGTAGGCGAAGGAATCTCCAATGTAGATTTTTCTTCGCTGAAAGAGGAGCTGCGAGTTATCGCCGGAGAGGAGAGCAAAAAGACGGAGCAGACCCTGGATCAGATCAAGGAACTGGTAGTGAGTCTGCGTGTCTATTTGGATGAAGTAGAAAAGAAAACCGAAGATTTTATCCATAAAGAGGATGTGAAGGTATATCGGAATGTACAGTCAGTGGTCATGGAGACCGTCAGCGCGCGCAGCAGGGATATCGGTGAAAGGCTCGAGGCAGTAGAGAAGAAATCGGGCTCGACCCGCGGACTGAAGCCTCTGGTGATCGTGACCTGTCTGTTTTCAATGGCGTCTCTGGCGCTTACCATTCTGCAGATGCTTGGTATTGTATTCTAATGAATTATCTGACACGTTTCCACAACAGAATGAAACTTGTGCATTTAAAAACAGTGGCTTTGATTTCGGTCTTAGCCCTGTTTTTGCTGCCCCAGTTTACCCCTTATAAACCCGCTGGCGATACGGTTTTTGAGGTCATGGCAAACGGACAGACCCTGGGACGGCTGAGAAGCCCGGAGCGGGTGGATGATCTCCTGCTTCAGGCCCGGAAAAATGTTGCATCGGAAAGCGGGGAAATGCTTCTGGCAGATCCGGAGCTGGTGATCGAAGGCAGAAGGGACAACTTTGCGCATTTCACCGATGAGGATGAGATGACGGAAAATATGGAACAACTGTTGAGAGAGAGCCGTATACCCACAGACCGGCCTGCGTATTCCGTCAAGGTGGGACAGACCATCGTCAGCGTCCGGAGCCTCGACAGTGTGGAAAGGATCCTGCAGAGTGCCCTGGATGTTTATCAGGACAAAGAAAGCTTTCTGGTAGAGCTGATCCCCGATCCGGACAGACAGATCAATGTCATGACGGCCCGTACCGTTTCTGCGGGTGAGGTGGAGAAAAATGAGATGATACAGTCGGCCGCCGGAGCTGGAATAAGGATCGATCCCGAGGATACGGAAGGAGCCAGCGGCAGGACAGGGTTTGATGCATTTGATTACGGACTCAAGGAAATGTCTTTCGGAGACCAGATCGAGGTGACGGAGTCATATTTGTCCGACGCCGAACTGACGGGAGAAGAAGAGGCGCTGGGGCTGTTGACGGAGCTTCAGGCAGAACAGAAGATATACAAGGTACAGCCGGGAGATACCCTCTCGGAGATCGCCATTGAGACGGAAACGCCGCTGGATACCCTGATTGCCTTAAATGAGAGCCTTGAGGATGAGAACTCCACGATCCGAGCGGATCAGGAGCTGATCATCACATCGCCGGTGCCTGCGCTTTCCATCGAACGCAAGGAAGAACAGTATTACGAAGAAGATTATGAAGCCGAGATCGAATATATCTACAATGATGACTGGTATACCACGGATAAAGAAGTGCGCCAGAACCCCTCGGCAGGTCACCGCAAGGTGGCGGCCCTGAAGTCCTATCGGAATCAGAAGGAGACTGAAACCGAGATCCTGATGGAAGAGGTTACATACCCGGCCGTGCCCAAGATCGTGGAAGTGGGGACCAGGATCCCGCCCACCTATATCAAGCCCATTTCCGGCGGGCGCATTTCATCGGGCTTCGGCAGACGGACAGCGCCGAAAAAGGGCGCATCCACCTATCATAAAGGAATCGACTGGGCAACTCCTGTGGGAACGGCGGTCATGGCATCCTCCGGCGGTGTAGTGGAAAGAGCGGGATGGGGCAGTGGCTACGGATATGTGGTCTACATCAGCCATGCGGACGGCAGGCAGACACGCTACGGGCATCTGTCCAAGATCCTGGTAAAGCCCGGTGACAGAGTCTCCCAGGGGCAAAAGATCGCCCTGTCCGGAAATACGGGACGCAGTACGGGACCGCATATTCATTTTGAGATTCTCGAAAACGGGGCGGCCGTCAATCCGCTGTCGATTATCAATTAGAGGTTTACAAATACTATATCTTGGGTATATAATTTATCATGTATGGAAAAAACCCGATGAGGTGAATCATGGAGCAATATGTGATCAGGGGAGGTACTCCCCTTGTCGGAGAAGTCGAGATCGGCGGAGCCAAAAATGCAGCATTGGCTATTTTGGCGGCTTCGGTCATGACCGATGAAACGGTGACCATCGAGAACCTTCCGGATGTCAGGGATATCAATGTTCTGATCCAGGCGATGGAGGAGATCGGTGTTCGAATCGACCGAAAGGACCGGCACACAGTGGTCATTAATGCAGCAGGCATACAGGATCTGCTGGTTGAAAATGAATATATCAAGAAAATAAGGGCGTCCTATTATCTGCTGGGTGCTCTGCTTGGAAAATACAAAAGAGCAGAGGTGGCTCTGCCGGGTGGCTGTAATATCGGTTCCAGACCCATTGACCAGCATATCAAGGGGTTTCGGGCGTTGGGAGCCAATGTCAGGATCGCCCATGGCAGAGTGATCGCAGAGGCGGAAAAGCTGACGGGACGACATATCTACATGGATGTGGTCACTGTTGGAGCCACCATCAATATCATGATGGCAGCGGCTCTGGCGGAAGGGCGCACGATCATAGAGAATGCGGCAAAGGAACCCCATGTGGTAGACCTTGCCAACTTCCTGAACTCCATGGGAGCCAATATCAAGGGAGCGGGTACGGATGTGATCCGGATCCGCGGCGTGGAGAAACTCCACAAGACCGAGTATTCCGTGATACCCGATCAGATCGAGGCCGGTACGTTCATGTTTGCGGCAGCGGCCACCAGAGGTGATGTGACGGTCAGAAACGTGATCCCCAAGCATCTGGAATCCATTACCGCCAAGCTGATCGAGCTGGGCTGTGAAGTGGAAGAATCCGATGATGAGGTCAGGGTAGTGTCCTCGGGTCCGTTATCCCATACACATGTCAAGACGCTGGCATATCCCGGATTTCCCACGGATATGCAGCCTCAGATTACTACAACACTGGCATTGTCTGAAGGCACCAGCATTGTAACGGAGAGTATTTTTGAGAATCGTTTCAAGTATGTGGACGAGCTGGCCAAGATGGGCGCCAATATCAAAGTAGAAGGCAACACCGCTATCATTGACGGAGTGACAAAATACACGGGTGCCAGGATCTCGGCACCGGATCTGAGAGCAGGTGCGGCATTAGTCATCGCGGGACTGGCCGCAGAGGGCATCACGGTGGTTGATGACATATATTACGTGGAGCGCGGCTACGAGGATTTCGATATCAAATTGCAGGGTTTGGGAGCGCAGATCGAAAAGGTTGCCAGCGAAAGAGAAGTGAAAAAATTCCAGTTAAAAACCGGCTGATCAGCCGGTTTTATTTATCACAAGATTGCCTATACGAAAGATTCTATGGAAACGTCTTTTTCCTGAGCCAGATCGACGAACTGGCTGCCGCATTGCACCATGGGCTTGGACAGATGCTGCTTATTGATATAGACAATGTCTCCGATGAGTCCGTTGGTCAGCTTGACGCGGTTGTTGACAAAGGTCATGACCACGTTTTCCAGAAAGCAGAGAATGTACTCCGGTTCATAGCATTGCAGACCCTCTTTTTCAAAGATCTCCACTACGGTAAAGGGGCACATGGGACCACGGTAAACACGGGCGGCTGTCATGGCATCGTATACATCCGCGATGGCAACGATCTTGGCAAATTTGTCGATCTGATTCCCCTGAAGTCCCAGAGGATAGCCGGTGCCGTCGCATTTTTCATGATGCATCAGGGCGGCATTTTTGATGTGGTCATCCACATCCTGGTCCTGCAGAAGCTGAAACCCCGCCACGGTATGGTTTTTCATGATCTTGTATTCTTCATCGGTCAGTTTGTCCGGCTTTTTGGTGATGGAATCGGGAATGGTCAGCTTGCCGATGTCATGGAACAGCCCGCAGAGAGTCGTAAGCTTCTGTTCCTCCGGCGAAAAGTGAAGCCAGCCGGCCAGGACATTACTGATCAGGGCTACATTCAGACTGTGGGCATAGGTCAGATCGTCATACTGACGCATATTCTGAAGGATATGGAAAAATCCGAAGCTGGAGTTTTTTTCCATATCAAAGGTGTCGATGGTATTGTGAAAAATCTCATTGACATCAATCGGTTCACCCTGTTCCAAAATGGCATTCATGGAACTTTTGAACCCATCGATGGCTTCATCAAAATTGGCCTGAAACTCAACAAATTCGGGACTGGATTTTATGATCTCGGAATAAGACTGACCCTCCGGCTCCTGAACCTCCACCTCGGATGCTCTGGATATTTTGGAAGCTGCCGGATTTTTTTTCCGGCGTTCTTCGGTCTCGATCTCGTCGATGCGCACGTTCAGAATGGAATAGAGCTCCAGCTTGGCAATGAGTTTATCCGTCAGCGTAGTCTGTTTGGGAACGATCAGCTGGTTGTTTGGAGTATAGACATCCTCACTTGTTACCATTCCGGGAACAAGGCTCGCAAGAGGAACTCTTTTCATTCTGGGATTAGCCGGTTTCAGTGAGTATGATTTCATATATTCCCCAAACTGGATCTCATATTTTGACTGCCAACTACCAAGTTATAGTCTGTTATCAGTATATTAAGAAATAATAAAAATGTCAATCTGAGTTGACGAAGTCAGGGAAAGAGGGTATATTTAATTTGTTATGGAACTGTAGTGAGAAATTGTTACAAAAGTAAACAGATCTGCAGACTCTTATTCAGAGTGGTGGAGGTACATAGGACCTGTGAAGCCACGGCAACCCCCGCATGGGAAGGTGCCACCCCTGAGCGATGAGGACACAACTCACCGAACAATAAGAGGATCATGGTTTTTTTGGTCCGCTTATTGCGGATCTTTTGTTTTATGTGCAGGACCGCATAAGAGTTTTTGCAATGTCTGGTTTTGAACAAAGGAGAGACAAAATGGAGAAAAGATTATTTACTTCCGAATCGGTAACGGAGGGGCATCCCGACAAGGTCTGCGATGCCATTTCAGACGCTGTGCTGGATGCATGCATGGCAGAGGATCCAATGAGCCGTGTGGCCTGTGAGACGGCAGTTTGTACCGGTTTTGCACTGGTGACAGGCGAGATCACCACCAAGGCCAGGCTGGATGTACAGTCCATCGTCAGAGAAACGATCCGCGAGATCGGTTATACGGGCGGCGATATGGGCTTTGATGCTGACGGCAGCGCAGTGTTTGTGGCATTGGATCAGCAGTCGCCGGATATTGCCATGGGCGTTGATAAGGCGCTGGAAGCAAGAGAGAATAAGATGTCGGACGAACAGCTGGAGGCCATCGGTGCAGGTGATCAGGGTATGATGTTCGGCTATGCTACCAATGAGACACCCGAGCTGATGCCCTATCCCATTTCACTGGCTCATAAACTTGCTTTGAAGCTGACAGAGGTCAGAAAAGACGGAACCCTCCCCTATCTGCGTCCCGACGGCAAGAGTCAGGTATCCGTGGAATATGATGAAAACGGCAAACCCATCCGTCTGGAGGCCGTGGTTTTGTCGACCCAGCACAGTCCCGAGGTGAGTCAGGAGCAGATCCATGCAGATATCAAAAAATATGTATTTGATCCGGTACTGCCAAAAGAGATGGTAGATGCGGATACCAGGTTCTATATCAACCCCACCGGACGGTTTGTGATCGGTGGTCCCCACGGAGATGCGGGTCTGACCGGACGCAAGATCATCGTGGACACCTATGGCGGTTATGCCCGTCACGGCGGCGGCGCCTTTTCCGGCAAGGACTGCACCAAGGTGGACAGAAGCGCAGCTTACGCGGCCCGTTATGCGGCGAAAAATGTTGTGGCGGCAGGATTGGCTGAAAAATGCGAGATCCAGTTGTCATATGCCATCGGTGTGGCACAGCCTACCTCCATCATGGCAGATACCTTCGGAACGGGAAAAGTGTCCGATGAAAAACTCGTTGAGATCCTCAGGGACAACTTTGATTTTCGTCCTGCCGGCATCATCAAAATGCTGGATCTGCGCAGACCCATTTATCGCCAGACAGCGGCCTACGGTCATTTCGGCAGAACCGATATCGATCTGCCCTGGGAGAAGACCGACAGAGCGGACAGCCTGAAAGCTGCAGCGGGAATCTGACAGCCGGGAACTGCGGATTTTGAAATAAGGACTCCCTGATATCACCACAGATGAGGAGATATCGGGGGGTTTTTGTCAAATCGGAAATGCTGATTGAAACGGGAGAGAAAATATGTCCTTCACTCATTTGCACGTACATACCGAATACAGTCTTCTGGACGGCTCCAACAAGATCAGTGAGTGCGTAAAACGCGTGAAGGAGCTTGGAATGAACGCCTGCGCCATCACGGACCACGGCGTAATGTACGGCGTGATCGATTTTTACAGGGCAGCCAGGGCTGAAGGGATCAATCCCATCATCGGCTGTGAGGTTTATGTGGCGCCCGGATCAAGATTTGACAAGGAGCCGGGCGGAGACGAAAGATACCATCATCTCGTCCTTCTGGCGGAGAACAATGAGGGTTATGATAATCTGATGAAGATCGTCTCCGCAGGTTTTACCGAAGGGTATTATTACAAGCCCCGGGTGGACAAAGAGATCCTCAGAAAATATCATACAGGGATCATTGCCCTTTCGGCCTGCCTGGCGGGAGAGGTGCCCAGGCTGATCCAGAGAGGCTTTATAGAAGAGGCCGGTGCCATGGCGCTGGAATATCAGGAGATCTTCGGCAAGGGCAATTATTATCTGGAGCTCCAGGATCACGGAATCTCTGCACAGCAGACCGTCAACAGCGTGCTTTTGTCTTTGAGCAGCGAGCTGAATATCCCACTGGTGGCCACCAATGATGTGCATTATACTTATGCGGATGATGCCCGCGCACATGATATCCTGCTCTGCATCCAGACCGGAAAAAAGGTACAGGATGAAAACCGGCTGCGGTACGACGGCGGTCAGTATTATATCAAGAGCGAAGCGGAAATGCGCGACATTTTTCCCTATGCACAGGAGGCGCTGGATAATACACAGAAGATTGCGGACAGATGTCATGTGGACATTGAATTCGGCAATCACAAACTGCCGAAGTTTCCGGTGCCGGAAGGGGAGACTGCCTGGAGCTATCTGAACAAACTCTGTGAAAAAGGGCTGCGGGAACGCTATCCCGAAAATCACGCAGATCTGAAGGCGAGACTGGATTATGAGCTTTCGACCATCAAAGAGATGGGATTTGTGGATTATTTTCTGATCGTTTGGGATTTTATCAATTATGCCAAGCAGCACGGGATCGCAGTGGGACCGGGACGCGGCAGCGCGGCGGGCGCCATTGTTTCTTATTGTCTCAGGATTACGGATATCGATCCCATCAGATACAATCTGCTGTTTGAGCGTTTTTTAAATCCCGAGCGCGTGACCATGCCCGATATCGATGTGGACTTTGATCCCCAAAGGCGGCAGGAAGTCATTGATTATGTCCGCCGCAAATACGGAGACGAAAAGGTGGTACAGATCGTCACCTTCGGCAGCATGCTGGCCAAAGGCGTGATACGGGATGTGGGCAGGGCCATGGATATTCCCTATGCCGAGGCGGACCGTCTTGCCAAAATGGTTCCGAATGAGCTGGGGATCACCCTGGACAGGGCACTGAGCATCAATCCGGATTTTAAAAATGAATATGAAACGGATCCGCAGGTCCATGAGCTCATCGATATGTGCAAGCGCCTCGAAGGGCTGCCCAGACACAGTTCCATACATGCCGCCGGCGTCGTGATCTGTCCCCGCAGAGCGGATGATTTCGTGCCCTTGTCCAGAGGAGCCGACGGTGGCATCACGACACAGTTTACCATGACCACCATAGAAGAACTGGGACTTCTCAAGATGGACTTTCTGGGGCTGAGAAACCTGACCGTGATCCAGGATGCCGTAAAGCTGATCCATGACAGCAGGGGAGTGGACATCGACCCGGGCAGGATCGACTTTGACGACAAGAAGGTTCTGGCCTACATCAGTACAGGCAAGACAGACGGGATTTTCCAGCTTGAAAGCGCGGGAATGAAGAACTTTATGAAGGAACTTCGTCCCGGTTCCCTGGAGGATGTCATTGCCGGCATCTCTCTGTATCGTCCCGGACCGATGGATTTTATCCCGCAATATATACGGGGCAAAAACAACCCTGACAGCGTGGTTTATGAAACGCCGCTTCTCGAACCCATCCTGAAGCCCACCTATGGCTGTATCGTATATCAGGAACAGGTGATGCAGATCGTGCGGGATCTGGGCGGCTATACGATGGGGCGCAGCGATCTGGTCCGCCGTGCCATGAGTAAAAAGAAACAGTCCGTCATGGAAAAAGAGCGTGCCAATTTTGTGTACGGAAATGCTGATGAGAACGTACCCGGCTGTGTGGCAAAGGGCATTCCGGAGGATGTGGCCAATAAGATCTATGATGAGATGATGGATTTTGCCAGATATGCATTCAATAAATCCCATGCGGCCTGTTACGCTGTGGTCGCCATGCAGACTGCCTTTTTGAAGTATTATTATCCGGTAGAGTTCATGGCTTCTCTGATGACCTCCGTATCGGATAACTCTACTAAAGTGGTAGAGTATATTCAGAAGTGCAAACAGATGGGGATCGAGATCCTGCCGCCGGATGTAAACCGTTCCAGGGCTGCTTTCTCTGTCGAAGATGGCAAGATCCGGTTTGCGCTGACGGCACTGAAATCCATCGGAGCCTCCGTGATCGATGAGATCATCGGTGAGCGCGAGCTGTCCGGTGAATACAGATCGCTACAGGATTTTATTTCCCGCTGCATTGATAAAAATGTCAACAAAAAAGTGGTGGAAAATCTGATCAAATCGGGGGCTTTTGACTGTTTTCCGGGGAATCGCCGCCAGTTTTTCTATGCTTACAATGATATCATGGATCGTTTGAGCAAGAGTAAAAAGGACAACTTTGCCGGTCAGATGAACCTGTTTGATCTGGTAGAAGAAAAAGACAGATCGGCATTTGAGTTCCACCTTCCCGAGGTGGAAGAGTTTGAAAAAGCAGAGCTTCTGGCTTATGAAAAGGAAGTGGCGGGCTTTTATATCAGCGGGCATCCGCTGGATGAGGAGAGAGATTTTCTGCTGAGGCGCATCACCGCCAGAAGTACCGATTTTTATGCACCGGATCAGGAAGAACAACAGGAGGGAACTTCTGCGGGATTCGAAGAGACGGAGCGTAAAGTGGAGGACGGACAGCAGGTGGTCATCGGCGGTCTTCTGGGCGAGAAAACCATCAAGTATACCAAAACCGACAAGGTGATGGCTTTTATCACCATCGAGGATCTGGTGGGAAGCGTGGAAGTCATTGTCTTTCCCAGGGAATATGAAAAATACAAGAGTCTGCTTGACAACAACGACAGACTCTTTGTCAAAGGCAAAGCCCAGCTGGAAGAGGAAAAGGACGGTAAAGTGATCGCGTCCGAGATCTGTTCTTTTTCGGATATGCCCCGGCAGCTTGTGATTACGTTCGAGGATAAAAATACCTATATGCAGCATGCGGATCAGCTGAAGAGTCTTCTGGCGGATTCGGAGGGCAGGGACCGGGTGATGATCGTCTGCAAGGCAGAGAATGTCTATAAGCAGCTTCCGCCAAACGAAAACATACAGATCACGGAAAATCTCCTTGCCGTATTGGGCAAGGCGTTCGGCAAGCAGGCTCTGACGGTCAGATAGGATCAGACGGAATCGAAAAAAAATAAACTTGCGAAGGCGGGCTAAATAAGGCATAATATCCTTGGATGTTTTCAAGAAATGCAAGCGAGGGTGGAAAAGTGGCAAAAAAGCAGATTAAAACCATAGGGATATTGACAAGCGGCGGCGATGCGCCGGGCATGAATGCGGCGATCCGCGCAGTAGCCAGAAAGGCGCTGGGAAACGGGGTCAAGGTAAAGGGGATCAAAAGAGGATACCAGGGTCTTTTAAATGAAGATTTTTTTGATATGGAAAGGCATGATGTCTCGGACACGATTCAGCGGGGCGGTACGATCCTGGGGACAGCCAGATGCAGCGAGTTCAGAACGCTGGAGGGTCAGCAGGCCGCAGCCCAGATCTGCAGAAAACACGGGATCGACGGGATCGTAGTGATCGGTGGAGACGGTTCCTATCGCGGCGCGCAGGCGCTTTCCAAACAGGGGATCAATACCATAGGGCTGCCGGGTACCATCGATCTGGATATTGCATGTACGGATTATACCATCGGTTTTGATACCGCCATCAATACGGCTATGCAGGCCATAGACAAGGTCAGGGATACATCCTCTTCCCATGAGAGATGTTCCATCATTGAGGTGATGGGGCGGAACGCCGGCTATATCGCGCTGTGGTGCGGCGTGGCCAACGGCGCCGAAGATATCCTGCTCCCCGAAAAATATGATTACAACGAACAGGCGATCATCAATAATATCATAGACAGCCGGAGAAAAGGCAAGACCCACCATATTATCATCAATGCGGAAGGCATCGGACACTCCACCTCCATGGCGCGCCGGATCGAGGCGGCTACCGGAATGGAGACCAGGGCAACCATTCTGGGATATATGCAAAGGGGCGGAAATCCCACCTGCAAGGATCGTTTTTATGCATCCATCATGGGAGCCATGGCTGCGGATATCATCTGTGAAGGCAAGACCAACCGCGTGATCGGTCACATGGACGGCAAATTCCAGGACTTTGATATCGATGAGGCTCTGGAGATGCACAAGGATATAGACGAGTACGAATACCAGGTCAGCCGACTGCTTTCGAGATAACCATGATCACAACGAATACCAATCAACAGATCAGACAGATAACGGCTTTAAAAGACCGCTCTCGCGAAAGGGCAAGGAGCGGTCTTTTTGTTGCGGAAGGAAGCCGGATGGTGCGGGAAACGCCGCCGCAGCTTTTGGAAAAACTGCTTTTTTCGGAGAGCTTTTCCAAAAAAGAGGAAGCCGGAAAAGTGTTGCGGGAACTTGCCGAAAAAGGCAGACCGATGGAGCCGGTACTGGTTTCGGATACCGTGTTTGCAAAAATGTCCGATACCGTGCATCCCCAGGGGATCTGCGCAGTGGTAAGACAGCCGGTTTATGCTCCGGGACAGCTGCTTGAAAACGCAGCCGGGACAGGAGGCGTTCTTCTGGTGCTTGAGAATATCCAGGATCCGGGTAATCTGGGGACCATGCTCAGGACCGCTGAGGCAGCGGGGGCCTGTGGCGTTCTGCTGTCCAAAGACTGCGTCGATCCCTTCAATCCCAAGGTCGTCCGCTCTACCATGGGCGCCATGTACCGCGTGCCCTTTTCAGTCTATGACGACATGAATGAACTGATGCCGGAATTGAAAAAAAGACAGATCCGTTCTCTGGCAGCCAGCCTTGGCGCAGATTCCGAGGATTACACAAAAGCCGATTACGCCGGCGCAGTGGCTATCCTGATCGGAAATGAAGGAAACGGACTTCTGCCCGCAACCATCGAAGGAGCCGACGGGCGGATCAGGATTCCCATGGAGGGCATGACGGAATCCCTGAATGCCGCGGTTTCCGCTGCGTTACTTCTATATGAAGCGCGTCGCAGGAAGAATTGTCTGTGATACAGGCTGATTTTCCCTGTCTATATTTAGTATCCTTTTCTCTTTTTTCACTATATCTTCTGTTTTACAGTCCCGGATTGTCTTTTTTTCTGTGCAAACATCATTTTCAGGTCTCAAAATTTGACAATTATTATGCATTCTGTTAAGATACGTTTACGAAATGTTACAAAGTTGTTACACGACATGTCAGAGGTTCAGGATGAAGACTTTACTTCATGATAAAAACAGAATAGGGATTGCGCTTCTTACAGTCGTTATACTGGGACTTACTCCCGGGGCTATTCTGGCTGATGAGACGGATGCCGGTCTGCATGCGGGCGTCGGCAGTCTTTTTGCAGCAGTTAATGAGACAGAGGCCAAGAATCAGACAACCGATGAGTTTGGTGCAGGTGTGCACAATGTCCTGACCGGTACTGTCGGTGATGCAGAGCTTGGTGAGATTGTTACGGATGAACCCGAAGGAGCCGGAGATGCTCTGGCCGATGAGGGAGAGCTCATGACACAGGACGATCTGATCATGATCGAAACGGATCAGGAAGAGACAGAGCAGATCGCCATGGCGAATGTTGCGGATGCGGTGAATGTCAGGGTTGAGCCGACAGAGGATGCGGCCATCGCAGGCAAGCTCTATGCCAACTGCGGCGGCACCATTCTGGAGCAGAGAGACGGCTGGACCAGGATTCAGAGCGGAGAGCTTACGGGCTGGGCCAAGGATGAGTTTTTATTATTCGGAGAAGAAGCCAGGGCGCTTTATGATCAGGTTGTTACGATGGAAGCCAGAGTTACCACCGATACGCTCCGGATTCGGATGGATGCCGATGAAGAGGCAGGTGTTCTGGATCTGATCGCCGGCGGTGAGGTGCTGAGCGGAATTGAGGATCAGGGCGATTGGGTTTCCGTGAAATATGACGGACAGACAGGATATGTATCTTCCGAATATGTGGATCTGACCTATTCAGTGCCCAGTGGCAAAACGGTAGAGCAGATAGAGGCTGAGGAGAAGGCAAAAGCCGAAAAGGCGGCATCCGAGGCAGCAGCCAAAGAAAAAGAGAAAAAGAAGAAATCATCGAAGACCACAACCACCGATCAGGGAGCTGTAGCGAGCGCATCCAATGACGTGATGCTGTTGGCAGCGCTGATCCAGTGTGAAGCAGGTCGTGAATCATATGAAGGCCAGTTGGCAGTCGGTGCGGTGGTGATGAACCGTGTTCGCAGTGGTTCCTATCCCGGCAGCGTGAGCGGCGTGATCAATCAGCCCTCCCAGTTCCCGCCTGCAACCAACGGAAGAGTAGCCGGCGTGCTTGCATCCGGTCCTTCCTCATCCTGTGTTCAGGCAGCGCAGGCAGCCATCGGCGGTCAGAGCAATGTAGGCGGTGCGACCCACTTTGGCAGATCCGGCAGCGGTGTCCAGATTGGCAATCACAACTTCTGGTAAAACCGGACAATGAAGTGACACAAGACTTTCGGCTATGCAGGCCGGAAGTCTTTTTTTGCACGTAAGTTGACTGAAAACATAATAAATAGTATGATGTAAAGAGCGTTGGTAACGAAAAGAGAAAGTTTTACCGCGGACTGAAAGGATGGATGGAAATGTTGGCGATGAACCTGTCTGAATCAATGATCTGGCTGATCATTCTGGTTGTATTTGTGGTGATTGAGCTTGCCACCATGGGTCTGACAACCATCTGGTTTGCCGCAGGTTCCCTGGTTGCATTTCTGCTTTCCGTGGTTCATGCACCGCTGGCTGTCCAGATCGCGGCCTTTCTGATCGTATCCGTTGTGCTGTTGTATTTTACCAGACCCATTGCATTCCGGTACTTTAACCAAAACCGCACAATGACCAATACGGAGGCTCTGATCGGCAAGCAGGCTGTTGTTGTAAGCGATATCAACAATATCGAGGGACTTGGCAGAGTGCTGGTCCAGGGCAAAGAGTGGACGGCCAGGGCGGAGGTGGATGAAGAAAAGATCCACACCGGCGCCGTCGTTCAGGTAACCGGTATTGAAGGCGTGAAACTGTTAGTCAGAAAATTGAGAGATCAGGAGTAAAACATAAGGAGGATATTGTTATGGGAGCAGAGGGTTTTGTCAGTGTCGTTATTTTTCTGATTATCTTGGTCTGGATCTTTGTCAACTGTATCAAGATCGTGCCCCAGGCGCATGCTTACGTGGTTGAGCGTCTCGGAGCCTATCAGGCAACCTGGGGAGTCGGTATTCATTTCAAGATGCCTTTTGTCGACCGTGTGGCACGCAAGGTACTGCTCAAGGAGCAGGTGGCTGATTTTGCCCCGCAGGCCGTGATCACCAAAGATAACGTAACCATGCGGATCGATACGATCGTATTTTATCAGATCACCGATCCCAAGCTCTATGCTTACGGTGTTGAGAATCCGATCATGGCCATTGAGAATCTGACCGCCACCACCCTGCGTAATGTCATCGGTGAGATGGAGCTGGATCAGACACTGACAAGTCGTGAAGTGATCAATGCCAAGATGAGCACGACTCTGGATCTGGCGACGGATCCCTGGGGTATCAAGGTCAACCGTGTGGAGCTCAAAAACATCATTCCGCCGGCAGCCATTCAGGATGCCATGGAAAAGCAGATGAAAGCAGAGCGTGAGAGACGTGAAGCGATCCTGAGAGCCGAAGGTGAGAAAAAATCCACCATTCTGGTTGCAGAGGGTAAAAAAGAGTCTGCCATCCTTGAGGCGGAGGCAGAGAAACAGTCCGCCATCCTGAGGGCGGAGGCACAAAAAGAAAAGATGATCCGCGAAGCGGAAGGTCAGGCAGAAGCCATTATGAAAGTACAGCAGGCCAATGCAGACGGTATCCGGATGGTCAAGGAAGCGGGCGCTGACGATGCGGTGCTGCAGCTTAAGAGCCTGGAGGCATTCGGCAAGATGGCAGACGGTCAGGCCACCAAGATCATCGTTCCTTCCGATCTGCAGGGTATCGCATCTCTGGCCACCACCTTTAAAGAGGTTGTGAAATCATAAGGAGATGACAACGGGCATTTCAAATGAGAGACATAAAGAGCGGTCCCTGCGGACTGCTCTTTTCAATCTTGCAAGCAGGATTTATTTGTGGTTAAATGGAACTGTATTTTTTAATCGTGAAACACACAGACAGATAATGGAGGTAAGCGTATGGGCGCTGTGGATCTGAAGGGACGGGACTTTTTAAAACTGCTGGATTATACACCGGAGGAGATCAGATATCTGGTGGAGTTAGCAGCCGCTTACAAAAAGAAAAAACATGAGGGGATTCTGCACGACGATCTGCGGGGCAAAAATGTAGCCCTGATCTTTGAAAAGACATCTACCAGGACCCGCTGTTCCTTTGAAGTGGCGGCGCACGATCTGGGAATGGGATCGACCTACCTGGATCCCTCCGCTTCACAGATCAGCAAAAAAGAAAGCATAGCGGATACGGCAAGAGTCCTCTCTGGTATGTTTGACGGCATCGAATACAGGGGCTATGGCCAGGAGATCGTGGAAGAACTTGCGAAATACGCCAGTGTGCCCGTATGGAATGGGCTGACCAATGAATTTCATCCTACCCAGATGCTGGCAGATCTTTTGACCATACAGGAATGCTTTGGCACCTTTGAAGGCATCAAGGTGGCATATATGGGAGATGCCCGCTACAATATGGGCAACTCCTGGATGGTGACCTGCGCCAAGATGGGAATGGAATTTGCAGCCTGCGCCCCCGAAAGCTACTGGCCCGACAGGGACCTTGTCGCCACCTGTCAGGAATTGGCAAAAGAGACCGGTGCCAGGATCGGTTTCTATGAGGATGCAATGGAGGGCGTCAGGGGAGCGAACGTGGTTTACACCGATGTCTGGGTGTCCATGGGAGAGCCGGATGAAGTCTGGAAAGAGAGGATCGACCGCCTGTCACCCTATCAGGTCAACCGCAAGATCATGGAGCAGGCAGGTGATGGTGCGGTATTTATGCATTGTCTGCCGGCCTATCACGATCTGAAGACCCAGATCGGCAAGGAAAAAGGCGAGCAGTTCGGTTTCACCGAACTGGAGGTAACGGATGAGGTTTTTGAATCCGAATGCTCTGTAGTATTTCAGGAAGCGGAAAACCGCATGCATACCATCAAGGCAGTTATGGCTGCGACACTCGGAGCAGACTAAGATATGAAGAGTAGAATTTTAAAGCTCCTGCGGGAGAGCGGGGATTATATATCAGGCCAGCAGCTCTGCGAAGAGCTGGGTGTGTCCAGAACCGCTGTCTGGAAAGTGATGGGCAAGCTGAAGGAAGAAGGCTATCAGATCGATTCCGTACCCAACAGAGGTTACAGGCTTGTGGCATCGGGAGATGTTTTTTCCGCCGAAGAGATAGGCAGCCTGCTTACGACGGAACAGATGGGCAGACAGCTTGTCTTTTATGAGGAGACCGGTTCCACCAATACAGACTGCAGGCGGCTGATGGAGGAAAAGCCAAAAAGCGGCATCCTGGTAGTGGCTGCCAACCAGAACGCCGGAAAGGGACGGCGGGGCAGAGGATGGATTTCACCGAAGGATACATCCATCAGTTTTTCGCTGGGACTGATTCCGGAATTTTCGCCGCAGAAAGCCTCCATGCTGACTCTTGTCATGGCCCTGGCGGTGCAAAAGGCCATCAGCCGGCTGACCGGTCTTAAGACGCTGATCAAATGGCCCAATGATATAGTGGTAAACGGCAAAAAGATCTGCGGCATCCTGACAGAGATGAATATGGAAATGGATTATATCTCTTCTGTGATCATCGGAGTCGGGATCAATGTCAGTCAGAGAGAATTTCCCGGGGAGCTGACTGACAGAGCCACCAGCCTGCTGCTGGAAACAAAGCAGGAACAAAGGCTGCAAAGATCAGTCATTACGGCAGAGTGTATCAATCAATTTGAACAGGAATACAAACGGTTTCTTGAGACGGAGGATCTGTCCGGCATGAAGGAGGAATACGAGGCTGTCCTCACAGGCCTGAATTCGGAGGTCTGTGTGCTGGATCCCAAAGGCGAGTACAAAGGCATATCCAGAGGGATCACAACGTCGGGAGAACTGCTGGTGGAAAGAAAAGACGGCAGCGTTACCTGCGTCTATGCCGGCGAGGTGTCCGTAAGAGGGCTATACGGTTACGTCAATTAAAACGGCGCCGGACCGCGGGAGAGTTTTGAACCTGCCCAGGCCGGATGGGAAGTAGGGATATGAAAGTCAATGATAATAAGCTGGAGGATGGCAGGATCGTTTTATGCGGTGCCAACTCCTATGAAGAAAAATACTTTTTTAATCAGGATTTTGAAAAGCTGCCGGAATCCATCCGTGAACAGCTGCACATCATCAGTGTACTCTTCACGCAGGAGGCGGGCGGTATTTTTCTGATGGTATTTGAAAAAGACGGAAGCCTGTCGCTGGAGACTGCGGCGGATGAAGAAGATCTGTTGTATGATGAAGTGACAGCGGGGCTTTTGATCGGCGAGATCCGCAGAAACAGACAGGAGATGTTTGCGCAGATCGAACTGTTTTACAAAGTATTCATATTGGGAATGAAGATCGAGGAGCTGGATAAAGATGAGTAAAAGGGAAGAGGCTATGATACTGGTTCTGGATGTTGGCAACACAAACATCACTTTCGGCGTGTATAGAGGGCTGGAACAGATCACATCCTTCAGAGTGACCACCAAGATCCAGAGGACTTCGGATGAATATGGTATCCTCATCAGAGATCTGCTGGAGAATAACGGAGTCAGCAAGGAAAATATCGATGGCAGCATTGTGGCAAGCGTGGTGCCCAACATCATGCACTCACTGACCAGCTCACTGATCAGATACCTGGATACTACCCCCATTATAGTAGGCCCCGGCACCAGGACAGGCATTCAGATCAAAACCAAAAATCCCAGAGAGACAGGAGCGGATCGTGTCGTGGATGCGGTAGCAGCCTACGAAAAATACGGAGGTCCCGTACTGGTTCTGGATTTTGGAACTGCCACGACATATGATTATATCTCGGAGGACGGATGTTTTCTGGCAGGGGTGACGGCTCCCGGAATCAGGATCAGCGCAGCGGCCCTGACGGAAAATGCAGCCAAGCTCCCTGCCTTTGAGATCGTAAAACCGGAATCCATCATGGCAGGTGATACCGTGACCAGCATGCAGGCAGGTATCGTATACGGACAGATCGGTCAGACCGAATATATTATCAGACAGATGAAAAAAGAAAGCGGCAGGGAAGATATGAAGGTCATCGCCACGGGCGGCCTGGGACGCATGATCTCGGAACTGACCGAACTCATAGACCATTATGACCCTATGCTGACGCTGGACGGGCTGGCCAGGATCTATCAGAGAAATGTGATATGAAGCAGAAACTTTTGATGCCGCTTGAGATCGGAAACTGCACACTTAAAAACCCTCTGATCCTTGCGCCCATGGCCGGCGTTACGGATCTGCCCTTCCGTCTTTTGTGTTCGCAGATGGGAGCCGGCATGGTGTGTATGGAAATGGTTTCCGCCAAAGCGATCTATTTCGGAAATAAAAAAACCGAAGACCTGATGGAGATCCATCCGGATGAAAAACCGGTTTCCCTGCAGCTCTTTGGCAATGATCCGGTCATCATCAGTGAAATGGCCAAAAAGATCGAAGGCAGACCCTTCGATATCCTCGATTTTAATATGGGTTGTCCTGTACCCAAGGTAGTCAATAACCATGAAGGATCGGCGCTGATGAAGGAGCCGGCGCTGGTCAGAGAGATCCTTTCGGGGCTGGTAAAGGCGACAGACAAACCGGTCACCGTCAAGATCCGCAAGGGATTTGATGAAGAACATGTAAACGCTGTCGAGATCGCCAGGATCGCAGAGGACTGCGGTGTGGCGGCCATAGCCGTCCACGGCAGAACCAGAGAGCAGTATTACAGCGGAACGGCCGACTGGGATATCATCGCCGCAGTCAAGGATGCCGTCAGCATACCCGTGATCGGTAACGGAGATGTGACAGACGGTGCTTCGGCAGAAAAAATGCTGATGAAAACAGGCTGCGACGGTATTATGATTGGCAGAGGCGCCAAAGGAAATCCCTTTATCTTCAGAGAAATTGCGGCCTATGCCATGCAAAAAGAAGACGGTGCGGGATCCCCCGACAGACAGGAGCTGCGCGATACGATCATCAGGCATGCGCAGTTGATGGAACAGTATAAAGGAGAGTATATAGCCGTTCGCCAGATGCGGTCCCATATCGCCTGGTATTCGGCGGGAATGCCGAATTCTTCCGGACTGAGAAGACGCATCAATCAGATCGAGACCATGGAGGAACTGACCGGCGCTGTCAGAGAGTTGTTTACGGCCTTCTAAGGCGCTTAACTTGACAGTTATTACCGTCTGGAGTATAATATGTTTCGCTGTGAATCACTGACAGACAAGGCTTGAGCAAAACATATCCGTTTTTTGAAAGAGAAAAGGAGTCAGAGGTGGACGAGAAAAAGCATACCCTTACCTATGAGGGTTTAAAAAAATTCGAAGAAGAGCTGGAAGAGCTGAAGGTAGTCAAGCGCCAGGAAGTAGCACAAAAGATCAAAGAGGCGAGGGCGCAGGGCGATCTGTCCGAGAATGCCGAGTATGATGCGGCCAAGGATGAGCAGAGAGATATCGAAGCACGTATCGAAGAGCTGGAAAAGATCCTGAAAAATGCGGAAGTTATCGATGAGGATGAGGTGGATCTGGACAGCATCAGCATCGGATGCAAGGTACGGATCAAAGATCTGGAACTGAAAGAGGAGATGACCTACAAGATCGTAGGTTCTACCGAGGCCAACAGCCTGAAGGGCAAGATTTCCAATGAATCGCCGGTAGGCAGAGCCCTCCTTGGCAGGAAAAAGGGTGAGACAGTATCGGTAGAGACCCCCGGTGGTGTGATCAAATACAAGGTTATGGGGATTGAAAAAGCGGTACAGAAATAGTTAGCCGCGGCTGATTTTTCACCGATCAGTAAGATTCTTATTGCAAGCACGCCAAGGCGTGCTTGTGTTTGTATAATGTAAGGAACAGCTCCTAAGCGGCGATCCGGCAAGCTGAACCGACGCCGGTACACAGAAACCAGAACGAGAGGAAGAACAAATGGCTGAGCAGAATAACCAGAACAAGAATCAGAAGGGACAGGGTGAGCAGGATCTCAATCAGCTTCTCAAGGTCAGAAGAGAGAAGCTTGCAGACCTGCAGGCAGCAGGAAAGGATCCCTTTGTGATTACCAGATATGATGTGAGTCACCACACAACGGAGGCCGCCGCAGAATATGAGCTGCTGGAAAAGGAGCTTCTGGCCGGCAGACAGCCGGTGGATGTATCCGGACTTCCCGAAGAGGAAGCAAGACCTCTTCGCAAGCAGGATTACGAAGAGCGGCGTGCCATCATGGATGCAAAGCCGATCAATGTCAGCATTGCGGGCCGTATCATGAGCAAGCGTATCATGGGGAAGGCCTCTTTTTCCAATATCCAGGACAAGACCGGGAATATCCAGATCTATGTATCCCGCGACGGCATCGGCGAAGAGTCGTATGCAGAATTCAAGAAATATGATGTGGGCGATATCATTGGCGTCGAGGGCTATGTGTTCCGTACCATGACCGGTGAGATCTCCGTTCATGTGCATAAGGTTACACTTTTGACAAAGTCCCTTCAGATCCTGCCGGAGAAGTATCACGGGCTGACCAATACGGACCTGCGTTATCGTCAGAGATACACGGATCTGATCATGAATCCGGAGGTGAAGGATACCTTTATCAAACGATCAAAGATCATTTCCGCGATTCGCAGATACCTGGACGGACAGGGCTTTATGGAGGTGGAGACTCCCATGCTGGTGGCCAATGCCGGCGGGGCAGCGGCAAGACCTTTTGAAACACATTTTAACGCGCTGGATGAGGATCTGAAGCTGCGTATCTCTCTGGAGTTGTATTTGAAGAGACTCATTGTAGGTGGTCTGGAGAGAGTCTATGAGATCGGCCGTGTGTTCAGAAACGAAGGACTGGACACCAGACACAATCCGGAGTTTACCCTGATGGAGCTCTATCAGGCCTACACCGATTATCACGGCATGATGGATCTGACGGAGAACATGTACCGCTATGTTGCGCAGGAGGTTCTCGGAACCACCACCATCACCTATAATGGGATCGAGATGGATCTGGGCAAGCCTTTTGAGAGAATCACAATGGTGGATGCGGTTAAAAAGTATGCAGGCATTGACTGGAATGAGGTTAGGGATCTTGAGACGGCAAGAAAGCTTGCTGACGAGAACCACATAGAATATGAGGAGCATCACAAGAAGGGTGATATCCTTAATCTCTTCTTTGAGGAGTTT
>CAJOOZ010000104.1 GCA_905236705.1 uncultured Lachnospiraceae bacterium | reverse complement strand
CGGGCCTTTACCGCAATTGCGCTCATGGACCTTCCCCAGATTCTGGTCTTACCGATGAGGACATAGGTTCTGATCCTGTAATAATAGCTTTTCCCCTTTTTCAGTCCCTTATCCTTCAGGGAAAATGACTTTTTTCCGGATCCGTCGATACGGGCAATGGTCTTATAGCCGCCGGAAGGTTTCTGCGAGCGCAGAATCCCGTATCCGCCTGTTTTGACGCCGGCCGTTTTCCAGGTTAATTTATTTTTATGCCCTGAGAGGGCCCTGCCCGAAAACTCCTGCGCATCCGGTACGATACAGCCCGCATCGGAGAGCTCCGATACCAGTCTGGTGCCGTCGGCGGCAGTCTTGTAGGATGCGACTTTGAAATAATAGGGCTTCTTTTTGTACAGCGTCTGATACTTTCCTCCCAGGCTGGCATTTCCCTGTAACACCCTGTATACTTTAAAGCCTCTGCTTCTGTAAGTGCTCCGGTACAGGATATAGCCGTCCGCGTCCGGCGTTTTCTTCCATTTCAGGGTCACTTTAGCCGTTTTCAACGTCTTCCCCGAGAGCTTGACCCTGGTAAATGCCGTCGCTTTCGGCAGCACCGTCAGGTGAAATTGCGCCGACATCTGATCGCAGGTGGCTTTGATCGTAACCTTTCCGGCTTTTTTGGTTATGATCCGGCCATAATCCGTCACCTCGGCCACCAGCGAATCCGAGCTCTGCCAGATCACATCACTTTCAGCCCTGCCACTGAGGGATAAAGCCGATGCCACCAGCCGGCATTCCTCACCGGCCGTCACAACAGCCTCTGTCTTGTCAAGGGTCAGGGAGCGGCAGATCGTCTCATCTTTTGAGGTATCCTTCGGCGTATCCTGCCCGGGCTGCACTTTGCCTCCCGAAGTATCCGCACTGCCTCCCTGATTGCTTTGATCCTTTTCTTCTTTTGAGGTATCTTCCTTTGCATCCTGTCCGGGCTGCGTTTCGCCGCCCGCCGTCTCATTCTCGTCCAGATTTTCGGTATATCCTTTGATCCTTAATGTATAGTCCGACCTTATCACTTTGGTGATGCGGCTCTCCTCCACACTGCCCTTTTCAAAAGCCTTCTCATCAGCTGAACCTGAAGTATTGCCATCCAGATATCCCGTCATCATATCTGCGGCATCGTGCCAGAGATTATCCGTATCATTCTGAAAATAGGTTTTGTCTCCTGTGGTATCCGAGACAAAATCCCAGGTATAACCGCTCTTCAGATTGCGCTGTTCTGTGCAGGCCGATAGCAAAATGGGTCTGGATGCATCACTTTTCTTTTCAAGCTGCGAAAAGACAATGGCGTAGGTCTGTCCCTCATGCAGTGTCACGGGATCCGCCAGTTCAATGGTGTGATACCCCGCGTATGTCACCTCTCCCGTCTGCGTGGCAGCCAAAGTGCCGCTGTCGGGCTTTCCCTCTTCCACATCCGTATAAATCTGAAGCGTATAATCCACGCCCTCGCTCATCACACCCAGCCCTACCGCAGAGAGTCTCTCTCCCCCTTTGGTGCGGGCCGTAAAGATGGCTCCCGCACTTTTCGGTTCCTCGGGAAAACGCCTGTAATCGGCATTACCGTCATACTGATACAGATTATCGTAGCGGCCTGCCTGCGACAGATCAAGGGCCACGGCATATTTGCCGCTGCCACCGCTCACGGCGCGCAGACCGTAGTCCTGATAAGACATCCAGAAATATCCGTCCTGGGCTTTTTTATCCGATTCCTCGCCGTAGCTGTTTCGCACCAGCCAGGCTCCGTCGCTGTCCGGCTGATGGTCCTGCGCAAAAAGATCTTTGGAAAAAGAGTCATCCCATCCCACGATCGCGATATTGTGATTGGTGCTCTTGCCGTAATTGTAATTGAAATAACAGTCATTCGCCGGAACATCATACATCGATGAAGCATAATACCCCGTGTTGATGGCACCATGCTCTAAGATCATGCTCTTCATCTTGTCTCGTACCGTCTGAGAGCCATAGCTTGTTCCGATGGAAATGATATAGGCATTCTGCAGACAAAAGGCATCCGAACCATAGGCCATGGCGGTT
>CAJOOZ010000103.1 GCA_905236705.1 uncultured Lachnospiraceae bacterium | reverse complement strand
CTCCCCACACAAAGCCATTTACTTTTCCGTTGACAGATTCAACTGCCTGCATTGCTCCATTCATCGTTCTCTCCCTCTTGATTTATCGGACATACGGCTCCTACGACGCCGCGACGCCTCAAAAAGAGAGGACAACAAGTAAACCTGTTGTCCCCATCGACAATAAATCCTCATACAGTTTATTAAAAATTGCTTTTTTTGTCAAGTGCGGCTCAGCCTGCAACCTGCGCAGCCAATGCTGTTTCGGCTTCTTTTATGGCATCGGGAATACCGGCCGTATTCCTGCCTCCTGCCTGTGCCATATTCGGGCGTCCGCCGCCGCCACCACCAACCTTGGATGCAATGGCTTTGATCAGATTGCCTGCGTGCGCTCCCTTTGCAATGGCTCCCTCTGTCGCCATGACCATGAGATTTACTTTGCCGCCTGCATCAGATGCCAGCACGATGACGCCTTCACCGATCTTGTCTTTCAGCGAATCACCGAGATCTCTCAGCCCGTTCATATCCACACCCGGAACCGATGTTGCCAGCAGTTTTACGCCGCCAACCTCCGTTACCTGTGAAGCAACGTCTCCAAGCGCATCTTTGGCTGCCGCGTTCTTCAAGGATTCATTTTCACTTTGAAGGCTCTTAATCTCAGCCTGCATATGACGGATACGCTCTGCCAGCTGATCCGGTTTACTCTTCAAAAGCGCTGCCGCCTCGGCAAGCTCCGCCTCCATCTTTTTATAATAAGCCGTCACGTTCTCGCCTGTGATCGCCTCGATCCTGCGGACTCCCGCAGCCACACCGCTCTCGGAGAGGATCTTGAAGCTGCCGATGCGGCCTGTATTTTCCACATGGGTACCGCCGCAGAGTTCCACGGAGAAATCACCCATGGAAACCACTCTGACCGTATCACCGTATTTCTCACCGAACAGCGCCATGGCACCGGTCCTGCGTGCCTCCTCAAGAGACATCTCCTGCGTGACTACATCCAGCCCCTCGGCAATTCTGGCATTGACCATATCCTCCACTTTTGCCAGCTCTTCTGCGGTCAATGCGCTGCTGTGCGAAAAGTCAAACCTGGTCCTCTCGGCATCCTGGTAGGAACCCTTCTGCTCCACATGATCGCCCAGTACAACACGAAGCGCCTTCTGCATCAGATGGGTGGCGCTGTGGTTTTTACAGGTGGCGGCTCTGCGCCCTGCATCCACAGAAAGCGTCGCCTGCTCGCCCTTTGTAAAGTTTCCCTTTATCACCTTTCCCACATGGGCTACCCTGTTTCCTGCCAGATTCGATGCGCTGAGCACTTCAAATTCGCCCTGCGCCGTTCTGATCACGCCGGTATCACTTTCCTGCCCGCCCTTGGTAGCATAAAAAGGCGTTTTGTCACAGATCAGCGTACCCTCCTGTCCTTCGACAAGCTCATCCTTCAGACTGCTGTTATCTGCCAGCGCCAGGATGATACCCTGATCCTCCAGCTGTCCGTAGCCGGTAAATACAGTGGATACTTCCTCGCCCAGTTCATCAAACATGGATGTTTCAGCGGATTTCTGGGAGAAATTCGCATGCTCCCTGGCCTGCTTTTTCTGCGCCTCCATCGCCCGGGCAAAGCCCTCTTCATCAACGCTCAGTCCCTCTTCCTGCGCCATTTCAACGGTTAGCTCATAAGGGAAGCCGAAGGTATCATACAGATAAAAAGCCGATTTTCCGTCGATGGTTTTCTGATCTCCCAGCTCGGAGAGGATCTTTTTATACTCCTTCATACCGTTTTCAAGAGTTGCCTCAAAGCGAAGGATCTCTTTCTTCAGCTCATCCAGAATAAAGGATCTGTTCTGAGTCAGCAGCGGATAACTGTCGGCAAATACATCATCAATATAAACCGCTGCCGCGGACAGAATCTGTTCGGTATCAAGGTTTAAGACCCTGGCATGTCTGACAGCCCTGCGGATCAGGCGCCTGAGAACATATCCGGGACCGCCGTTTGCAGGCAGGAGTCTGGCTTCATCACCGATGAGCATAACGGAGGTACGAAGATGATCGGCTACGATCCTCATGGATCTGGTCAGCTTTTCATCCTCTCCGTATTTTTTGCCGGAGCCTTTTTCGATACTGGCGATCACACCGGTAAAAAGATCCGTCCTATATACATCATCGATCCCGTTCAGGAACATAAGATTTCTCTCCAGTCCCCAGCCGGTATCCACGTTCTTCTGGGAAAGGGGCAAAAGCGAGCCGTCCTTCTGTTTGTCATACTGCATGAATACGTCATTACCGATCTCGGTATATTTGCCGCAGTGACAGCCGGGTTTGCAATCCGGACCGCAGGGCTCTGCATCCGATACATAGAACATCTCGGAATCGGGACCGCAGGGACCGTATTCAAGCCCCCACCAGTTATCTTCCTTGGGCAGAAAGAAAACATTCTCCGGTTTAAAGCCGGATTCGATCCTGTATCTGGCGCCCTCTTCGTCTCTGGGCGCGTTCTCATCCCCCTCAAAAACGGTAGCCGCCAGATGATCCCTGTCAAACTGAAAAACCTCTGTCAAAAGCTCATAGCTCCACTGGCATCTCTCTTTTTTGAAGTAATCTCCCAGACTCCAGGAACCCATCATCTCAAAAAAGGTCAGATGGCTCTTGTCACCCACGCCGTCGATATCATTGGTTCTGACGCAGCCCTGAACATTACAGAGCCTGGTTCCGAGAGGGTGTTTTTGGCCCAGCAGATATGGCATGATCGGCTGCATACCGGCTACATTGAACATCGCACCGGTGGAGCCGTCGGACACCAGCGAAACGGCGCCCACATTCTTATGCCCTCTCTTTTCATAAAAATCGATCCATTCTTTTCTCAGTTCTTTTGATGTTATCTTTCTCATAATATCCTCACATTAAAATGAAAATTTATCGGCAAAGTAGGTATCCAGCTCTGCGATCGCAACACGCTCCTGCTCCATGGAATCCCTGAAACGCACCGTTACACAGCCGTCAGTCTCCGAATCGAAATCATAGGTCACGCAGAAAGGCGTTCCGATCTCGTCCTGTCTGCGGTATCTCTTACCGATATTGCCTCTGTCATCAAATTCACAGTTATAGCTGCGGGACAGCTGCTGATAGATCTTCTCCGCACCCTCGTTCAGTTTCTTGGAAAGAGGCAGGACGCCGATCTTGACCGGCGCCAGCGCCGGATGGAAATGCAGAACGGTACGTATATCCGGTTTCTCCTGCGTGCCGATGTTTTCCTCGTCGTAAGCCGCGCACAAAAATGCCAGAACCACACGGTCGGCTCCCAGCGAGGGCTCTATTACGTAAGGTACGTATTTTTCGTTTTTGGTATCATCAAAATAGCTCATATCCTGACCGGAGGTATTCTGATGCTGGGTCAGGTCATAATCGGTACGATCCGCGATGCCCCACAGTTCACCCCAGCCGAAGGGGAATAAGAACTCAATATCCGTCGTGCCCTTGGAATAAAAGGCCAGCTCTGCCGGATCATGGTCACGCAGACGCATCTCTCCCTCTTTGATCCCAAGGCTCAGAAGCCAGTCGCGGCAAAAAGCTCTCCAATACTCAAACCACTCAAGGTCCGTGCCGGGCTCGCAGAAAAACTCCAGTTCCATCTGCTCAAACTCTCTGGTACGGAAGGTAAAGTTGCCGGGAGTGATCTCATTTCTGAAGGATTTACCGATCTGGGCAATCCCGAAGGGAATCTTCTTGCGGCTGGTGCGCTGCACATTTTTGAAGTTGACAAAAATGCCCTGTGCGGTCTCGGGACGGAGATAAACCGTATTCTTGGCATCCTCCGTCACGCCCTGGAAGGTCTTGAACATCAGATTGAACTGCCTGATATCCGTAAAATTATGCTTGCCGCAGGTAGGACAGGGCACATTGTGATCTTCGATAAACTGTTTCATTTCCTCGTTGGAATAAGCATCGATGGGCTTATCCAGCGTAATGTTATTCTCGGATGCAAAAGCCTCAATGATCTGATCGGCACGGAATCTCTCATGACATTCGCGGCAATCCATCAGAGGATCGGAAAAACCGCCCAGATGTCCGGATGCCACCCAGGTCTGGGGATTCATCAGGATCGCGCAGTCCACGCCCACATTGTAAGGACTCTCCTGAACGAATTTCTGCCACCAGGCTTTTTTGACATTATTCTTGAGCTCAACACCCAGATTGCCGTAATCCCAGGTATTGGCCAGCCCTCCGTAAATCTCCGAGCCGGGATAGATGAATCCCCTGCCCTTTGCCAAAGCGATGATCTTCTCCATTGTCTTTTCCATTGTCTCTCTCCTTTTATTTTTCATTCATACACAACCATACCGTTTCCGCTGTCTGTATCCTTATGAACCTGTTTCTCTCCGTCCGCGGTCACATTGTCGCTGTGATACAGCACCCTGCCCGGAACAACGACGGTCATTGCTTCTTCGAACACGACGATCTGTTTGTCTCCATCTGCGGACAGCTTCACGCCATCGACGGCTTCGCCTTCCGTCGTCTCAAGGCCCGTCAGCGTGTACCCCTTGGCCGCGGCCTCATCCACGGTTCCCGTAAACAGTGTCTTGCCGTTAAAAGACGCATAGTCGTCTCCTGTGGCAAATTCTATTCCGACAGATAACTGTCCGTCCTCGCTCAACTCAAATTTTTGCAGCTTCACCCTGGGTGAGTCTTTATCGCCCGCTGCCTGCGTGATCTTTGTCTCGATCTGACCGCGCAGCTCATCTGCGTTGTAATAAGACCGGTCAAAGCTCTCGACGATGACCTGGGTCACTCTCCTGTCTTTATCCAGGATGATACCCGTCTCATCCAGCACCTGGGCCTGCTGCGCCCCGCAGCCTGTCAGGATCAGGACGGCCATCAGACAAGCCGGAATCATGTTCTTTATTCTCATAGCACGGATCCTTAAAAGAAAGATTGTCGCGCAGCTGTCAAAACAGCCTTACGCGACAATATATTATACTAGAAATACGCCTGATTGGCAACTGTAATTTCTACGCTCCCAAAGCGTCATTGAGGATGTCCAGGCTCTTGAAATGATGCCCGATATAGTCCCTGCGATAGTATTCACATTCCCTGCCCAGCTCCCTGATCACCTCGTCCGGAACGGTAAAGCTGTACAGTCTCTCCAGCCCCGTATCCCTGCAAAAATTGATGACCGCCGCCGTGGTGGGCAAAAGACTGCGCCGATTTGTCACGCCGGGAAATTCACCCTGGAGCACCAGCATTTTGATCTCGAACAGATACTGCACCAGGCGCTTGGGGATCTCTTCCCTCATCAAAGCTTTCAAAGCAACATACAACAGGTTGAGAACACCCGGCTCCCCTGCCCCTTCCACGGTATAGAAGCCTGCCACATCCGCAAAATACATCCCGTACATAGCCCCTTCAAAATCGCTCCTGAGCTCTTCAAAATAATGGGTGATATGTGCCTCTCCCAGATTATAGGCGCTTTTGCCCGGAAACAGTGAAAACCGCCCCATACATAAAGGGTTGGTGGCAGCCATCAGTCTGCTGGTAGGCTTTTTGGCGCCCCTGCAGAACACCGTAAGTTTCCCCCTTTCCGCGGTCAAAAGGGTGATCCGTTTATCGTTTTCCATGACATTGGCCGCCGAGAGTACCATTCCCGTCACTTCGATCATTTCACTCATTTTTGTTAATCCGTTCAGTCCGTCATATCTTTGCCGTCATAGCCGAAGTTTTTGATCAGATAATCGCTCTCACGCCAGTCCTTTTTCACCTTGACCCACAGCTTCAGGTTGACCTGTTTCCCGCAGAGCTCTTCTATCCCGTATCTGGCATTGGAACCGATCCTTTTCAGCATACTGCCGCCTTTGCCGATGATGATGCCCTTGTGAGAATCTCTCTCGCAGATGATGGTCGCATCGATGTCCACGATCTTTTTTTTCCACTCCATCCGGTCAATGACCACGGCTATGCCATGAGGTATCTCGTCCGAAAGACTCCTGAGAGCCTGCTCACGGATCAGCTCCGCCGTGATCTGTCGGATGGGCTGGTCCGTAACGGTGTCCTCGTCATAGAACTGCGGACCGGTCCCAAGATAACCGAAGATGGTATCGATCAGATCCTTCGTATTATCTCCGGTCATTGCAGATACCGGTATCACTTCCGCAAATTCATGTACGCTGCGAAACGCCTCGATCACCGGCAGGATATCTTCCCGTTTGACCATGTCGGTCTTGTTGATGATCAGAAAGACCGGCGTGTTAACCCTGGCTAACTTTTCAATGATCTTCCTGTCGCCGGTGCCGATCCTGTCATCGGGCTCCACCAGAAACAGGATCAGATCCGCTTCATTCAGGGTATGGTAAGCCACCCTTACCATATAATCACCGAGTTTGTTTTTGGCTTTATGCATCCCCGGCGTATCCATAAAAACGATCTGTCCCCGTTCATCCGTGTATACTGTCTGAATCCTGTTGCGTGTGGTCTGGGGCTTGGCCGAGGTGATCGCGATCTTCTGTCCGATCAGCCTGTTCATCAAAGTGGATTTCCCCACATTCGGCCTTCCGACCAATGTAACAAATCCGGACTTTCTCTGCATCCCGCTTCCTTCGTTTTCCTTCATATCCCAGCTTTCCTCAGGCGGTCTCCTTACCCTTTATTTATCCGCCTTCTCTTCCGCTTTATCTTCTGCTTTCTCTTCCGTTTTTTCTTCTGCTTTCTCTTCTGTTTTATCTTCTGTTGTATCCTGTGGTTTCTCTCCCGCGGCCTTGTTTTTTTTCAGCCCTGCCCTGCGGATGGCCGCCTCTTCCTTCTTCTTCTGTGCTTTGGCAGCCTTTGCGGCTTTTTTTGCCGCTTTCTTTTCCGCTCTTTTGTCCCTGCCCCTAAGCCATTTTTTGACGATCAGAACAATGACCAGGATGATCACGGCCCAAAGAACCAGATAAGGCAGAACGATCACGATACCGATCAAAAAGTTAAGGATTCCCCTGCCCACATCCTGCAGGCTTTCTACAAATCCCCGGGTCATCCTCTCCCAGTCGCTCTGTTTTTTGACAGGCTCCGGTGTATAATCCTCCACCTCTTCCACCGTAATATTGACCGTTGCAAAATCCACCAGATTATCATAGGTTCTCAGTGTGGATTCAATACTCTGGATCTCATAACGCACTTCCGTGATCCGGCTTTCGAGGGCAACAATGGTATCCACATCGTCTGCCTGCTTCAGGATCTCCATCAGCCGATCCATTTCTACCTCCAGCGCCTCCTTCCGGCTCTGGTTGTCCACATAGTTCAGCGTCACATCCTCTGCGCTCTCGCTCTTTTGGGTAATATTGGAATTATTGCCCACATCCTCCACCAGGTCGTTCATTTTGGACACAGGTACTCTTGCCGTGTAGGTAGCCTCCCGCCTGCTGCGGTTGTAGGAACTTGTGCTATAGCCGCTGCCGCTGTATACCTGGGAGTTTTCCATATAACCGCCCAGACTCTCCACTTTTTTCTCAATATGGTCTGTCAGCTTATCAAATTCCTGCGTCTCGGCAGTCAGGGATACCCGTTTGATCAGTTTCCGGTTCTGCGCAACATTCTCGTTTGCCGCAGTCCCTGAGGTCTCTGATGCCGGCTGATCCGCATCGAAGCTTTCCTCGTATTGAGGTGCCACATCATAATCATCCGATGCAGCCGTCTCACTCGCTGCAAGGACATCACCGTACCCGTTGGCGGATCCCGCCACCTTGTAATTCTCGACTGTCTCAGCACTCTGCGCTGTGGTATCTCCATAGTCGGCGGAAGACGCTGCGCTGCCACACCCCGCCAGACAGACAGACAATACCAATGTAAGGCCCATAGTTCCGACTCTTCTTTTGCTCATACTCACTACCTCCCGCATTTTTCGGCCGATAATTTGAAGTTTCCGCCTCGCTTATCCCTCAAACAACGGTCTGACCTGATCGAAAAGTTCACCGGCAGCTTTGATCTGATCTTCTTTGCCATCCACGATCAGAATGCTGTCATCCATCACAGCCTTGATATAGTCGGCCAGACGATGAATCTCATCGATGGTGCAATCGATCACCTCAAGTCTCTCTCTCTGCTCCTGTTCATATGTCTTGCCCGTTACCAGTGCCGACCAGCTGCGGATCCCCGCAGCCTGAGGTGTCAGCGGCATATCCATTGCAGCAATGGCTCCGATGATATACCTGGTCATACTGTCTTCATCCAATACCATGTCACGGATGTAATCAGACGCCGCCTCGTAAACCTGTATCGTCTTTTCGAGATTCGGGTCCCGATACGAAACAAAGTAGGACTGCCCCGTTCTGAGGAAGGATGAGCTGCAGCCGTAAGCACCTCCCTGCACCCTGACGTTCAGCCAGAGATAATCATATCCCATCAGTACACCAAGCACCTTCAAAGCTCCCGTATATTCCAGTCCCGCCTTTTTAAAATCGCCTGCCCTGCATACGTAACATACATCCGAACTGGTCAGAAAGCCCTCTTTTTTCTGTCTGTACTCCTCCTCTTCACGCAGACTGTCCCCGATCATCCGCTTCGAATCCGGGCCGCCTGCTGCCGGCAATTCGGCAAGAAAGCTTTCCACTTCTTTTTCAAAAAGCTCTCTCCCCTGATCCTGACCGGTGAAATCCAGAATCACTCTGTCTCTGTCTTTCAGATAGGCCAGCACTCTTTCAAAACGTGCGGCCAGGCCGCCTCCGAGTCTGTCATAATCCGCGATCAGTCTGGTCAGCTCATCCATAAATGAGATACCGGCTATCCTGTCCGATATTCTGCCAAAGCGCGTCATCTTGCTCATCGCTCTGGAAACCGCCGTCGTGTGTCCGGCTGCCTGCAAGGATGCCTGCATACCGGCCTTTGTCTCGATCAGAATATCCCTGATCCTGTCTGTATCCGAAAAATCGGAATAAAACAGCATCTCCTTCATGAGTGCAACGGCCTCTGCGGTATTCTCTTCAAAGCATCTGCCCTTAAATTCAAAAAAGGCTCTGACACCGTCCTCTTTGGCATAATCAGGCGAAATGCCAACAGGCGTGGTGATTCCGCCGGTCCTTAAATTGATCTCGTTAAACAGCTCGCCATAGGTATAATGCTTTGTGTCTACCAGTCCCATGACGGTCTTCAGAAGTCCCAGATCAAAGAGCATGTCGTCCGGCAGATCCGTTATATCAAAAATGACCCTAAGGTATGATACTTTATTTGTAAAATAATCATGCTGCCAGAGGGGGATGTTAGTTTCGCCAATAGTTAGCATATGCTTACTATTTTTAAAAGGCTGAGCCTCCCGTTTCAGATCGGCTCTCGTGAGCATCGGGATTTTGGCAAGATCCTCCGGTCTGTCTGCCGACGCCTGGTATTCTTTCAGTTCATTCGCATGGCTTCGTATCTCTCCAAGCTCCTCTTCCGTAAGGGTCTTCTGATAATCTGCCAGCCTCTTTTCCAGCTTAGCATCGTTTTCCCTGGCCTTTGTTTTGGACGGAACCAGCTCCAGCAGCACCTTATGCGGGTTGTTCAGGATCAGATCGCGGATCAGCTCTTCAAAATAGCCCTGCTCCACTTTTGCCCTGAGACGATTGTAGGTTTCGTTCGCTTCAATATACATGAAGGGCGCCATATCATCATACAGCCAGCTGTCAAGAGCCTGCAGACCGTACATCAGTCCCTTTGGATAAGAGCCGTAGTCCGCCTCCTTATACTTGAAAGCAAACAGATTGATGGCTGCATTCAGAGAATCTCTGTTGATCCCGTTTGTCACCAGATCCTCCAGCGTATCCTCGATGATCTGCACAAACCGCTCGCCTTCTCCTTCTCTGGCATTTTTGGAGATAAAGGAGAAATACGGCTGCAGAATACCGGTTTCCGCAACACTGTAATCATCCTCACCGATCCCGGCTGCCTGCAGCGCCACCTTAACGGGTGCGCCGGGGGCGGAACACAGTGCGTAATCGAGCACATCAAGCGCTATGTAAAACTCAGGATCGAGACTCTTTTTTGCAGCCACGGTATAGGAGAAATAGTGCATATTCTCCCGCTGCTCACTCTCAAGGACGGGGTACTCCGCCTTTAAAACTTTTTTCCCGTCAAAAGGCTTTTGATATTTTACCTCGGAATCGATCTCAAGCCTGTCATAGGATGAGAGGTATTCACGATCGATATATTCCAGCCTTTCGACCATATCCATATTACCGTACAGATAGATATAGCTGTTGGAGGGATGATAAAAACGTCTGTGAAAATCCAGAAAATCCTCATATGTCAGATCCGGAATATTCTCCGGTCTGCCGCCGGAATCCACCCCGTAGGCATTGTCCGGAAACAGCGCGTTCATGATCTCGCGTTCCAGCACATCGTCCGCCGAGGAATAGGCTCCCTTCATCTCATTATATACAACTCCGTTTATGGTCAGGCGGCCGTTTTCATCCACTTCGTAATGCCAGCCCTCCTGCTCAAATATCTTTTTCTCTTTATAGATATTGGGATGAAATACCGCATCCAGATAGACATCACACAGATTTGCAAAATCCTTGTCGTTGCAGCTGGCCACGGGATATACCGTTTTATCCGGATAAGTCATGGCATTCAAAAAAGTATTCAGGCTTCCCTTCGCCAGCTCCACAAACGGATCCTTGACAGGATATTTTTCAGACCCGCAGAGCACACTGTGCTCATTGATATGCGCCACGCCCGTAAAGTCCGTGGGGGGTGTCCTGAAACCGATATAAAATACCTTATTGTTATCGTCATTGGACAATAATAACACTCTGGCTCCCGTTTTTTTATGTCTCAGGATCGCGCCCTCGGAATTCAGATCCGAAACCGGACGCTGTTCGAGGATCTCATATGCATTCAGGTTACTAAGGTTCATGTTTTTTCTCCTTCTGTTGTTGTTTACACCCTCAGGAAGATCAGGTTCTTCTTCTTGAAGCGTATCTCCGAAATCTCCTCCCATTCAAGGCTCCTGCGAAGAGTCTCGTCATCAAAAAGCCGTGGTGCTTTGATCACCTGTTGTTTCTCTCTGCCTCTTTGGGGCGCCGGCAGGATCGTCACCTCGGTCTGCAGCTGCTCGTAGACCATGGCGCTGCGGCTCTTTCTATCCATTGTCAGCAGATGCTCTGCGATCCTCATATCCAGAGAGACCTCATCCTCTATATAGCGGAAGATCGCGCTTCTCAGACGCCCCGGCACATCCTCTGTTTCCGTCAGTTCATTATACGTCAGTCTTGCACCGATATAATACCAGGAAAAATCCTGGATGAGATATTTAAAATCCATTGATTCCATTTATTCATCCTCATCCGTAAGAATATCGATCGCACTTTTTCCGTTTCCCAGAATTCTGATCGCCTCACGGATCTGTTCTTCACCAAGCTCCGTATTGCCGGCCAGCTCCGCGACAGAAACCTTTCTCCCCAGCTCTTTCGAGAGTTCCCTGGCCGCATCTGCCACCAGATTGACCCTGCTGGCCATCTCCTGATCGGCATCCTTTTCCGCCATCTCCTCGCGTATCATCGCCTCCATGGCATCCATCATTCGCTCTCCCAGAAAGCTCTCCACATCAGACAAAAGACTGCCAACGGACTGCTGGGCATCGATGTAATGATCCAATTCCATGACGGCCTCGGTCAGGGCAAGATTGGCCTCACCGATCAGATCTTCCATCAATATGCCCTGGTTGGCATAGGTTCTGGCCAGATCCGCTGCCTTGCCCAGATAGGCCTGCAGTACTTCTGCCTGCGCCTGCCTGTCGCCGGCTCCTACTTTCAAAAGCAAGCTCTCCAGCTCTCTGTCCGAGATCTTTTCCATGGCACTGAGTTCTTCCAGATATTGATCCAGATATTGTTTATCCTTGGGGTCGTAGGAAAATTCCTCCGTCAGAGCTTTTTCCGCCGCCTCACGGTCTGTTTCTTCATCCCCTGTAAAAACGGTGACGTTCTTGCTTTTAAAATAGGCCAGCAATATCTCTCTGTGCCTGTCATCACCGGCGATCCCGCCAAAGATCTCCTCCAGCTGCCCCATGGTTATGGAATTATGATTCTTCCTTGCTTTATTCAGGGCTTTTTCCAACCCCGCTTCAAACTCCTGTTGTTCCATCTCGTTCACTCTTTCCGGCTTTTCTACCACATTTTCCTTTCGGCACTATCCAGATCCTGATAACCGTACATATGCACCGTATTGGTCATGATCTCGTCAGTCAGATTTCCGCCATTTTGCGCAATCCTTGCCACAAATCTGCCGTAAAGCAGCAGCATATCATCGGAATAGGTGCTGATCTCACCCCGCAGATAGGTTTCATAGGAGGTCTGATAAGCCGTATCCTCATAGGTGTGGATCACTCTGGCATTGCCGGCCACCTTGGGATACCTGGACGAAAAGTCCTCCATCCATTCCACCTGCACCCGCACGATTTCCTCAATGATCGCCTTTTTTTCCTCCGGAATTTCGGGCAGGTCTTTGGCCAGCTTTTTGTATTGTTCCGGCGCAGTACTCTCCATCATGCGCGCATACTTTTCCGTCACGGGATTCCAGCCGCGGTCCATGCTGACCCTGAAATCAACGATAAACCGCTCCAGCATTTCCTGATCCCAGGTCATATACTGGCTCTTGCGCATGATCTCAAACGTCATCCAGTCATCCTGACAATCCGCCCTGCCACCTTCATTTTTGACAGCGTCAAATGCTTCAAACTCCATTTTGACGATTGCATCCACCAGGTCTTCCTTTTGATACGTTTCCTTTGCCTCAGGCACGTCGCTCGCTTTCTGCACAGCGGCAGCGCCTCCGGTCTCTTCCCTGTTGCCCGCGTCTTTTCCACCATCCGCATTCACAGAGAAGGCCACCGTCTCACCGTAATCTGCCAGAAAAGTATCCGTTGCATCTGCCGGCACCATTCCCCTTTTTTTAAGCTCTGTCAGAAACATTCCCGCCAGCTTTTCGATCAGTCCGGCGCGATCTACGCCCTCTTCTTCCCTATGCACGTCCGGATTGTTCAGAAGTGCCGTCAGAATATCCTCAGCCATCGGGAGCACTTCGCAATCCTCCAGCCCCCTCAGAAGCCACTTGTCATGAGGCGCATACCTGCGATTGAGCAGATAGCACAGATGCATGGCATGCTCCGTAGCCTTGACCAGCATAAAGGTAGCCGCTGCCCTGTCTCCCCGTGCGATCATTCTCTCATAGTTGTACTGCCCGTATTGGGAAAACAGCGTCATGTGCTGCGCGATCAGCCGCTGCCACGCCTCCCCGGGATAATAGCCTGCCAGATATTCCCTGTTCCTTGTAAAAATGCCCTCCGGATCGGTAAAGACCTTGCCTGAAGTGGCTGCCAACAGGGCAGAGGAAGGAATCGACAGCCACTCCTGTGTCGTTTCAGGCAATTTGTCTGTCTCAAGGATACGGCTAAAGAACTCTTCGATGATACACACCCCTGTCCTTCCTCGGGCCTTGGGTGTTTCGATCCTGCGATACCCCTTGTATTCCCGGGGCAGCCTGTCATATTCAGCCTGCAGTCTTTCACCGATTTCTTCATAAGTCTGCCTGCTCACCCACATACAAAAGCCGGGGCCAAAGTCATGATCCTCGGAATATACATCGTCAAATCCCAGACATTCGGAGCCTTCACCGGCAAGCCCCACGGCTATCCTGTCCAGGTAATCCCCGAAATGGTCAAACAACATCTTTTTCCCATATTCTTCATAGTAAGCCTCTGCTAACTCAAGGCCTGCTATATGCTCTCTTTTCTCTTCTTTATCCCCTTGGTCTTTTCCGCCCGGATTTTCATCCGCCTCTTTCAGGCTTACGTCCCCGTCTTTGCCGTTTTGGCCGGGCAGATCCGATGAAACGCTACAGCCTCGCCCGTTCCAGTGTGCAGCTTCTTCCGGCAGCACGGAATTTCCTTCGCTCTCTTCTTTTACCCCGCTCTTTTTCTTCGCTTCGAGCTGCTGAGCATATCGGTATTTTTCTTCAATTCTCTCGTATGCCTCGGTTCTGCCCAGGGTGGACAGAACCATTTCCCCTGCGTCCTTCAGATAGCGCAGGGCATCCCTGTACTTGCCCAGCAGGATACAGGCATCCGCATAGGCCGTCAGTGCAGCCGCCATATGCTGGTCCTTGACCTGTTCATGGATAAAGCCCTCGACAGCTTCCTCTGCTTCCGATACGGCCTCCATGGCGATCTCATGAGATTTGGACAAGGCAGGATCATCAAACGTAAGCCCCAGCCGCTTTTCCTTTTCAGCCTCCTGCTGTGCCAGCTTGCAGAGAGTAGATGCAATATTGGCATGTGTCACATAGACCTCAAACTCTTTGCCCTGGGTACGCTCAGCCAGCAGAAGGGCTTTTTGGAGACATTCGATCGCCTCTTCAAACTCCCCCATCTCCTGCAGGAGCAGACTCAGATTATTGTAAAGACTTGCATAGTAAAAATCATCCGGTCTGAGGCTGGCCTCATAGATCGGAAAGACATCCATATAGAATCTGTAAGCCTCTTCTAACTTTCCGGCTGCCCTGAGTGCATTTGCCACATTTAAAAGCGTGGTCCCGTATGCCACAGTTCCCGTAAGTCCCAGGCGTTCCATCAGTTCGATCACCTGAGAAGAATATCCGATGGATTTTTCTTTCTGCCCCGTTTCCCGGCAATAACCGATCATCTCATTGAGCAGCATGACCAGTGCATTATAATCTTCTTCGCCCCGGGCCTGCTTCATCATATCGATCAGAAAGCCTTCCGCCTCCGCAGCCTGCCCGCTTGCAAACATCTCATCCAGCGTGGCATAAACACGGTTCATATCCATATCGATTCCTCCAAATTACCAGAAAACTGCCCCTGGCATTTTGCTCGCAGGGACAGTCCTGACTGTTTTTATCAATACCAGCGAATCTTTTTGGCCATGGCGATAAATTCCGCATTGTTCTTGGTCCGTGAAAACAGATCGATGACCTGATTTACCGCTTCCTCCGGTTTCAGCCCGTTCAACGCTTTTCTGATCAGATTGATGGCATCCTGCTCCTCCGGCGTCAGCAAAAGGTCCTCCCGCCGCGTACTGGAGCGCGGGATATCAATGGCCGGAAAGATCCTTTTCTCGGAAAGCTTTCTGTCCAGTACCATTTCCATATTACCGGTTCCCTTAAATTCCTCATAGACCACATCGTCCATCTTGGAACCTGTCTCGATCAATGCCGTCGCCAGAATCGTAAGTGATCCGCCCTCTCTCATATTCCTGGCGGCACCAAAGAATCTCTTGGGCATATGCAGGGCCGCAGGATCCAGCCCCCCCGATAAGGTACGTCCCGAAGGGGGTACCGTCAGGTTGTAGGCTCTGGTCAGTCTGGTGATGGAATCGAGCAGGATGCAGACGTCCTTTTTCAGCTCCACCAGTCTCTTGGCTCTTTCGATGACCATCTCGGATACTCTCTTATGATGCTCCGGCAGCTCATCAAAGGTGGAATAGATCACCTCTACGCCGGGACCTTCAATGGCCTCCTTGATATCCGTCACTTCCTCAGGCCGCTCATCAATGAGCAGGATGATCAGATGTACTTCCGGATTATTCTCTTTCAGGGATTTGGCGACCTCCTTAAGAAGGGTGGTCTTGCCCGCTTTGGGAGGAGAAACGATCATTCCCCTCTGTCCTTTGCCGACGGGACACATCAGATCCATGATCCGCATGGCAACGGAGGAGCTTCTCGTCTCCAGCTTTAATTTTTCATCCGGAAAGATCGGCGTCAGATTTTCAAAATTTTTGCGCGTCGCCACAATATCCGGCGACAGGTCGTTAATTTTGGTCACATATAAAAGCGCCGCAAACTTCTCCCCCTGGCTTCTGGTGCGAAGTGCCCCCTCCAGAATGTCACCCGTCTTCATACCGAACTTTCTGATCTGGGCAGGAGCCACATAAACATCCTTATCTCCCGGCAGGTAATTATCACACCTGATAAAACCGAAACCGTCCGGCATGATCTCCAGAATGCCTCTGGCAATCTCACCGCTGTCCAGATCTGCGGAAAACTGGGAAGCCATCTTTTCCTTCTCATTCTCCCTCGGAACCAGTGATTTGACCTGGGGCGGATTTCCCGCTTCCGTCTCCTCTCTGTCCTTTTCCAGCATCAGCTCAATCAGCTCCGCCTTCTTTTTACCCGTGACGCGAATCTTTCTGCCTTTGGCAAGATCCTTCAGGGTCGCTAAAGGTAAAGTCTCATACTTTTGGCGCATATCGCTCATGTTTCGTTCTCCTCTTGTACAATTACTATCATTCTCGGGAATATCTCGCCTGTCACGGCGCAACGGCCTGATCGGCGACCAGAATTTCATAGATTTAAGTAGTTCTATCATATACTACTTGCTTCAAACCCGCAAGGTCTTGTAACAAATCTTTTTCACAAAAAATATTTCCTGATACCATTGCATACATAGGAAAATGAGTACCGTATGCTGGCAAAAACAGAATAGCCGCAATACCTGTAAACCCTGAAATTCATGGCGGCCGACCTGAGTTTATTGGAGGATTTGCTCTTTTCACTCAGTCTGTAAAACAGCAAAGGCTCGTCAACGCCGACGGCAAAACCGTACCTGCGGATGATCCTGATCCATGATATATAGTCCTCATGGCTGTCATCATGTTCCATGGGAAATTCCAGCATCACATCCCTTTTCACGATCACACCGGAGCAGTTGATGTAATTGCTCTGCAGCTCGGTCCCAAGATCAATCCGTTCGGGAATGCCGATATAGCGCCTGGTCGGTGTTCCGTCTGCCGCCACCAGAAGCCGTCCCGTGGATGAAAGCACCGCCGCGGCATCTCTCATCGCAGCCAATTGCTTTTCCAGTTTGTCCTCTGCCCACCAGTCATCCGCATCCAAAAAGGCGATGTACTCCGTTTCAGCCTCCGAAACGCCACGCATCCGGCTGGCGGAAACTCCCAGATTCGTTTCATTTTTCAGCAACGTGACCGTTTCATTTCCGGCATAGGCCGACAGCACCTTTTGTGTATCGTCAGAAGATGCGTCATCAACAATATAGATCCGTGCGGCAACGCTCTGTGCCAGCACGGAGTCAACGGCTTTTTTTACGGTTCCGGCTCCGTTGTGAACCGGAATGATGACGGATACCTGGGGTTGTGTCATAGGATATGCCTTTGCTGAAAGTGATATAAAAGTGACCGAACAGAATCGTTCGGTCACCTATGTTCGTCTCTATACCTCAATCTTTACCGGGACGCTGCAGAAAATCGGGGATCTTTAAAGAGCCCGAATCCAATTTCGGTTTAACCTCTTTCCTGGGCTGGGGATTCCCCAGATTCTGGGAGATCGCCGCCGCGGGAATAGCTCCCGTTCCGACATTGGCGCCCTTCACGACCGTAGATCTGGCTGCCGGATTCGATCCCATCAGAATGGGGCTCTGGAGCTTGCTGGCCGTGGCGGGTCTGGAAAGCGTAGCCACCGAGGACTGGATCCTGGAAGCTGCCGATCTGCCAAGGCTCTTATTCTGCTCATCAATACCCGTTGCAATCAGGGTGATGGCACAGAAATCATGTTTATCCTCATCATAGTTGGCGCCGAATACCACATTGACATCCTCGCCTACCAGATCCTGTACATATTCAGCCGCCTCGGCACACTCCTGCATGAATACCTCACCATCAAAGTAAAGCAGGATCTTGGATGCGCCGGAGATCGTGGTCTCCAGAAGCGGAGATTCCACTGCCATCTTGATGGCTTCCATTGCCTTTTCATCACCTGTGCCGGTACCGATACCGATATGTGCGATACCCGCATCCCGCATAACTGTCTGTACATCCGCAAAATCAATATTGATCACGCTGGCTACATTGATCGCATCCGTAATACCCTGTACGGACTGCTGCAGCACTTCATCCGCCTTTTTCAGCGCTTCGGGAAGCGGTGTCCTGCGGTCAATGATATCCAGCAGCTTGTCATTCGGAATCACGATCAGTGTATCTACATTCTGACGCAGGTTTTCTATTCCCTGCAGTGCATTGTTCATTCTGGTCCTGGATTCAAAGGAAAAGGGTTTTGTCACAACGCCTACCGTCAGCATACCGGCTTCCTTGGCCATCTTGGCAACGATGGGAGCAGCTCCGGTTCCGGTTCCGCCACCCATACCGCAGGTCACGAACACCATATCCGCACCCTTCAGTGTTGCTGCGATCTCTTCTATGCTCTCCTCGGCCGCCTTTTCACCAACCTCGGGCTTGGCGCCTGCACCGAGACCCTTTGTCAGTTTTTCGCCAATCTGCAGATGCTTGGGAGCCTTGCAAAGCTGCAATGCCTGCTGGTCGGTATTGATCCCGACAAACTCCACACCCACGATCTGTTCATCTATCATCCGGTTTACGGCATTATTCCCCGCTCCTCCGACACCTGCTACGATGATCCGCGCAGCAAGATCGGAATTATTTGACTTGATTTCTAACAAAACGGACTCCTCCTTACTCCCTCTTTAGGAAAAAACTCACACACACACCATAATATAATTTTTCCTGCAAATAATCAATAAAATTTTTGGATTTTCACACTTTTTTCTTTAGTCATCCGGCACAAAAGTGACTTTTGTTGTCTCCGACGTATAACTCTCCATGTGCAGTATCCCGCTCTGCCCTTCCAGATTGGGAAGGATCTCACGAAGCTGCATCACTTTTTCGTCCACGTCGGCCTCGCCGCCCATGTTGACCCTGACCTTTCCAAAATACAGGGTCAGATCTCCCGCAGAAGAGAAAAAGATCTGATCTGCGGTCAGCTCATATTTATCAAGCAGCTGCGTTACCTTCAGGATCTCCGAAAAGATCTCATCATTTTCTACCGGCAACGGTTCATAGAGCACGACATGATCAAAGGTCAGTCCCTTGATCTGCGGCACGCCGTCTGTCGTCTGGGTGGAGCTTTCCACCACCACGCCGTCTCTGTCAAAGTACATGTAATTGCCCAGGTATTCAAAACAGCCGGCAAGCGCTTTTTCGTAAACCGTGACCTTGACCTTGTGATGCGAAATAATCTCCACATCCATCGTCTCCACAAAGGGAATATCCTCCATCTTCCGGTTCCGGTACCAGAGCCTGAGATACAGACTGTTGTTGCGGATTCCTCCCGGCAGCACCATCTGTGCGATCTCATCCCGGGTGTAGTGGATATTGCCTTCCACCTGCAATTCCGTCACTTTATATTCCGTCACCACATACCAGGCTCCCACGGCCAATGCGATCACCAGCAATATCAGGGTTACCGCCAGGAAGATCCTACGGTTGAATCTGCTCTCCATATGCTACACCTGCTCCCTCACCGTGGTCCTCAGGGAAACGTTTAAAACCAGTCCGATCTCCGCCAGCAGAAACACCACCGAAGTACCTCCGTAGCTGATAAACGGAAGGGTTACACCGGTATTCGGTATGGTATTTGTCACCACGGCGATATTCAGGATCACCTGCAGGGAAAAATGTCCCATCACACCTACCACCAGCAGCGCACCAAAGGTATCCGGCGCATTGTTGGCGACCAGCAGACAGCGATAGATCAGCACCCCGAAGAGAGCAATGACACACAAACCGCCGAACACGCCCAGCTCCTCGCAGATGATGGAAAAGACCATATCGTTCTGCGCCTCGGGAAGCTGCATTTTCTGGATACTCTCACCCAGACCTTTCCCGAAAAAATCTCCCGAACCTATGGCATACAAGCCCTGTAGCGTCTGAAAGCTGGTATCGTCGGCATACTCTTCCGGATTCATCCACGCAAGCACACGGTTAAAACGGAAATCTCCCGTCTTCTGACCGACACCCTTGACATACAAAAGCAGCAGCACAATAACTGCCGCAGCGACCAGCAGAAGAACAAAATATTTTTTATAATTCGGATCGGCCATAAAGAGCATTACAAAAGCAATACCGCCAATGATCAGCGCCGAACTGAGATTTCTGGTGATAAAAAGGATCAGCGCAAACGGAAACAGAGTCACGGCAGCGATCAGACCGATGGATTTCCATCTGGCAATTCCCGGACCGAGGGCAGTGATCAGCGCGGCAAGAAAAATGATGATACCCATTTTGACGATCTCGGCCGGCTGAACGGACATTCCGCTGCTGCCGACCTCCAGCCATCTTCTGGCGCCGTTATATTCTCTGCCAAGGGGTGACAGGATCAGCAGCACCGAAAGGATCGATACCACATACGCCGGAACCGCAAGACGCTCCCAGATATGATAATCGACCAAAAAGGCACCTACCATTATTGCCAGTCCAAAGCCCGTAGCGATCAGCTGTTTTTTCAGATAATAAGCGCCGTCCTGAAATTTGATATTCGCCTCATAGGCACTGACGGAATACAATACGATCAGTCCGAATACCAATAAAAACAGAACAACAAATAAAAGCGTATAGTCAAAAAAATTCTCCGGCTGCTTTTTTCTTCTCCTGCCTCTGCTTCTGTTTTGCGACACAGTTGTATCCTTCCTTAAAATTCTCCGACGATCTTCTTGAACAGATCGCCGCGCTGTTCGTAATTCTTAAACATTCCCCAGCTGGCACAGGCAGGCGACAACAGCACTGCTTCACCTTCCCCGGCATTATCATGGCAGATTTGCACGGCCTGCTGCAAACTGTCAGCCATATAGATCGCCTCAAACCCATGCTCTCTTGCACAGGCAGCAATCTTATCCGCCGTCTGACCGATCAGTACCAGCCCTCTTACCTTGCCGTCAAAGCTTTCGATCCATTCATCATAAGTACTGTCCTTGTCATAGCCACCGCCGATCAGCCAGGTAGGCTTTACCATTGCCCGTATCGCCTTGATGGCAGCATCGGGGTTCGTGCCCTTGGAGTCATTGTAATAATCCACTCCTGCCACCGTTTGCACAAATTCAATCCTGTGCTCGACGGCATGAAAATCCCTGACAGCCTCCAGGATCCGTTCCATATCGGCTCCGGCTGCCTCTGCCATTGCGATCGCCGCCATAATATTCTCTGCATTATGATCCCCGAGCAGATGCGTCTCTGACATTGCGATCAAAGGCTCTGAAACGGAATCCCGTGCGCGATAAATCACCTGATCTTTGAGATAGTAGCCCTCTTTCAGTTCCCCCACCGAGGAAAAGAGTACAGTTCTTGCGGGACATCTTTTCACAAATTCCTCTGTATATGCATCTGCAGCATTCAAAACGCAGACATCTCCTCCTGTCTGCGCCCTTGTGATATCCTGTTTGGCTCTGACATAATTCTCCATTGTATGATGACGGTTCAGATGATCCGGTGTCAGATTCAGGATCGCACTGACAACCGGATGAAATTCTTTTGTTGTTTCAAGCTGAAAAGACGATATCTCAGCAACCGTCACCGAATCCGCGGAAGTCTCTTTGACCATCCCGGTATACGGAGTTCCGATATTGCCCACCACAAGAGTCCTGTATCCGGCACGCTTCATGATCTGTCCCAAAAGTGAGGTGGTCGTGGTCTTGCCATTGGTGCCGGTAACTGCCAGAACCCTGCCCTTTTCATAACGCCAGGCAAGCTCGATCTCTCCCACCAGCGGAATGCCAGCGCCGCTGATCCTGACGGCAGCCTCGCCGTCAACCGGAACTCCCGGACTGATCACAGCCTGCCCGACATCCTTTAACAGATCATCGGTCAGAGAATCTATGCCGATCAGAAAGGAAATCCTCGCTTTCACTTCTTCCCTGTCCTGACCCATACGGGGCAGTCCGCGCCGGAGCATGAACTCATCCAGCACTTTTTCCAATACCGCTTCGCAATCCAGCTCACGGTTTTCATCAAATAAAATCACTCTGCCCTGATCAGCCAGAATCAGACCGGCTGCGGCAATACCGCTCTTGCCCGTTCCTATGATCAGGCTGCTTTTGTTGTCCGTCATCTTCCTTTGCTCCCGTCATTCTGCCATTTCAAGGCTCGCCCGAATAAGCACGATATCTTGTATTTTGCATTACTACCCTACCACATATATAGTCATTTAGCAAGTCAAAAGGAAAACGGCGGCGTCCGCGAAAGGAGGGAAACGGATACCGCCGTTGGTATCATACTGTTATGTTCTGATACCGGTTTTCTTTATGGACTAACCTGCGCCTAAAAGCCGGCGCCGGCTCCAAAATCACTGCTTTCCGAATTGCCGCCCCTGAGGGAATCCGGATTGTATTCAATACTGATGCTGTCATCTCCGATGGCAAAGCCTGCTCCCACGCCCTGTTTCTCCTGTCCGCCGCTACTATCATTCTGATCGCCGACGGGGGATGTTGCCGCAAGCGGATTCGCTCCGGTTGTATTGTCAGTCGTCTGACTGGGATCGTTTTCAACTCCGATCAGACCATCCAGGTTGGACGAAGTGGGGTCCACCGGTGAAAAATCATCGGTGCGCAGCAGATCTCCGCTATCCGGATCTATCGCATATCCCGTATCCGGATCAATGGCAAAAGCATTCTCCTCCTCCTGTTGTTCCGGATTGTCATTTTCTTCCAGGGTATCATCTGTCTCTTCGGTCTGGTCGCTGCCCTCTTCAGAATCCACGGCAGCCTCATTTTCCGAAGCATTAAGCAAATTCAGCTCCTCCAGCTCGCTTTGCTCTTCCTCGGTCAGTTCTCTGGTCCTGTAAATATGCAGATACGGCAGCGATTCGGTCAGAATCTGTCTGACAACCTCCTGTGCGAAGGTGGAATGGGGCTGATCTGCAACGTTTGGTTCATCGATCACACAGTAAACTACCACCTGAGGATCGTCCGCGGGCGCAAAGCCCATGAAGGACATAACATAATTGCCGGTTCCGCGGGGCTGTTTCTCCGCCGTTCCCGTTTTGCCACCAATCACATAACCTGCCGGAACTGCCGTGGTACCCGTTCCCTTTTCACAGACATTGGTCAGGTATTCTCTCATGGTATCCGAGGTGGTGGCCGAAATCGTCTGTTTCAGTATTCTCGGTTCTATCTTCTTGATCGTGGTCCCCATGGAATCTCTGATCTCAGTCACCACATGGGGCTCATAATATTTTCCTCCGTTGATGATAGAGCAAAAAGCGCTCGCCATCTGGATCATTGTCACGTTATATCCCTGTCCGAAGGTGGAAATTGCCAGGTCTGATGCAACCATTTTTTCGGGGTCATATACCAGCGTATTGGTCCTTGCTTCTCCGGAGAGATCTATATTGGTCTTCAGTCCGATATTAAAGTTGTAAAGATACTCCATCAGAGTATCTTTTCCCTCCCGTTCGCCGATCTGCATCAGCGCCACGTTACAGGACTTTTCCAGGGCGCCGGACAGATCCACCATGCCGTGTCCCGAATGGTTGTGGCATTTGATCTCATGTCCGCTGACCGTCAGCTTGCCGCCGCAAAAAAAGGTCTCACTGCCGGTCAGTTTGCCGGAATCCAGCCCCGCCGAAATGGTCAGCGCCTTGGCAACAGATCCGGGTTCATAAGTGTCGGATATGCAAAAATTCCTCCACAGCTTGTTCAGATAATCATAGGTCTCTTTATCATTCATGCCGGAGATGACGCTCTCTGTCAGAAAAGGCGTCAGATCCTTGGGATTGTTCAGATCAAAATTGGGATAATCCGACATCGCCATGATTTCTCCCGTCTTGGGATTCATCATAATGACACCCATATTTTTGACGCCATCCTCACCCTCGCGATATTCTCCGCGATGGCTTTCGGCAAACTGATTCATATATTTTTCAATAATGCTCTGCAGATTGACATCGATACTCGTAACGAGTGTATTGCCATCCTGTGCCGGAATCGTGGTTCTCTCCAGAGTGGACTCCTCCGACAGATAGCCGTATTCTCTTCCGTTGGAACCATTCAGCGTAGCGTTGTAGAACTCTTCGAGTCCGTAAGTCCCGTTATTGTCCGTTCCGGTAAAACCTACCACCGAAGAAGCAAGGGTGGAACCCGGATATTGTCTTTTATACTCCTCTTCGAACCACACGCCGGTGATGGATGCGTTTTCCTCTTTTTCCTCCAGAAAAGGCGCTACCTGATCGTAAGGAAGACGTTTATCGACTACATAATACTGGCTGTTGGGATTGTCATTGACATATCGGGTCAACTCTGCCACATCCACGTCAAAGCACCTTCCCAGCGCCCCCATGGTCTCTGTCAGTGCATCCTCCTTGCGGCTCTCCGTGATCGCATTGGCATCAAGGATCAGATTGTAGACCTTTTCACTGTAGGCCAGCTTGGTTCCGTTGGCATCGAGTATCTCCCCTCTCTTGTAAGGGAGCGTCCTGCTGTCATATCGCTGTTGTGCCAATACCTGCTTGGAATACTCCGTTCCCTTTTCCCTGCTCAGGTAGATCACCCTGGCGCTCAGTCCGATCAGCGCGACCATTACCAGCCAGAAAAAGAGAACCTCTTTCTGCTGCATGCTCTTAAAGAGCTGTCTTTTGACATGTTTTTCTTTTTGTCTGCGCTCCTCTTTCGTAAGGGGCCTTTTCCTTCTGCGTCGGTTTGACATGCTCACTATCCCTGATCAGGGCAGATCCTGATATTGATGTACATAATCATCGGAAGCATCTGCCACCACGATCACCTGTCCGCTCTGTGCATATTGCATATTCAGCTCGGTAATGGCTCTTTCCTTGATACTCTGCATATCGACAGAGCCCATAATCCTGCTGTGTTCCTCATCGTTTTCCATCTTCAGATTGTTAAGCTCACTCTGCATGGAAGCAATCTCCCTGTGAAGATCGGCATTCTGAGACTGCAGATAAAGCTCTCCGAACAAAGCGGCGCCAATGATGCCGACCACAAAGCAAGCGATCACCACCGCGCCCATATTCATGCTCTTTGCCTTTTCCCTGTTCTTTCTGGTCTGTTCGCTGATAATGGGAGACGGCTTTTTCTCCATTTCCCTGCGAATGTCATACTTCGGTGCTGCGCTTCCGTGCACATATCTGTTACGACTGATACGGCTGTCATTGTATCTCATGTTTCCCCATTACCTTTCTGTGCTTCACTCTTTTTTTCAAAAATCCTCAGTTTCGCGCTTTTCGCTCTGGGATTAATCTTCATCTCTTCTTCCGTCGGCAGAACCGGTTTCCTGCCGATGCATCTGCCTTTAGAAACCCTCCCACAGGTGCAGACCGGAAATTCCGGTGGGCAAATACAGGGATCTTCTGCCCTCTTGAATGCATTTTTCACAATCCTGTCTTCCAGAGAATGGAATGTGATAATGCAAAGTCTCCCGTTGGGTGCGAGTAGGTCGATCATCCTGTCCATGGTCTGTTCCAGCACTTCCAGTTCCCTGTTGCATGCGATCCGTATCGCCTGAAACGTGCGTTTGGAGGGGTGTCCTCCGGTTCGTCTCATTCTGGCCGGAATCCCTGCGGCGATCAGCTCGTTCAATCTGCCTGTGCTTGTGATCCGTTCCTTTTCCCTGGCCTCGCAGATCCTTTTCACAATGGACGTGGCGCATTTTTCCTCGCCGTAATCTCTCAATATCCTGATCAGCTCAGACGGCGGATACTCATTGATGATCTGTTCTGCCGTCAGCGGATTCCTCTGATCCATCCGCATATCCAGCGGTGCGTCTGTATGATAGGAAAAACCTCTCTCTGGTGTATCCAGCTGATAGGAGGAAACTCCCAGATCCAGCAGGATGCCGTCGGCTTTTTCAATTCCCAGCCCGCTGAAGATCTCAGCGATATTCTCGTAATTATCACGCACGATGGTGCATCTGTCCGAGTAATCTGCAAGTCTGGCGCCCGCCGCTCTGACAGCGTCCTCGTCCTGATCGATCCCGATCAGTCTCCCCTGTGGGGACAGGCGCTTTGCTATCTGTAAGGAATGTCCGCCGCCGCCCAGTGTTCCGTCGGCATAAACCCCGTCTTCTTTGATATTCAGTCCTTCAAGGACCTCATTCAGCAGGACGGACACATGTGAAAATTCCGTCTGATTCTCTGTCACAGCATGATCCCCAGATCAGCCAGCTCTCTGGCCGCATCATCCAAATCATCAAAACTGCCGTCGCTCTCCCATTTATCCTTATTCCAGATCTCGATGTGGCTGCCCACGCCTACCAGAGTAATGTTTTTCTCCAGTCCGGCATGTTCTCGCAGAACGCCGGGAATCAGTACTCTCCCCTGCTTGTCGATCTCTGCGTCAACAGCTCCGCCGATAAAGAAACGCTGCAGTTTGCGGGTAGAAGGGTTTCCGATAGGAAGTGCTCTTAATTCTTCTTCAAATTTTTCCCATCCGGCCTGATCAAAGACATAGAGACAGTGATCGAATCCCCGGGTCACAACAAATGCCTCGCCCAGGAGTTCGCGATACTTGGACGGCATGATCAGTCGCCCCTTGGCATCGATCGTATGACTGTACTCCCCTTTGAACATCTTTCAACCACTTTCTACCACTTTGTACCACTTTTCAACCACTTACATTCACAATAATAGACTATTTCCCTATGAAATGCAATAGTTTTCTTTCGTTTTTCTTTATCTTTTCTTCTATTTTTTTGGATACCCAAAGATGGGGCGCCTGGGCGTCTCCGAAATTCTCCAAAACAAAAAAAGAACGACCAAAGTCGTCCCTTTTATCGCCTTGTGTATATGATTTTTACGCTTTCTCTTTTGATCCGATCCCCGAATCCTCTGACTGTGTTTTGGCATCTGATTCTCCGGCGCTTTTTGCCATGCAAAGACGCACGATAACCTCACAGAGCAGGGCTCCGATCACAAGTGTCAATCCCAAAGCCTGTGATACCGCAATATCGGTATGCCCCAGTTTCAGCTGATCCGTGCGTATTCCTTCGACAAAAAAACGGATCAGACCGTAGCCGCCCAGATACATGAGTGCACATTCCCCGTCAAAACGCTTGTGTTTGCGATAGAGCCACATGAGTAAAAGTAAAACCGCATTCAGAGTGCTTTCATACAGAAACGTCGGATGAACCTGAATATAGTTGGCTCCCGCAGGTATATGATCCAGCAATTCCTGTGTCACATCCCGACTTCTTACCGCTTCCAGCGGCAGTCTCATGGCAACGAGATTGTCAGTGTAGCCGCCAAACACCTCCCGATTGGTAAAATTGCCCCACCGGCCAAGGATCTGTCCTACCAGAAGTCCCGGCACGGCACAGTCCAGCAGCCGGAAATATGACAGCTTTTTGACCCTGCTGTAAATATAAACCGTCAGAAATCCTGCGATCACGCCGCCATATATAGCCAGCCCGCCGCCGCGGATATCCAGAATCTCGCCGGGATGTTCTCTGTAATAATCCCAGAAAAAGATCACGTAATACGCCCGCGCTCCCAGCACCGAAAAAAACATCAGAGGAAGAGCCAGCTCCCAGAAGGTATCCTTGGGATTGCCCTGACGGTCGCTCTCGTAATTCGCAAGCGAAAGACCCAGCATCATACCGATTGCTATGATCACACCATAGAATGCGATAAATAACGATCCGATATAGAACCCTCCGGGCAGATTATTCAAATAAATTCCAAGATTCGGGAACGCAACGTCTCCCTCCTCCATGACCATCGGCATATACTTTCTCCTTGCACTCAGGCTCCTGCTACACGTTAAACCTGAACAATATCACATCGCCGTCCTGCACAACATAGTCCTTGCCTTCCATTCCGACAAGCCCCTTTTCGCGGGCGGCCGCAAGACTGCCCTGTTCCAGCAGATCCTTGTAATTTACTACTTCAGCTTTGATAAAGCCCCTCTCAAAATCCGTATGTATCTTGCCGGCTGCCTGCGGTGCCTTTGTTCCCTTTTTAATGGTCCAGGCCCTTGTTTCATCCTCTCCGCTGGTCAGAAAGCTCATAAGCCCCAGCAGATCATAAGAAGCCGCGATCAGTTTATCAAGTCCGGAACTTTCCGCGCCAAGATCCGCCAGATATTCCTTTTTTTCCTCTTCATCAAGCTCCGACAGCTCCTGTTCAATCTCTGCGCATATCACAAACACGCCGTCCGCGTCTTCTTTGGCGAACTCCCGCACCTTGGCCACATGAGGATTGGAAGCGCCATCATCTGCCAGATCTTCCTCTGCCACATTTGCCGCAAAGATCGTCGGCTTGGCTGTGAGCAGATTATAGGTTGCAAACAGTTCTTCTTCCTCCTCGTCGCCCGTTTCAAAGGTTTTTGCGCTCTTCCCATCTTCCAGATGTTTTTTTATCCTCTTTAAAAGATCCTCTTCCTTGGCCAGCTTCTTGTCGTTTCTGGCGCCCCTGGTCACTTTGGAAATCCTTCTTTCCAGAATCTCAAGATCCGAAAAAATAAGCTCCAAATTGATCGTTTCAATATCCCTGACAGGGTTCACGCTGCCGTCCACATGCACCACATTGGCATCCTCAAAGCAGCGAACCACGTGTACGATGGCATCCACCTCTCTGATATTTGACAAAAACTGGTTGCCCAGTCCTTCTCCCTTGGAGGCGCCTTTTACCAGACCGGCGATGTCCACAAATTCGATGGTGGCCGGCGTCACCTTTTTGGAATGATAAAGATCCCCCAAAAGCTGAAGTCTTTCATCAGGCACTGCGACGATACCTATATTGGGATCTATCGTCGCAAACGGATAATTAGCCGCAAGTGCTCCTGCCCTGGTCAGCGAATTGAACAAGGTACTCTTGCCTACGTTCGGCAGACCGACGATTCCTAGTTTCATAATATTCTAAACTCCTTCATTTTTCCTTTATTTTACGGGCTTTCAGCGATTTGCTATTTCGACCGAGTACCACACCGAGTACCACGGAGATGAATTTCGCATCAAGTTTTATACCACTTTTAACGCGTCAGCCACCAAGTCAATTTCTCTATGTTTTTCATCTTCTGTAATATGAACATACAGATTCATGGTGATACCGATGTTTGAATGACCCAAAATCTTCTGCAGAGTCTTCGGCTTCATTCCACCCTCAATGCATCTGGTAGCAAAAGTATGTCTGAGTACATGCATTGAAAATCTCGGAATGCCTACACGGTCACAATACTTAAACAATCCTGTATCATAAGTGCTGTTCTTGACCGGTGTTCCTTTTCTGCAAAGAAAGACTGTGTCTTTCCACTCAATCGGCACGAGCTTTAAGCTCTTATTCTTTGATCTCTGGTTTTCAAGGATACGAATTGCTTCGTCTGTAAGAGGAATTGTACGGTAGCCTGATTTGCTCTTTGGTGGACCAACTCTCCATTCACCTACCTTATAGCGATATTCCATCGTCCTTTCGATCTTCATAGTACGATTTTCGAAGTCGATGTCGCTCCACCTGAGTCCTATAAGCTCTCCTGTACGAAGTCCGGTCTGTAATACAAAGCGGTACTGATTCTCATAGCTGTAACCTACTACAGCATCCAAGAACTTCTTCTGAACATCTATCGTAAGGGCTTCTTTCTTATCTGAAGGCTTTCCCATATCGCTCTTTAATGACTTTTTGCACGGGTTTGTGATAAGTACATCATTCTCCCT
>CAJOOZ010000102.1 GCA_905236705.1 uncultured Lachnospiraceae bacterium | reverse complement strand
TGCGATTTAGCCGTATAGCGCCCGGATGGCGCTTATACGGCGACCCGACAGCAGCTGTAAATGATATCGCATATTCCCAATACAGCGCCATACGACGCTCGCGCACTCCCCGACAGCTGTTGCTGTATGCCGGAATATGCCGGAATATCCCGGATACCGTAGAGACAGAAACGGGAAATACGAAAAAGCAGAAAAAAATCAGAAAAAACGGGCAGATCAGGGCAAATAAATTGACAAAAAGAGGAAAAAACCATATGATAGAGTTATGTAAATGTGTTGCCTTTATGCTCATATTATGGAATGAAGATTTTGTGGATGTCCGATGGATGGCTGAAGCAGGATCAAAATATTTGAGGAAAGTTCTGTATGAATGAAAAAAAAGGTATTGGGAGTAAAATAACAGGACTGGTCACAAAAGACACGACAGGAGAGAACGAATCCGTTAAAGTGATTATTGTGATAAGACTTCTCCTCATCAGTGTTTTTGTGTATTTCCTGATTAACATGGGGATCATCTGGAATGTTCTGGACTCCAGAGGTCTGGTATTTTGTGTCATTTTTGCTATTGGTATGATAGCATTGTTCTATTTATCCTACAGACTGCGGGTCACGATGGCATCATGGGCTTTCTGCCTGGGTATACTCGTTTTCGCATGGTGTAATCTGGAGTGGTTTGGGTGGAACATAGGGGTGCAGCATTTCCTGTCCATAATCCTTTTGCTGGTATTTTTTGTGGGATATGAACGATATCTGTACAAGTTTTTGCTGGCAGGGCTGACGATGGCACTCAGGCTCTTTTTTTATTACCGCTTTTACGGCGGGGCGCCGGTCTACGAGATCCCGCAACGGCTGGGGAATATCCTGCAGATTTTGAATACCGTTACGATCTTCTGGTGCCTTTCCGTGATCTGCTACATGTTCAGCAAGGATTCCCGTGAACTGGAGGGCAAGCTGGTCCGCTATAATGAAAAGCTTCGGGGAGAGGCGTTGACGGATAACCTGACAGGACTTGCCAACAGACGCAGGGCATTTGATTATGTGGAACAGCTTGTAACGGAAAACAGTGTAGAAGCTTTCAGTCTCTGCATGTGTGATATAGACTTTTTTAAGAAGGTAAACGACACCTGGGGACATGACTGCGGTGACGTGGTACTGAAGAAAATCGCGGACATCTTCCGCAATGAGATGTCCAGACAGAGCCTGCCGTGCCGCTGGGGTGGGGAGGAGTTCCTTCTGCTTTTTCCCGGTAAGAACGGTGATGATGCCTATGAGATCCTTATGAGGATCAGGGATGCGATCAAAAAAATGGTTGTAATGTATGAGGGGCATGAGGTTAAGGTGACCATGACCTTTGGCTTGACGGAGTACAGTTTTGGAAAGTCGCTTGATGATAACGTGCAGGAGGCGGATGAGAAACTGTACTATGGCAAAAATCATGGCAGGGATCAAATAGTCTTTTGATGAAGAAAGGGAGAGAGATATGGAAACGGATGTGGTCAGGCAAGCCCGTCAGACCTTCGAGAGATGGCTGGGGGATGCGTATTTTGATGATGATACCAAACAGGAATTATTGGCGATCCGCAATGATGAAAAGGAAATTGTGGATCGCTTTTATCGTGATCTGGAGTTCGGAACAGGAGGCCTGAGAGGCGTCATAGGAGCCGGCACTAACCGGATGAATGTTTATACTGTCCGAAAGGCTACGCAGGGGCTTGCGGATTATATCCTGCAAAACCATGCAGAGGAAAAAGGCGTGGTCATCTCCTATGATTCCAGGCATTTTTCACCGGAATTTTCCATGGAGGCGGCTCTGTGCCTGGCGGCAAACGGCATTCATGCCTACCTGTTTGAGAGCCTGCGGCCTACGCCGGAGCTTTCTTTTGCACTTCGCCATCTGGGGGCGACTGCGGGGATCATGGTGACGGCCAGTCATAACCCGCCGGAGTATAACGGCTATAAGGTTTACTGGGAGGACGGCGCACAGATTACGGCGCCAAGGGATCGCGAGATCATAGAGTGCGTGCGTGCAGTGACGGATCTTGCCCGGGTCAGGACCATCTTCGAAGAAGAAGCCCGCAGCAGGGGACTGCTGACCATCATAGGCGGTCAGATCGATGACCTGTATATGGAGCAGCTGAAAAAGCAGATCATACATCCCGAGATTATTAAGGAAACCGCAGGAAATCTGCGGATCGTTTACACACCGCTGCATGGAACGGGTCTGGAGCCTGTCAAAAGGATATTAAAGGAGCTTGGTTTTGCAAATGTATTTGTGGTGCCCGAGCAGGCTGATCCGGATCCGGAGTTTACGACGCTCGCTTATCCCAATCCCGAGGATCCTGCGGCCTTTGAGCTGGCGCTGGCACTGGCGAGAGAAAAACAGGCAGATGTCGTGCTGGCCACCGATCCGGATGCCGACAGACTGGGGATTTATGCCCTGGACAGAGCCAGCGGTGAGTATGTACCCTTTACCGGCAACATGTCCGGTATGCTCATTGCGGAATATATCCTCAGGGAAAAGACAAAGATGGGCACCATGCCTGCAAATCCGGCGCTGGTCAAGACCATTGTGACCACCAACATGGCGGATGTGCTGACTGATGATTACGGCGTGACACTGATCGAGGTGCTGACAGGCTTTAAATATATTGGAGAACAGATCAAGTTTTTTGAACAGGATCACAGCTACCACTATGTATTCGGGCTTGAAGAGAGCTATGGCTGCCTGGCGGGGACACACGCCCGTGACAAGGATGCCGTCGTGGCGGTGATGTGCCTGTGTGAAGTGGCAGCATGGTGCAAGGCAAACGGAATCACCCTGTGGGATCAGATGCTGAAGCTGTATGAGAAATACGGCTATTTCAAAGAAGATCTGTATACCGTTACACTGAAAGGTATGAGTGGAGCAGGCAAAATACAGGAGATCATGGACGGGCTCAGAAATGATCCGCCCCTGGAGCTGGCAGGTCTGAAAGTGCTCAGGCTGCGGGACTATCAGAAGGGAGAGATCACGCTCCTGTCTGACGGCAGTAAAGAACCTTCAGGGCTGCCTGAGTCCAATGTGCTGTATTTTGATCTGGAAAATGATTCCTGGTGCTGCGCCCGTCCTTCCGGTACGGAACCCAAGATCAAGTTTTATATGGGTGTAAAGGGAGTGAGCCTTGAGGATGCGGATGACAAGCTGGGAGCGTTAAAAGAGGCGCTGCTGACAGCAGTGGGGCAGGCCTGAGAGCCTGCCCTGAAGGTATTACTCTGACCATTAAAAATCGCCACCATCTGCTTGTCGACATTTAATGACCAGAGTAATATTACTTCGGTTGTTGGAATCCATCCTGAAAGTCCTGATCTGTATTGCCGTGTGTCTGGTTCATATCTCCCATTTGAGCCAGATCCAGATCCCCTGTTTCCGTCAGAACGGCTGAGCTGTCTGCCTGCCCCTCTGAAGTGGACGGGATCGACCCGTCAAGCTGTCCTGTGATACTTTGGCTGCGCAGGGTGCAGAAGGACAGAAGTGCCGGCACAGCTGTTTCAAAATCCTCATAGCTGCAGAATTTAGTGGGATCCGAAGCAACATAGGGAGCTATCATCTGCGCGGTTTCCGTGATCGTCTTTTCGAGCCACCCGCTTTCATAAAACTGTTCTATAAAATCTGACATTGAATCATGATATTTTTCCGTATAAACTTCATCCGAAAAGATCCATCCCACCATGGGCCTGTCATCGGGATCTTCACCTGATACCGGCGTGTCAATAGGGTCGTTGACGGCGCTTTTTGCATCAAATCCGTGGAAGGTGCCAAAGGCCAGATTATAGTCCCAGGGGATCATGGATAATACCCCGTCTTTTTCGTGAAGATAGTAGTTGTGGATCATGCTGCCCGTGTAGGAATCGCCGTTGACCACAAAGTTATGCACGGTAAAATATCTGATCACCTGATCCATATCCAGCACTTCTTCAAGCTGTTCATAGGCTGTCAGCTTTTTCAGGGAGGAAATAAGACGCTTCTGGTCAGCCTCCGTGATATCTGTTTTGGCGCTGCTGAAAATGTTGGAGTAGCTTTGCAGGTCATCATCCGTATATTTCAGTTTTACATCATCTGTTCCCATGGCGCCCTGCCCGAAGGAGCCGCCCATACCGTTGCCGCTGACCGAGCCGTCCGGCCTACCCTGCCCGAAGGGGTCGCCCATACCAAATCCGTTGCCGCTGACCGAGCCGTCCGGCCTACCCTGCCCGAAGGGGCCGCCCATACCGTTACCGCTGACCGAGCCGTCCGGCCTACCCTGCCCGAAGGGACCGCCCATATCAAATCCGTTGCCGCTGACTGAGTCCTCGGGCCGGCCCTGTCCATCCGGCCTGTCGCCTCTTGCACCGTCCGGTCTGTCGCCGCCTTCGGCATCCGGCATCTGATCTCCGCCGGCAGAGCCTTCGGGATTTTGCATCAGCTCATTGCCCTCATCGGTGCTCTCATTCATCCGGTTCATCATATCCGACATATGAAAATCCTTGCCATTGCCCTTGCCGCCGCCGTTCTGTTGGCTGTCCGGCTTGTAGAGATTGCCCGCATCGGAGCCGTAATTGCGCGCAAGGAAGGAATCCTCGACGCCCTCCACGGCCAGATACAATCCCCAATCCTCGCCATTCACCGTAAGATAGACAAAGCTGCACAGAGGGGCATTGACACCGAATTCATGCATCATTCGGTAAGTCAGATAATCCTTCATAAAGGTATTGTCCTGAATGAGATTGTTCAGGCAGAGCTTGTCAAGACCGTGATAGCTCCTGCCGTTTTCATAGTGGTCAAATTCGATCTTAAAGCTGTAGCGGTCGGAATCCATCTGCGCCACTGATGACAGAGAAGTGTTCCCTTTTCCGCGGATCCCCACATTTTTGCAGGCCTCACCGTCTATGACAACGGCACAGTTGTAATAGGTCTCTTTGGTGGCATTTTTCAGGAGCTCATCCCACTCATCCGTCACGATATCGAGGGTGTGTACACGACTTGTGTCAAACAGCCTGTTTTCATAGCCGAGGACCCTGTCCGCACTCCTTAGCCCCAGTGCTTCGGCATTGATAAATACCACCGACAATATGAGAGAAAATAGAACCGTTACCGCTATGATCCTGTCTATATATTTGCTTGTCGCCATATTTTTATCCCATGAAATCGCCGTTGTAGCTTACCAGAACGACATTTGTGACCTTGTCCATATCCGCCAGTTCATTGATAAAAGAGCTGTCCTCGTCTTTAAGACGGACATCCAGATTGAGCTCGATCATTCCTTTCTGCACCGTCTTGCTCTTGATCACTGATTTTTTGACGTGTGAGTTGATAAAATCCGTTGCCTGTTTTTCCGTCGCCTGATCCTCACATCGAAGTACGATGATATAGGGATTGGCGTGGGGTTTGCGATTGACAAATACCAGCAGGACAATGGCGATCATCAGTGAGCCGAATACGGCCAGAGGGATCAGTCCGGCAGCCAGTACGATACCGGCGGCGATGGACCAGAATAAAAACGCAATGTCCAAAGGCTCCTTGATGGCTGTCCTGAAGCGGACAATGGACAGGGCACCGACCATACCGAGAGACAGGACCACGTTACTGGTGACGGCCAGGATCACGATGGTTGTGATCATTGTCAGCGCGATCAGTGTCACTCCGAAGCTGGAAGAATAGATCACGGCAGTGGTGGTCTTTTTATAGACGAAAAAGATCAGCATACCGAGACCGAACGCCAGCAGAATAGCGATAACCATGTCCACCACACTGACGCCGGTTACATTTTCCAAAAAGCTTGATTTAAAGATGTCGTTAAAAGTCATGTTTACCTCCCTTATAACCCGAACGGGTTTTTGTGACAGATCCCCGGATCAGTCATACATCCTGCAGGCTGCATATTTCGAATAGGCCTGCTGCGTGGTTTCAATTGCAACGATACGCCGGATCACATCAGGCAGAAATCCATCCCACTTGACCTCCAGTATGACAGGGTCATTCTGTACGGGAATCGTGGGAAGATCGGGATCAAACAATTCTTTGGAGCACAGTCCTGTTCTGATGTTGTAATCCAGAGTGACGCGGACGTTGCCCGCCGGATAGATAAAAGGTCTGCGGGTATAGTCTACGATGGTTTTGGGCGCCAGCAGAGTCGTCCTCATTACGGTATAAAGTTCACGCAGCAGAGGACGGTCGCTTTCGGCCATCCATGAGATGTCGCCGCCGGCTATGGAGAGAACCTCCTCTTTGGTGAGAGGCGCCGTATCTTTGGTGCCCAGACCGTTTAAACGGCTCTTTTTTTCCAGCCGGATAAAGCCCGGGTCATGGTCGTAAAAACGGATGCGGTATTTTTCTCTTTTATTGACGCCGTCGAGTTTTTCGCACAGCGCCCTGTCGCCCGGAGTGTCAAAATAGAGACTTCTGATAAAATAGGTACCGTCTCTGGCATGGCTGTCCGGCTGCATGACGGCAGGGAGCCTTTTTTGGAGCAGCAGCATATCGCTGTAGCTGATCTCGTGTTTGAGTTCGTGTCTGTAATCGTTTCGCATATAACCTTCCTTTGAGTAACTGAACTTGTGGTTATTGTATCTTTCTTTTGTGAAGAAAAAGTGATAGAGCTGTAAAAAAAATTTGTTCTGCCTCCTGTTTCGTGATATGATGATACAGGCAAGAAGGAGGCAGCGATGCAATCGGTTATTGTGGCAAGTGAAAAGCTCAAGCTTTACGGTGAGCTGAGCAGATTATGTGAATATGTAGGCTATTCGGATGAGTGGAGGGATAGCTTCTGGCAGTCCTTACTGGAGAATGAGGACATCTATGAAGAGTTCCTTTATTACATGGAACACCAGGATTTTCTGGATAAAGCCACGGTGGACGGCTATACGCTGACAGACCTTTTTGTGTGGGAAATGAGGAAATACAATGTCAGACGGGATCGCAGCAAAAACGGCCCCGAATGCGACAAACATGCCATGCTTCTCGAAACCTTTGATACCATGATGAAGATGAAACAGGACAGAGCCAAGATGCAATGGAGCATGGAAATGAATAACGGCATGGATATCAGTTGACCAAAGGAGGAAATGAAATGCAGAAAAAAGACATTGCTAAGGAGCTTCGGGAGAACAGCTACCCCGGCAGAGGGATCGTCATCGGCAAAAGTGCCGATGGTCGCAAGGCGGTTTGTGCCTACTTTATCATGGGACGCAGTGTGAACAGCAGGAACCGTGTTTTTGTGGAAGACGGAGACGGCATCCGTACACAGGCATTCGATCCGTCCAAGCTCTCAGATCCGAGCCTGATCATCTATGCTCCCGTGCGGGTACTTGGCAATAAGACCATCGTCACCAACGGAGATCAGACAGATACCGTGTATGACCTGATGGATCGCCAGCAGACCTTTGAGCAGGCTCTTCGCACGCGTGAATTTGAACCGGATGCGCCCAACTACACCCCCCGTATTTCAGGGATCCTGCATGTGGGAGAGGGGAACTATAACTACGCCATGTCCATTTTAAAAAGCGATCAGGGTGATCCTTCTTCCTGCAACCGTTTCACATTTGCTTATGAAAATCCCAAGGCCGGCGAAGGACGTTTTATCCACACCTATATGGGAGACGGCGATCCGCTTCCTTCCTTTGAGGGTGAGCCCGAGCTTGTGGAGATCCCCGATGAGATCGATGCGTTTACCAACCTGCTCTGGGACAATCTGAATCCCGACAATAAAGTATCGCTTTTTGTCAGATATATCGACATTGAATCGGGCAGCTTTGAGAGCCGCATCGTCAACAAGAATCAGTGAGAGGAAACGAAAGGAGACAAAAGAACATGAATGAACTGGAGCTGAAATACGGGTGTAATCCCAACCAGAAACCGTCGAGAATCTTTATGGAAGACGGCGGGGATCTGCCCATTACCGTACTGAACGGCAAGCCGGGGTATATCAATTTTCTGGATGCCTTTAACGGCTGGCAGCTGGTCAGGGAATTAAAGAAGGCGACGGGGCTGCCGGCAGCAACCTCTTTTAAGCATGTTTCACCCGCCGGTGCCGCAGTAGGGCTGCCTCTCAGTGAGGTGGAAGCCAGGATCTACTGGGTGGATGATCTCGGAGAGCTGTCCCCGCTGGCCTGCGCTTATGCAAGGGCAAGGGGCGCAGACAGGATGTCTTCCTTCGGAGATTTTATTTCTCTCTCCGATGTCTGTGATGAATCGACGGCGCGTCTCATTAAAAGGGAAGTCAGCGACGGCGTCATTGCTCCCGGCTATACGGATGAAGCACTTGCGATCCTGCGTGCCAAAAAGAACGGCAACTACAATGTGATCCGGATAGATGAGTCCTATGTTCCCGCTCAGGTGGAGAGAAAACAGGTCTTCGGCATCACTTTTGAACAGGGCAGAAACGAACTGAACATTGACGATGAGCTGCTGGGTAATATCGTGACGGACAATAGGGACCTGCCCGAGAGCGCCAGGATTGATCTGGCTATTGCCCTGATCACCCTGAAATATACACAGTCCAATTCCGTTTGCTTTGTCAAAGGCGGTCAGGCGATCGGTATCGGCGCGGGACAGCAATCCAGGATACACTGTACCAGACTGGCAGGCTCCAAGGCCGATAACTGGTATCTCAGACAATCTCCCAGGGTGCTGGAGCTTCCTTTCAAAAGCGATATCCGCAGAGCGGATCGGGACAATACCATTGATCTGTATATCGGAGAAGATTATATGGATGTACTCGCTGACGGAGAGTGGGAAAAATATTTTACCGAGAAACCCGCCGTCTTTACGAGGGAAGAGAAAAAAGAATGGCTTTCGGGCATGAAAGATGTGGCCCTTGGGTCGGATGCCTTTTTCCCCTTTGGAGACAATATCGAGCGTGCCCACAAAAGCGGCGTGAAATATATTGCCCAGCCCGGCGGTTCCGTCCGTGATGACAACGTGATAGAGACCTGCAACAAATACGGCATGACCATGTGCTTTACGGGGATCAGACTGTTCCATCACTAAGCATATCGGGTTTTGCCCCGACATCATTTAATTATTCACATAAAAACAGGGTCAAAGTCCTTCCGGCTTTGACCCTGTTTGATGTCACGGATTGCGGGATCAGTATTGCAAAGCCTTCTCCTCGCCGTTTATAACTCTCAGACCGCCCTGTGCCAGAGCCAGCAGCTCATCCTCACCGGGATAAACGGTAAAGGGAGCCATCCATTCACAGCGGCTCTTCAGGCCATCCACTACAACCTTGTCATAGGCGATACCGCCGGTCACAATGATCCGGTCTACCTTGCCGGAGAGAACACAGCACATGGAGCCGATATCCTTGGCTACCTGCTGAATGAAAGCCTCCCGGATCTCTACCGCTTTTTCGTTGCCTTCATCGGCCATCTTGTCCACATCTCTCATATCATTGGTACCCAGATAGGCGTTGAAGCCACCGTTGCCGACTACCTTTTTATAAACCTCCTGCTGGGTATATTCACCTGAATAGCACATTTTGATCAATGCACCGGTGGGAACTGCGCCTGCCCGCTCGGGAGAAAAAGCGCCGTCGCCATCGAGGGCGTTGAACACATCAATGACTCTTCCCTTTTCATGAGCGCCTACCGATACGCCGCCTCCCATATGAACCACTACCAGATTCAGGCTGTCGTAGCTGACACCTGTTTCTTTGGCATAACGCTTGGCAACCGCCTTCTGGTTCAGAGCATGGAAAACGGAAGTGCGGGGCAGTTCGGGAACGCCGGAATAGCGGGAGATGGGTGCAAGCTCATCCACCACAACGGGATCCACAATAAAGGAGGGTTTGCCGATGCTCTCACCGATCTCCCTTGCCAGAATACCGCCCAGATTGGAAGCATGCTGTCCCTGCTTGCCGATCTTCAGATCCTCCAGCAGCTCATCACTGACCTCATAGGTACCGCCGGGAATGGGCTTGAGCATACCGCCGCGTCCCACGATGAAATCCAGGGAATTTATATCAAAATCCTTGGAAGAAAGCAGATCCAGAATGATCTTTTTGCGGAAATCCTTCTGGTCCACGATGCTTGCATATTGCGCGATCTCCTCGGTGGAGTGACGCAGGGTTTCTTCAAATAACAGGGTTTCATCCTCGAATACACCGATTTTGGTGGAGGTGGAACCGGGGTTGATGATCAGACTTTTCTTTGCCATGTGATGAACCTCCTTGGTTTACATAATATTCACGAGTTTACTTGCCCAGAGCTTCTGCAACGATGGCTGCAAGAGCGATGGAGTTTACCTTGGTCTCCGTGGAATCGGACCGTGAGGTCAGGATCGCGGGAGCGCTGGTACCGGTCAGGATGCAGCCGTTTTTAAATTTGGTGGTGTGTACCAGACATTTGTAGACCAGATTGCCTGCATGGATGTCAGGGAACAACAGTACATCCGCATCGCCCACGATCGTGCGTCCGGTTGCGCCCTTGTGCTGTGCAGCTTCCGGATCGATGGCCAGATCCAGCGACAGGGGACCGTCCACGATACAGCCGGTGATCTCTCCTTCGCGGTTCATATTGGTCAGAGTCTCGGCCTCCACGGTACATTCCATCTTGGGATTGACAACTTCTACCGCCGCCAGAGGAGCTACCTTGGGATTGGGCAGACCGCAGGCGTGGCAGACCTCAACGGTATTGCGGATGATATTGACCTTGTCCTCCAGAGAGGGATAAGGGATAAAAGCCACATCGGTCAGAAACAGCAGGTGATCAATGTTTTCAAGCTCGAATACTGCCACGTGGGACAGGGGCTTGCCGGTACGAAGACCTACCTCTTTATTCAGGATGCTTTTCAGGAAGGACTTGGTATCGATGATGCCCTTCATATACATATCGGCCTTTTTGTCATGCACCAGGCTGACGGCTTTCAGAGCCGCTTCCTGTACGTCAGGCTCGTTGATCACTTCAAAATCCGCCAGATTCATGTCGATCTCGGCGGCGATCTCCTTGATCTTTTCCTCATCACCGACCAAAATGGCATCGGCGATCCCCCGCTCTTTTGCAAGCTTGATGGCCTCAAGCACGGGTTTATCCTGTGCTACGGCAACAGATACTTTTTTCTTGGAACACGCATTGACCTGTTTTAACAGATCATCAAAACTCTTTGACATTTTGCCACCTCTCAAATTTTTATTTCGATATTCCGGCCATTCCGGAAATCACACTACTCAAATATAGCATTATACAGGGAAAAAATCAATTGCCAGAAAAAACGCTGAAATTTCCCCAATAGGAAGTCTAACGGTTGAAAGTAAAGTCGAAATCTGATAGAATAACCAAGTGTGTTCCGTACAGGGGCGTTTTTTTGGTGCCCCGCATACACAGAATCTGTCGGGCGCAGAGCCCGTGACGGAACGAGCCGTGAGCATTTTTGGCGAATGAACCGATTAATAATGAGGATGTAAAAATGAAGGTTGTAGAAAAAATATTCGGCACCCACTCCGAACGGGAGTTGAAGCGAATCGAGCCGATCGTACAGGCGATTGAAGCCCTGGATGAGCAGATGCAGGGTCTTTCCGATGAAGAGCTGAAGGGAAAGACCGCAGAGTTTAAGGAAAGGTTATCAAAGGGAGAGACGCTGGACGATCTGCTGCCGGAGGCATTTGCGGTGGTTCGCGAGGCAGGTGCCAGAGTCCTGAATATGAAGCATTACAGGGTGCAGCTCATCGGCGGCATCATCCTGCACCAGGGGCGTATCGCCGAGATGCGTACCGGTGAGGGTAAAACGCTGGTCTCCACTTTGCCGGCTTATCTGAATGCATTGGAAGGCAAGGGCGTCTGCATTGTCACCGTCAACGACTATCTGGCCAAGCGTGATGCGGAGTGGATGGGACAGATCCACGAGTTTCTGGGGCTCAAGGTCGGCGTGGTGCTGAACTCCATGGACAAGGAGGAGCGCCGAGCGGCTTACAATTGCGATATTACCTATGTGACCAACAACGAACTCGGTTTTGATTATCTTCGTGACAATATGGTCATTTACAAGGAACAGCTGGTTCAGAGGGAGCTGCATTATGCCATCATCGATGAGGTGGACTCGGTGCTGATCGATGAGGCCAGGACGCCTCTTATCATTTCCGGTCAGAGCGGCAAATCCACCAAGCTGTATGAAGCCTGTGATATCCTGGCCCGCCAGCTCAAACGCGGCAAGGATCAGGAAGAGCAGAGCAAGCTCGATGTCATGATGGGTATCGAGCAGGAAGAGGATGGCGATTTTATCGTCAATGAAAAAGACAAGCTGGTCAACCTGACGGCAGAGGGCGTACAGCGTGTCGAACAGTTCTTCCAGATCGAAAACCTGGCTGATCCGGAGAACCTGGAGATCCAGCACAATATCATACTGGCACTGCGGGCTCACAATCTGATGTTCAGGGATCAGGACTATGTGGTAAAGGACGATCAGATCTTTATCGTGGATGAATTTACCGGACGTATCATGCCCGGACGACGGTATTCCGACGGTCTGCATCAGGCTATCGAAGCCAAAGAGCATGTGAAGGTAAAGCGCGAGAGCAAGACGCTAGCTACCATCACCTTCCAGAACTTCTTCAATAAATTCGAGAAAAAATCCGGTATGACGGGTACGGCGCTGACGGAGGAAAAAGAGTTCAGAGACATCTATGGCATGGATGTAATCGAGATACCCACCAACAGACCCGTGATCCGTCAGGATCTTGAGGATGTGGTATACAAGACCAAACGGGAGAAATTTGCCGCCGTGGTTGAAGCGGTCAAAGAGGCTCACGCCAAGGGACAGCCGGTACTGGTAGGTACCATCACCATTGAGACAAGTGAACTCTTGTCCAAGATGCTGAGCAAAGAGGGCATCCAGCACAAGGTCTTAAATGCCAAGTTCCATGAGATGGAGGCCGAGATCGTAGCCGATGCCGGACTTCACGGAGCAGTCACCATCGCCACCAACATGGCAGGTCGTGGTACGGATATCAAGCTGGATGATGAAGCCAGAGAAGCGGGCGGACTCAAGATCATCGGTACGGAGCGTCATGAATCCAGACGTATCGACAATCAGCTCCGCGGACGAAGCGGTCGTCAGGGAGATCCCGGCGAATCACGTTTTTATATTGCCCTTGAAGATGATCTGATGAGGCTGTTCGGTTCCGACAGGATGGTGAACATGTTCAATGCCCTGGGGATCGAGGAAGGTCAGCAGATCGAGCATAAGATGCTGACGAATGCCATCGAGACTGCCCAGAAAAAGATAGAAAGCAACAACTTCGGCATCCGTAAAAACCTGCTGGAATACGATCAGGTCATGAACGAGCAGCGAGAGATCATTTACGCCGAACGCCGCAGGGTTCTGGACGGAGAGAGCATGCGTGAGGTGATCTACAAGATGATCGCGGATATCGTGGAGAACTCCATCGACACCTGCATTTCCGATGACAAAAAGAGCGATGACTGGGATCTGTCGGAGCTGAACCAGCTGCTGGTGCCCATCATTCCTCTGGAGCCCGTGATCCATCCGGATGTGCGCGACATGAGAAAGAACGAGCTCAAGCATATGCTCAAGGAAAAAGCCGTCAAGCTCTATGAGAACAAAGAGATGGAGTTTCCGACGCCGGAGGCCATCCGTGAGGTGGAGCGCGTGATCCTGCTGAAGGTGATCGACCGTAAATGGATGGCGCATATCGATGACATGGATCAGCTCAGACAGGGTGTTGGACTGCAGTCCTACGGTCAGAGAGATCCCCTGGTTGAATATAAGATGACCGGCTATGATATGTTTGATGAAATGACACAGGGTATTCAGGAGGATACGGTAAGGCTTCTGTTCCGTGTCAAGATTGAACAAAAAGTAGAAAGGGAAGAGGTGGCCAAGGTGACGGGAACCAACAAGGACGATTCGGTTCAGAAGGGTCCCGTGCGCAGGGAAAGTGTCAAGATCTATCCCAATTCCCCCTGTCCCTGCGGCAGTGGCAAAAAGTACAAGAACTGTCACGGCAGAGTGGGAGCATCGCCCCTGTAGTCCGGCGCAAAGCCGTCATGAAAACGTAAAAAAGAAATATCGGAACATTAAAGGAAATCAGTATGGTAGAATTAGATCAGTTAAAGATCGATCTGGCAGGATATCAGGCAGCGCTGGAGGAAGCGCGCCAGTCTCTTGATGTGGTATCCAAGGAGCAGCGGATCGAGGAGCTGGAGCGGGAAATGGAGGCACCGGATTTTTGGAATGATGCCGAAACCGCCCAGAAAAAAACCAAGATGCTCAAGGATTTTAAGGATGACGTGGCCGCAGCCGCTTCGCTGAAACAGCAGTATGAGGATATCGAGACCCTCATTGAGATGGGCAACGAAGCAGAGGATCAGGAGATCTGCGAGGAAGCCAAAAGTGAATTTGCGGATTTCGTGGACAAGCTTGAAGGCATCCGCATGAAGAAGCTTTTATCCGAGGAATATGACGGAAACAATGCGATCCTCAGACTGAATGCGGGAGCCGGAGGCACGGAGAGCTGTGACTGGTGCAGCATGCTTTACCGCATGTATACCCGCTGGGCCGAGAGAAAGGGCTTTTCCATCGATGAGCTGGACTTTCTTGAAGGAGAAGAGGCTGGTATCAAATCCGTTACCTTCCAGATTAACGGTCCCAATGCCTACGGGCTTTTGAAGTCGGAAAAAGGCGTACACCGTCTGGTGCGGATTTCTCCTTTTAATGCACAGGGTAAGCGCCAGACATCCTTTGTGTCGCTGGATGTGATGCCCGATATTGAAGATACACCGGATATTGAGATCGAGGACAAGGATCTGCGGATCGATACCTACCGGAGCTCCGGAGCAGGAGGTCAGCATATCAACAAAACCTCTTCCGCAATCCGCATCACGCATATTCCTACGGGAGTCGTAGTGCAGTGTCAGAATGAAAGAAGCCAGTTCCAGAACAAGGACAAGGCCATGCAGATGCTCAAAGCCAAGCTGTTTTTGCTCAAGCAGGAGGCTCATGCCGAGAAACTGTCCGATATCCAGGGGCAGCTTCAGGAGATTGCCTGGGGCAGTCAGATCCGTTCCTATTTCCTGCAGCCGTACAAATTGGTCAAGGATCTCAGGACCGGTGAGGAGAACAGCAATGCGGACGCAGTACTCGACGGCAGTCTGGACAGATTCATCAATGCTTACCTGCGTTGGCATGCGGATGGTGAAAAGCCCAGAAATGTGCAGGACGACTGAGAGCACGGAACATCAGGTGCAGTTCACCCTTTTAATGGGTGGGCTGCACCTTTGCGTTTGTTTAAAGGACAAAACGGGGAGGACGGCTATATCGGCTCCAAGTCCTACGGGATCTGCTTTTGCAAGAAGAGCTGTATCGCCGGTAGGTATGAGGGGTAGATACACAGGATTGTACATATTGGAACAGCTCCACAAGCAGGTG
>CAJOOZ010000101.1 GCA_905236705.1 uncultured Lachnospiraceae bacterium | reverse complement strand
TTCTGTCAATCTTCTTTATTTCTTCTAATTCTTCTTTAGCTGGTATAAGTTCTTCCATAACTATCTCCTTTATGGATATATGGAAAATATATTTAGACAAGAAAAAAAGGACGTTTCCGCCCTTTTTATCTTTCCATACCATCGATCTGAAGAAGATCTTCAATGATACTGTCAAGATGCTCATCATAATCTGACAAGCGTTTTATGTTTTCCTTATTTTGTTCCTTTCTTTTCCAGAACAAAATACTATACTGAAGACTTTCCAGATCATCAACCACCTGTCTGATATTTTTGGCCATGTTTACTCCTTCCTGAAAGGGCCATACTGCAGTTGCTCCTTTCTTAAAACATATGTTTGGGTTACCTTGGGGGTTACCTTTCTGTTTTTGGAATTTGTAAACGCCCGTTTTATAAGGTTCTTTGAATGGAGCCGAGGGGAGTCGAACCCCTGTCCGAAAGTCTATTCCCTGTCCTTCTACTATCATAGTCGGCTGTTTGACATTCCCTCTGCGCAGCGGGAGCAGACGCCCTCAGCGCTTTAGTAGCTTCATAATACGCCCATATACGCAAAGCTTAGTATATGTCGTTTCCTGCATAGTCGATGCCTGATACTAAAGTGCAGGTGCTCTAGGTCAGACAGCTGCCGTCAGGCAGCGATTGCAAAATTATCTTCTGCGTTTGTATTTAGGTTTGCGCCTTAACGCGGTCGCCTTCGGATAGCTTCTCCAGCTGCAAAACCCCCGTCGAAACCAGTACGGCCCCTGATTTGGTTTTGTTCTGTGTTTACAGATTTTTGATCTTAAATTCCCTCTCTGTTTCCCTTCGCATGTCCTTTTTGGCTATCGCCTCCCGTTTGTCATACAGCTTTTTACCGCGAGCCACGCCGATCTCTACTTTAACCTTGCCTCTCTTGAAATATACCTGCAGCGGGATCAGCGTAAAGCCCTTCTCGGCCTGTTTGCCGGCCAGTTTGCCAATCTCGTGTTTGTGCAACAGAAGCTTTCTCCCCCGCAGAGGATCCCTGTTAAAAATGTTGCCCTTTTCATAAGGGCTGACATTCATCCCGTAAATAAAGGCTTCGCCGTTTACGATATGCACATACGCCTCTTTGATACTGCATTTTCCCAAACGCAGGGACTTTACTTCGGTACCGTAAAGCGCAATACCGGCTTCATATTTTTCATCTATAAAATAATCATGAAAAGCTTTTTTATTGTTGGAGATCAGCTTTACAGACTCCTGCGCCACGCTACCACCTCCCCCGTATCCTCGTTGCGGCGTCCACATTCTAAACAACCGCATCAATCAAAGCGGCGCCCGCATTCTAAACAACCGCATCAATTGCCGCTGCGGGCGAATAATCGAAAAAAAGCGGCGTTCTTACCGGAAGAACGCCGCCATCATTCACTCTCAGAACCGTTGCATGTTCAGCACAATTGCCAGGAGCATAAACAAAATCGCCATCACTCTGGTGATCTTTACCATTGCTCCCTCCATGGAACGACCCTTATTCTTGCCCCAATAGGACTCAGCCGCTCCGCTGATGGTTCCCAAACCTGCGCTCTTTCCCTCCTGCAATAAGACTATGATCGTAAGTCCTATGCAATCTATGACAAACAATACTGTCAAAATAATTCTTAAAGCACCCAAAACCTTTCCTCCTGCATCAAATATCTGGGTTTATCAAAAAACCCGCAAACACAGGTATCTTATCACATTCCGGATAAAATAGCAAGCTTTTTATTCGATCATGACGCGGGATGAACTCGTGTACACCTGTACGACCACGTCATTCTGTACCGACAGCTTATTGGCGCTGCGGTTTTTCCCGTCCATCTTGGCATTAACGGGTTTTACGTAGAAGTAATACTCCTGCCCTTCCTTCAGACCGCTGACGGTGTAGGTGTTCTTTTTGGTCGTTGCGATCTTGGTGTAGGTGCCACCGTCGGAAGTTGCCTGCATGATCTGATATTTTTTGGCACCGGTAACCTTGGTCCAATCCAACTGAATAGCCGTCGCGTTCACTTTCTTGGCGGTTACATTGGCCTGCGGCACCAGATACAGTGTATTAGACCACTCGCCGTAAACTTTTTCACCGTTAAAGGTGTTATAAGCTCTTACTCTGGCCTTCATAGCTTTATTTTTAAGCTTTTTGTTGGAAACGCCGATCCCATTGGCCTGGCGTCCATATACATTGTATGTTTTGATCGTTTTACCTGCGGTGGTAAGGAACTGAACCTGATAACCCGCCTCATATCTGGCGCTGTTCGTCCATGACAGCCGCAGATAATTGGCTTTTACATTCCAGTCCGCAACCTTGAATCCTGTTACTTTGTCTGCCTGGGTTACCGCTTTGGTCTTGAATGCGCATTTTTCGGAAGCATAAAATTTGTCCGTCACCTTACGTACCGGATAAACAGCAACATAATATGCCGTGTCGGCAGTCAATCCGGTCAGGTTGATGCTTGTCGTGGTGATAGTGCTCAGATCCTTGGCGGATGCGGCATCTTTACCCATCTTAACAAGGTATCCCGTTGCGCCTGCAGATGCATTCCAGCTCAGTTTGATGGAACTTGTGGTTGCCCCTGTCTGTTCAAAGGTGGTCATCACTGCAGGAGCAGTTGCAATATTGGCTTCTGCCGGCGAACTTTTGGCGCCGTTTTCAACCGACCTGACCTGTACTTTATAAGATGTACCGGGAGTCAGAACCTTTTTGGACTGATCCACATAAGAGAATTCGTTTTTACCGCCGGTGGAAGCCTCTGCAACTACCACCTTTCCATCCTTGACAACTGTAACGGTGTAATCGGAAGCCGCCGCAACCTTGCTCCATGCAATTTTGTAGCCATTCTCAGTAGCTGTGTTCTGCGTCACATCAGTAGGAGCATTTGCTGCCTGAACATCTGTTGCAAGGCCAAATACGGTCAGCGTTGCCAACCCTAAAGCTGCAAGTGTCAGTTTTGATATCTTCATCTCTTCTCCTCTCCGGAAAGGAATTCCCTTTCCAACCATTTTCATACTTGAATCCATTTTACTCCATTTGACGTTCAAAATAAAGAGAAAATGCAATTTTTTATTCATTTTTGTAATCCATTATCCCGCCTGCGCCTGCGCTTTGATAGAAGCTTTGGCATGTAAAAACGGGGCAGGTTGCACCTGCCCCATTCATAATTGTTTCAAATCCCTGCCGGCTTAGCGACAAGCACTCGTCATTATGCGTTTACGATCTGTCCGAAATCAGGCTTTAAGGAAGCGCCGCCGATCAGACCGCCGTCAATATCGGGCTTGGAAAGAAGATCCGCTGCATTGCCTGCGTTCATGGAACCGCCGTACTGGATACGGATCGCATCAGCGGTAGCTGCGTCATAAATCTCGCCTATCACCTTTCTGATCTCGCCGCAAACCTCTTCAGCCTGATCGCTGGTAGCAGTCTCGCCCGTACCAATCGCCCAGATGGGTTCATAGGCGATCACAGCCTTTTTGGCCTGATCTGCGGTCACATTCTGGAATGCGATCTTGATCTGCATACGGATCCAGTCAATATAGATACCCTGCTTTCTCTGTGTCAGAGACTCGCCGCAGCAAATGATCGGAGTGATATCATGCTCGAAAGCCTTCAGCACTTTCTTGTTTACGGTCTCATCTGTCTCAGCAAAGTACTCGCGTCTCTCAGAGTGACCAATGATAACATATTTAACGCCGGCATCTACCAGCATGTTCGGTGAAATCTCACCTGTATAAGCACCTTTCTCCTCAAAATACAGATTCTCAGCGCCCACGTTGATATTTGTACCTTTCACAGCCTCTGCAACGGGAATAATGTCGATCGCAGGTACACAGAATACCACATCCACATCATCGTTTCCTACCAGCGGCTTTAAGGTATTTACAAGCTCTACTGCCTCGCTGGGAGTCATGTTCATCTTCCAGTTTCCGGCGATGATCCTTCTTCTTGCCATTTTTTGTTCCTCCTATATTCAGAATCAAGTATCGTTAAAATTATTTATCATCTGCTGCAGCAACGCCCGGCAGGCTCTTGCCTTCCAGGAATTCAAGGGATGCGCCGCCACCGGTAGAAATGTGGCTCATCTTGTCCGCAAAACCAAGCTGATTTACAGCAGCCGCAGAATCACCGCCGCCGATGATGGTGGTAGCTTCGGTTTCAGCCAGAGATTTGGCAACAGCAATGGTTCCCTTTGCCAGAGTCGGGTTCTCGAATACGCCCATGGGTCCGTTCCATACAACGGTCTTGGCGCTCTTAACGGCATTTGCATACAGCTCTGCTGTTTTGGTACCGATATCAAGACCTTCCATATCTGCAGGAATCTTGTCAGCATCTACAACGGATACCTCGATCGATCCGTCGATGGGATCCGGGAAACCTGCTGCAATGGTGGTATCCACAGGAAGAAGCAGCTCTTTACCAAGCTCCTTAGCCTTGGCCATCATCTCCTTGCAGTAATCAAGCTTTTCATCGTCAACCAGGGACTTACCGATCTCATAGCCCTGTGCCTTGAGGAATGTAAATGCCATACCTCCGCCGATGATCAGTGTATCGCACTTCTCCAGCAGGTTGTTGATTACGTTCAGCTTGTCGGCAACCTTGGCACCACCCAGAATCGCCACGAAAGGACGAACAGGATTCTCTACCGCATTGCCGAGGAAGTCGATCTCTTTCTGCATCAGATATCCAACTGCACAGTTGCCGCCCTTGGCGCGTACAAACTCGGTTACGCCTGCAACGGAAGCATGTGCTCTGTGAGAAGATCCGAAAGCGTCACATACATAATCATCACACAGATCAGCGAGCTCTTTTGCAAAAGCATCTCCGGCTTCCTGGGGCTTGGTCTCCTCTTTGCCGCGGAAACGGGTATTCTGCAGCAGGATCACATCACCCTCGTTCATAGCCTCAACAGCCTTGGTAGCTGCCTCGCCGGTCACGTTGTAATCGGATACGAAAACAACCTCTTTGCCCAGCTTTTCAGACAGTCTCTTTGCAACCGGTGCCAGGCTCTCACCCTCGTTGGGGCCATTCTTTACCTTGCCCAGGTGGGAGCAAAGGATCACCTTGCCACCATCGGCAGCCAGCTTGTTGATCGTCGGCAATGCAGCGTTGATACGGGTCTCGTCTGTGATCTCACCGTTTTTCAGAGGTACATTAAAGTCGCATCTCACCAATACTCTTTTGCCCTTCGCGCTGAAATCATCAACTGTTTTCTTGTTCAGTGCCATTCTTTTATCCTCCTGTTTTTCCTTAAAAGACCCGACCCTAACGGGTCGGGCCTTCAACTGTACCTTATTGCTTTACATCCTCATCGGCATCCGGGCCGTCTGCGGATCAAAACGCCTCTCAGCCAAGCTCTGCGAAATACTTGATCGTGCGAACCATCTGGCTGGTGTAGGAGTTCTCATTGTCATACCATGAAACAACCTGTACCTGATAGGTATCATCATCAACCTTGGAAACCATGGTCTGGGTTGCATCGAACAGGGAACCGTAGGTCATACCAACGATATCGGAAGATACGATCTCCTCGGTATTGTAACCAAAGGACTCTGTAGCCTGTGCCTTCATAGCTGCATTAACAGCATCAACGGTGACGTCTTTGCCCTTAACTACTGCGAACAGAAGTGTGGTGGAACCGGTAGGGGTAGGAACACGCTGAGCAGCACCGATCAGCTTGCCCTTCAGCTCAGGAATAACCAGGCCGATTGCCTTGGCAGCACCGGTAGAGTTGGGAACGATGTTAACAGCGCCTGCACGGCTGCGTCTCTTGTCGCCCTTTCTCTGAGGACCGTCAAGGATCATCTGATCACCGGTGTAAGCATGGATGGTAGCCATGATACCGGACTGGATCGGAGCAAAATCATTCAGAGCCTTTGCCATAGGTGCAAGGCAGTTGGTGGTGCAGGATGCAGCGGAAATGATCTTGTCATCCTTGGTAAGAGTCTTCTCATTTACATTGTATACGATGGTAGGCAGATCATTACCTGCAGGAGCGGAAATAACAACCTTCTTGGCGCCTGCATTGATATGAGCCTGAGCCTTATCCTTGGAGGTATAGAAACCGGAGCACTCCAGTACTACGTCAACATCCAGCTCACCCCAAGGGCAGTTGTTTGCATCGGGCTCTTTGTAAATTGTAATAGTTTTGCCCTTTACAGTGATGGTACCCTTCTCATCATCAGCGGTAACCTGATCTTCCTGACCGATACCTACATATCTGCCCTGTGAAGAATCATACTTCAGAAGATGAGCCAGCATGGAAGGAGTGGTCAGATCGTTGATTGCCACGATCTCATATCCCTCTGCCTCGAACATCTGTCTGAAAGCCAGACGACCGATACGGCCAAAACCATTGATTGCTACTTTTACTGCCATTTTCGTTTCCTCCTAAATGTAATTTTATCTTATTCCGTTGCAAAAAGCGCCGGAAATCAGTCAACGAATATATTCTACCCAATTTGTATCGGAATTGCAAGACGGATTTTTGTATTTTTATAAAAAATGGCCCTTCTATAATTTAAAAAACTCGGGCAGCCTGTTTTCATATACCGCATAGTAGGAAAAACCAAGCTCCTTCAGTTTTTCTCCCACCTCATCGATACGATATGCCAGAAAGTCCGTCTCATGCGCATCGGAACCCACCGTGACAATCTCTCCTCCCAGCTCCTTATAGCGCTTTACGATATCCCAGCAGGGATTACACTCCCGAAGGCCGCTTCTCAGTCCTCCGGTATTGACCTCAATCCCTTTTTCATTCTCGATCAGCCATCTGAGGATCTCATCTATGATATCCGCATGACGCGCGTAGGAATACTCTGCGTCCTTATTCCGGCCGTAGCGCACCACATAATCCAGATGTCCGTAAACATCAAAATTGGAAAAGACCCTGAGATTTTCGAGGATCGACTCAAAATACTCCCGATGGGCTTCCGCCTCACTGCGCCCTTCAAAGAAATCGGGATAATAGGGATCCCTGCCATGACAGATATGGGAGGATCCGATGATAAAATCATATTCATGCGCTCTGGCAAAGATCAGATTCTTTTTTACCGATTCGGGCTGAAGTCCGAGCTCCACGCCGTAAAAGATCCTGATCCGGTCTTCGTATTTCGCCTTCAGCCGCAGCAGATCATAAAGATAGGAATCCGCATTCAGCAGAAACGTATCCGGCGCCTCACCCTCTCTGTAGGGAAAATCAAAATCATTGTGTTCGGTGAAAGTGACAGACCTCAGCTCCAGCGAGATCGCCTTTTGGATCTGCTCCTCCATCGTGGCTTTTCCGTCTCCGGAAAAAGTGGAATGTACATGAGAATCAGCTAGAACAGACATAAATTTTTCTCCTTTTAACACTTTAACGCAAAAAAGTGTTTGTATTATTTCTCTTTTTGACATATAATGTGTTCTGGTGTCCTGCTAACTATATCACAAAAAAGGGCGGCAGGGCAACCGAACGTTATAATCTGACAGCCATCTTTACATATGATGATGTTGCGGGCGAGTCCCCGATATCCCGGGATGATCTGTCGCAGAAAGGAATTCAAAAAAATGGGAATGGAATTTGTAGTCAAACTGCCGACGCCGGAGGAGATCCGCAAAAAATACCCTGTTCCGGCCAGGGCAGCAGAACTCAAGAAAAAAAGAGACAAGGAGATCGCCGATATCCTGACAGGCAAGGATGATCGCCTGCTGGTCATCATCGGCCCCTGCAGCGCAGATAACGAGGATTCTGTCTGCGACTATGTCACACGTCTGGCCAAAGTCAATGAAAAGGTGAAGGACCGGCTGATGATCGTGCCCCGCATCTATACCAACAAGCCCCGCACCACCGGCGAAGGCTACAAGGGAATCGTGCACCAGCCCGATCCCTCCAAAGAGCCTGATCTTCTGCAGGGACTCATCGCCATGAGAAAAATGCATATCCGCTGTCTGGAGGAATCCGATCTGACTGCCGCGGATGAAATGCTCTATCCCGAAAATTACAGATATGTCTTTGATTTTCTCTCCTATGTGGCAATCGGCGCAAGATCCGTTGAGGATCAGCAGCACCGGCTTACCGTCAGCGGCTTCGATGTGGCTGCGGGTATGAAAAACCCCACTTCGGGAGATCTTACGGTTATGATGAACTCCGTCTATGCCGCGCAACACGAACACACCTTTATCTATCGCGGCTGGGAGATCAAGACCAGCGGCAACCCGCTGGCGCACACCGTACTGAGAGGCTCAGTCAACCCTTACGGACGCACCTTCCCCAATTATCACTATGAGGATCTGGCCCGTCTGAACGAGCTGTACAGCCAGATGGATCTGCTCAATCCCGCCACCGTGATCGATGCCAACCACAACAACTCCGGCAAGAAATTCGAGCAGCAACCCCGCATCGTCAAGGAGGTCATGCACTCCCGCAAGGTCAATCCGGATATCCGCACCCTTGTCAAGGGCGTGATGATCGAAAGCTATATCGAGGAAGGATGTCAGAAAATCGGCGACGGCGTATACGGCAGGTCCATTACTGATCCCTGCCTTGGCTGGGAAGACAGCGAGCGCCTGTTATATGAACTGGCAGAACTGAACGTCTGAGGTCTAACCTCTCCATTCATGTTCCAGATAATCTGAAAAAATTTTCATTCTTGCGGCCCAGGTGTGTTCCCGGGCCGTTTTTCTGCCCTCATCCGCTATATACTGCATCTTGTCCGGCTCTGCCAGAAGACCGGCTGCGATCCCGGGCAGCGCCTCGATCTCCCCGGCTGACCATATCCGGCAGTTTTTGCCATCCTCAAGAAGCCTGTCCAGCCATGGATTGGAATCCGTCACCAAAACCGCTCCCGCCAGCATCGTATTGAAGATCCGGTCATGCCCTCCTGCCCTGAACCATGGCAGTACGTTCAGGGACAATTTGGCATCCCGCAGTTTTTCCAGACACTCCACGGAATAAACGGAATTTTCGTCGATCAGGTTTTCCGGATGTGACAGCTTCAGTTCCTTCCACTTATCACCGAACACATGCACCTTCAGTCCGCTGTCAGCCAGACACTGCACTGCCCTGCCCCGAAGCTGATACCTGACATAGAGATCGATAAAGGTGATATTCTGCATGGTTTCTTTCAGATCATTTTCAGTCAGATCCTCTATCTCCCTGCGCATATAGCGCTCCACCACCTGTTCCACCGTCTGCTGCGGATGCTCCAGCAGATCATGGATCATTTCATAATAAAAAGCCGTGTATTCCTCATCGATCCTGGTGATATATTTTTCAAACCGCCGGGGCGATGCATAGTTGCCGGTAAATACGATATCCATCCTTCTTTCGCTGATGGGCGGACAGCCTTTTTTTAATTCAGCATCAGGCAGTGTGCCATGCCCGTCCAAAGCTGCATCCGCCAGATCCGTTCCCGCCAGTGGCAAAAACGGCCCCAGGTCAACCTCCGGGAAAAAACGGCGCATAAAAGCCTCATGACCCAGATCTATGGAAAGCTGCGTGTAGATCTTTGGGCGCTGTGCCAGAAGCTTGTAATAGTAATAGGGGTGATCTGCCAGAATATTGAAACAGGGGATCTGAAGATCATCCCAAATATACACCTGGCGCTGTTCATCAATGAACTGCACCTCCTGACACATCCCGTGAAAATTGAAAGCGAGCACGACAGTATTGCCGCGCTCGATAAACCGCAAAAGCCCGGAGGACGAACTCCATGCTTTTGACAGATCATATATAAAAACTTCATGCCCCAATTTTTTCAGCTCCCGCGCCATCTGCCGCGAAAAATAGCCCTGGGTCTCAATGTCGCCTTCAAACAGGATGATCTTTTTCATACCGTCTCTTCTTCGGCCTCTTCTCTTTCCCTGCGGATCTCTAGCAGTCCGTCATAGATCCTTGCCGCAACCTCTTCCTTGCTCATGATTGGCAGCTCCCTGGCATCATTTTGGGTGATCAGGGTCACCACATTGGTGTCGGTGCCAAAGCCCGCTCCCTCTACCTTTAAATTGTTGGCCACGATCATATCCACCTTTTTTTTGAGCAGCTTGGCTTTGCTGTTCTCCAGCATGTTTTCCGTTTCCATGGAAAAGCCGCACAGGATCTGTCCGTGTCGCCTGTTCTGTCCCAGATATCCGAGAATGTCCACGGTACGCTTCAGCGGAATGGACAGGTCATCATCCGATTTTTTCACCTTTTCATCCGCCACGACAGCGGGTGTGTAATCCGCCACTGCTGCGGCCTTGACAATGATGTCCATGCTGCCTGCCTTGGCGCGGATCGCTTCATACATATCCCTGGCACTTTTCACCTCTATGATATTGACAAAGGAAGGCATGGGCGCTGTCGTATTTGCCTTTACCAGTGTCACCTCAGCCCCCCGCTGCATGGCAACGGCTGCCAGCGCCGCTCCCATCCTGCCGCTGGAACGATTGGTGATAAACCGCACGGGATCAATGGACTCCATCGTAGCTCCCGCCGTGACCAGCACCTTTAATCCTGCCATGTCTTTTTCAAACCGGATCTCTCTGAGAATCGCTTCCACCAGTATATCTTCACTCACCAGTTTACCCTTACCGCTATCTCCGCAGGCCAGATAACCGCTGTCCGGCTCGATGATCTCCATCCCGTACCGGCGCAGCTTTTCGAGATTGTCCTGCAGGATGGGATTCTCATACATTCTGGTATTCATCGCCGGCGCGATCAGCTTTTTGCATGTGCAGGCCATCACCGTAGTGGTCAGCATATCATCAGCGATACCGCCGGCGATCTTGCCGATCACATTGGCGCTGGCTGGTGCGATCAGAAACACATCCGCCCTTTTGGCCAGAGCCACATGCTCCACATCAAACTCAAAATTTCTGTCAAAGGTATCGATCAGACACTTGTTTCCGGTCAGTGTTTCAAACGTAATGGGATTGATGAACTGCGTGGCATTTTGTGTCATCAGTACATGCACATCCGCATGAAGCTTTTTCAGTCTGCTGGCTACCCCCGCCGCTTTATATGCAGCGATGGAACCGGTCACACCCAGTAATACCGTCTTTCCCTTCAGCATGTTTCCCTCCTTAGGAACGATAGTCCCCGTTGATCCTGACATAGTCATAGGTCAGATCGCAGCCCCAGGCGCACCCTTGTGCCTTGCCTTCTTTCAATCTGACCACGATCTCTATTTCATCCTGCTCCAGCACCTTTTTGGCAAATTCCTCATCAAAGGCAACCGCATAACCGCCCCTGTAGGCCGGCATCACTCCCGCCTCGCTGGTCAGATCGATGTCCACTCCCGAGATGTCGATAGATACGCCCGCATAACCCAGGGCGCAGATCACCCTGCCGCAGTTGGCGTCCTCTCCGAACATCGCGCATTTTACCAGGGAAGAGGAGATCACGCTTTTGGCCAGTGTAATGGCATCCTCTCTTGCCTTTGCGCCTTCTACCCTGCAGCTAACGAATTTACCGGCTCCTTCTCCGTCTGCGGCCAGCATTCTGGTCAGGTTCACCAGCACCAGCCAGAGCGCCGTATAAAACTTTTCATAATCACTCTTTGGCTCTGCCTTTGTCACATCAAAACCGGTTTCTTCGCTTGTCACTTCCCGATTCCCTGCCAGACCGTTGGCCATGACCAGGATCATGTCATTGGTGGAAGTATCTCCGTCCACCGACAGACAGTTGTATGTGATCTGCACAAGCTCGGATAAAGCCTTCTGCAAAGCCTCGTGACCGATGGCTGCATCGGTGGTGATGAAATTCAGGGTGGTTGCCATATTCGGATGGATCATACCGCTGCCCTTGGCCATGCCGCCGATATGACAGGTTTTGCCGCCTAACTCAAAACTGACGGCCACTTCCTTGCTGACGGTATCCGTGGTCATGATGGCATATTCGGCTCTGCCGCCTCCGTCACTGGTCAGCCCCCCGGCCAGTTCATGGATGTGGCTCTCTATGGGCTCCATCTTCAGGTTTTCTCCGATGACACCGGTGGATGCCACTCCAACCTGCTGCGGAACAATTCCCAGCTCAGCGGCAGCCAGAGCGCACATTTTCTCAGCCTTCTCTACTCCGTCCGCATTGCAGGTATTGGCATTTTTGGAATTGGCGATTACGGCCCTGAGCTTGTGACCTGTCTGTTTCAAATGCTCCTGCGTCACCAGGATCGGCGCCCCTTTCACGAGATTCGTCGTATAAACGGCCGCCGCGTCACAGATCTCATCGCTGGCAAACAACGCCAGATCATATTTTTCCCGATCCGGATTCAGCCCGCAGTTAAGACCGTTAGCACGAAAACCCTTTGCCGCACAGATCCCGCCCTGTACAAACTCAAATCCCTCTTTTTCAATCATCTTAAGACTCATTTTTTCTCCTTCCATGGTTTATTCATCAACCACTTTTTCAAGACCGGAGATATCTCCGTCGATCAGCATGGAATAATTGGTGTAATATACCACAAAACCCGGATTGGCTCCTGCCGGCTTTTTGACATGCTTTTTCTGGATATAATCCACTTCGATCCTGCCCTCTTTGTCGGAGCTGGAAAAATGCGCCGCCAGCCTGCCTGCCTCTTCAAACGCCCGATCCGGCACCTGTCTGCCACCGCTTTTCAGGATCACATGAGAGCCCGGCCGTTTCTTGGCATGGAACCACCAGTCGTTGCCCGTTGCAAGCCCAAAGGTGATCTGCTCATTCTGAAAATTATTCTTGCCCACATACAGATCAAAGCCATCGGAGCTGATAAAATGCAGCGGCTGGGATCTGGCGGTTTTTTTCTTATCTGAGGTTCTCATCCTGATGTAGCCCGCCCCTGCCAGCTCTTCGCGGATCTGGGCCAGATCCTGCTCATTTTCTGCCATTTCCAGAGAAGCCATCACGGACTCCAGATGCTCCTTGCCGGCTCTGGTCTCTTCTACCAGTACGGTCAGGTTTTCATAGGTC
>CAJOOZ010000100.1 GCA_905236705.1 uncultured Lachnospiraceae bacterium | reverse complement strand
GCCTCGACAATGCCCGCATTGTCTACGTTTTCTTCCTTGCGTTTGAAAAATCATTCTGCGCAAATTGTTCAGTTAATTCTGCTACAGTTCCTAAGGAGCCCGAATAAGAAAAGGAGCATAGGAAATGAAACATGACAGAAAATTGATCCTGGAGAATGGCAGCGAGTATATCGGAACCGGCTTCGGTGCCGACCGGGATGTGGTCTGCGAGATCGTATTTAATACCTCTATGACGGGATATCAGGAGATCCTTTCCGATCCATCCTATACCGGACAGGGGATTGTTATGTCCTATCCGCTGATCGGCAACTACGGGATCAACGATGAGGACAATGAAAGCCGCATTGTGGCGCCAAAGGCCTTGATCATCAGGGATCTGTGCCTAAGTCCCTCCAATTTCCGCGCCACCAAATCCCTTGAGGAGTGGATGCAGGAAAATGCCGTTGCCGGGATCAGTGGTGTGGATACCAGAAAACTTGTCAGACAGATCCGGAATACGGGAACCATGAAGGGGCTGATCACAGATGCGGGGACGCCTCTTGAGAGCGGGCTTGAGATACTGGAAAAGACGGAACTTCCCCGGGATAATGTAGCAGTGAGGAGCTGCAAAAAGAAATGGTATGCCCGTACCTCGAATCCCTGTTTTCATATCGTGGCCATTGACTGCGGGATAAAACTGAACATCATCCGTCAGTTCAACCAAAACAAATGCAATGTCACGATCGTTCCCTATGACACGGATGCTTCCGAGATCCTGAGTCTGTCTCCCGACGGAGTATTCGTATCCAACGGTCCGGGGGATCCGAAGGACGTTCTGCTTGTTGCCGAAACCCTCAGTCAGCTCAGAGGAAAGATTCCCCTGTTCGGGATCTGTCTGGGACATCAGCTGCTGGCTTTATCCTGCGGAGCCCAGACCTATAAACTCAAATTCGGACACAGGGGCGGGAATCATCCGGTCAAAAATCTGATCACCGGAAAAACCGAGATAACAAGCCAGAATCACAGCTATGCAGTGGACGAAAATTCCCTGGAAGGGACAGGGCTTCATGTTACGCATCGTAATCTTCTGGATGGAACGGTGGAAGGGCTGAGAAATGAAGAAGAGCGGATCATTTCTGTTCAGTATCACCCGGAAAGCGCGCCGGGTCCGTGTGACAGCGACTATCTTTTTACAGAGTTTATCCGGATGATGCAGGAGTTTGGGAATTTAAACACAAATAGCTTGGAGAGGATATAATCATGCCAAAGAGAACAGATATCAAAAAAATACTGGTGATCGGTTCCGGTCCCATCGTGATCGGGCAGGCGGCGGAATTTGATTATGCCGGTACGCAGGCCTGTCTGGCGCTGAAGGAGGAAGGCTATGAAGTGGTCCTGGCAAATTCCAATCCCGCCACGATCATGACGGATCACACGATCGCAGACAAGGTTTATATGGAACCTCTGACACTGGAATTTCTGGCGCGGATCTGCCGTTTTGAGCGGCCCGATGCCATCGTTCCGGGCATCGGCGGACAGACAGGATTAAATCTTTCGCTGCAGCTTGAAGAGAAGGGCGTTCTGAAGGAATGTGAGATCGAGCTTCTGGGAACGGATGCAAAAGGGATCCGGCGTGCGGAGGACAGAGAGCAGTTCAAAAAGCTGTGCGAAGAATTGGGAGAACCCGTTGTACCTTCCATGATCACCACAAGCATTGAGGAGGGGCTGAAGGCAGCCGAAGAGATCGGATATCCCGTCATTTTGAGACCGGCCTTTACCCTGGGAGGCACGGGCGGCGGCTTTGCCGATGATCCGGCCGAAATGGAAGAAAAAATGAAGCATGCCCTTGATCTGTCACCCGTCGGTCAGGTATTGGTGGAAAAGAGTATCAGGGGTTATAAAGAGATAGAATACGAGGTGATTCGTGATGAGGCGGACACCGCGATCACGGTCTGCAACATGGAGAATCTGGATCCCGTCGGGATACATACGGGAGATTCCATCGTGGTAGCGCCCTCCCAGACCCTTACAAATAAGGAATATCAGATGCTCAGGAGCAGCGCGCTGCGTATCATCCGTGCCCTTCAGATCAAAGGCGGGTGCAATGTCCAGTTTGCTCTCGATCCGCAGTCCTTTGACTATTATGTGATTGAGGTGAATCCCAGAGTGTCCCGATCCTCCGCATTGGCGTCCAAGGCAAGCGGTTATCCCATTGCCAGAGTTTCTGCCAAGATTGCGGTTGGAATGCATCTGGACGAGATCAGGCTGGCCAACACATCGGCCTGCTTTGAGCCCTCGCTGGACTATGTTGTGACCAAGATGCCGCGTTTTCCTTTTGATAAATTTTCAAATGCGGCGCACACACTTTCCACGCAGATGAAAGCCACCGGAGAAACCATGAGTATCGGCAGGACATTTGAAGAAAGTCTGCTGAAATCCATACGTTCACTGGAAGATGGAAAGAGCCATTTGTATATGGACAGGTTCGATGATTTATCCACCCCGGAGCTTTTGGACTTTGTAAAAGAAGGCTCGGATGAACGTATTTATGCCGTTGCGACGCTGTTGAGAAGGGGAACCGATCTGCAGGTGATCTGTCAGAAGACGGGGATCGATCTGTTTTTCCTGGACAAGATCAGACTGATCACGCAGCAGGAGCAAAAGCTTGGTGATATGGAGCAGGGGCAGGAACGTGAGATTCTTTATGATGCAAAAAGGATGGGCTTTTCGGACTGGGCGATCGCATTTTACAGCGGTCTGTCTCAGGAGAAGGTCAGACAGCTGCTGCAGACATATCAGATCCGGCCGGTCTATAAGATGATCGATACCTGCGCCAGCGAATTTGAAAGCTATGTTCCGTATTTTTACTCCACCTATGAAGAGGAAAATGAATCCGTTGTAACGGATAAGAAAAAGATCATTGTTCTGGGCTCCGGTCCGATTCGTATCGGTCAGGGCGTGGAATTTGATTACTCAACTGTCCATGCGCTTAAGACGATCCATGAGGCGGGATATGAAGCGATCGTCATAAACAACAATCCCGAAACCGTCTCCACCGATTATACCAGCGCGGACAAGCTGTATTTTGAGCCTTTAACGGTGGATGATATCATGCATATCGTAGAGCTGGAAAAGCCTTTGGGCGTGATCGTTTCCCTGGGGGGACAGACTGCCGTGAATCTGGCAGAGCCTTTGCAAAAAAGAGGCGTGAAGATCATCGGAACAGATCCCGCAGCCATCTTTGCCGCGGAGGACAGGGATGCGTTTGAGGCAATGCTGAAAAAACTCGAAATCCCCCAGCCGCAGGGCGAGGCAGTGATGAATGTAAAAGAGGGCATTGCAGCTGCCGAGAGGATAGGATATCCGGTACTGGTCAGACCCAGCTTTGTGTTGGGCGGGCGAGCCATGGAGATCGTGGCAAACAGGAGTATGCTTGAGAGATATCTGGAAAATGCCTTTGCTGCCGGCGGAAGCAGGGATGTGCTGGTAGATAAATATCTGGTCGGAAAAGAGGTAGAGGTGGATGCCATCTGCGACGGAGAGGATGTTTTTCTGCCCGGGATCATGGAACTTGTGGAAAGAACCGGCGTTCATTCCGGAGACAGTATCAGTGTTTACCCGCCATTCTCCATTACGGAAGAGGTAAAAGAGAAAATATGGGAATATACCAAAAAACTGGGTCCGGGGATCGGGATCGTCGGTCTTTACAATATTCAGTTTATCGTGACACCGGAAGGACAGGTGTATGTGATCGAGGTCAATCCCAGAGCCTCAAGAAGTGTGCCTTTTTTGTCAAAATCCACGGGCTATGGGCTGGTGGAGATCGCTACCAGAGTGATGCTGAAAGAGAGCCTGCGTCAACAGGGCTTTGTGGACAGGGCGCCGGAAAAACAGGAGATGTGGTATGTAAAGGCACCTGCCTTTTCTTTTGAAAAATTAAACGGGATGGATGCCTATCTGTCTCCGGAGATGAAGTCCACCGGAGAGGCCATCGGCTATGACAGGAGCCTGAAACGGGCGCTGTACAAGGCATTGCAGGCTTCCGGGATCAAAATGAAAGAATACGGAACCGTGGTGGTGACGCTGGCCGATGAGGACAAGGAGGAGGCGCTGCCACTCGTCAGAAGATTCTATGATCTGGGATTCAATATTGAAGCAACTGTGGGAACGGGAGTATATCTGAAAGAACACGGAATCCGTACCAGAATACGGGGCAAACTGAGCGAAGGCAGTGAAGAGATATTGCAGTCGATCCGCGCGGGATACGTCAGCTATATCATCAATACCAGAGCCATTCTGTCAGGGATCCACTATGAAGACGGTGTGGCGATCAGAGCATGCGCCATTGCAAATGGTGTAACCATGTTTACTTCCCTTGATACGGTACGCATCCTGTTGGATGTGCTGGAGGATATCACGCCGCGCATCTCGGAGATCTGATATACTTATTTTTGTTGAAAAAACAGGCATTTTAGTGTATCATAAATTCCAAATCAGATCATAAATCAGATCTTTATAAACTGTTCTTTTTTAACCCGCGCTGTACTTTCAGCACGGAAGCGTGAAAGGTGGGATGGACTTATGGGTAAAAGACGCAGAGTGATCGGTAGCATTTTGGCCGGATGTATTTCTTTCGTTAGTACGCTGGGTATGTTCGGAGCGCAGGGAGGTGTGCTTGCTGCCGAGCCGGTGGTGCGTGATACTGTCGGGTCCGTTCCGCAAAGCGGGTATATCATGATCGGCGTCGAAGGTGTGGATGATACATCGGCGCAGCAGGAAATGATCGATCTTATCAATCAGGTGCGCTACGAGGCGTGCTATGATGGCAAAACCCCCGATCCCAGAGATAAAAGCAGAATGCTGCAGCCCGGTGACTATGTTCCCATGCAGCTGGGAGTGAATTCAACCAAAGCGGCACAGATCCGTTCCGCAGAGGCAAGTGTTTATCTGGGGCATACCAGACCCAACGGCAATTCCTGCTTTGAGGTTGCACGGGCGCTTGATACCCGGGGAGGTTCTCGCGGTGAAAATCTGGCATGGAATTCCCAAGCAGGCTCGGTCGGTGGAATAAAGCAGTGGATAGCTGAGCGAAATGCTTATCTGAGGCTGGAATTCGATCAGAGCGGTCATTATAGTTCTATTATCAATCCGTCATTCCGTTATACCGGAATGGCTACATTTAATCCTGTAAATGACAACGTGAGTTTTAACTGGTCATGTACCGCCGGTGAGTATGCCAGTGAGGATACCCCTGTCGAATCATATGCGGGGGCGCAGAATCAAAGGCTGATCCAGAAAATGGAGGTGCCGGTTTCATCCGTTACAAATCTTGATATAACAGGAGAAAATATTTTAATAACAGGAAATGAGGAACAGCTCAATCTTCTTGCCACGGTTTTCTTTGATGGTGTTGCAAAGAACACGGTCATTGATTGTCCGGTCTATGATGGGATCACATGGAGCAGCTCAAATCCGTCTGTTCTGTCAGTAAATGAGAATGGAAAAGTGAATGCCCTCCGGGATGGCAGTGCCACGATCACGGCGGTCATTGGTGAAGGAAGTTCGGCAATCAAAAAGACCATGGATTTTACCGTTTCCACGGAGCGTGTGACGATCGAATCGGTTCTGGATCCGGATGTGATCACGGTAGAAAGCTTTACAAAGCCGGTTTTGCCCAAGAACGTTACGGCTGTCCTGAGTAACGGAGAGACCACACAGGTAGGCGTTGAGTGGGATGAATATGATGCAAAGAATCTTCAGGTGCATTTAAAAAGCAATGATTTCACTATCGGAGGAAAAGCAAAAGGATTTGATGTTACACAGAAGATACATGTAAATGCGGCAAAGGTGACAAAGGTTTATGCGGAGCCTGCCAGCGTTACCACGGACTACGGCACAGAGCCTGTGTATCCAACGGCTTCGGTGGCTATGTCGAATGGGTATCGGTATTACGATCTGCCAGTTAACTGGGATGAAAAGTGCCTTGATTATTGTAATGTAAAGGCAGGAGGCACTTTTGAAGTTACGGGTAGAACCGCGTATGGTTTAGATGCTGATGATGGCCCTGCATATTTTGATGTCACCTTTGAACTTATCGTAAATCCGGCTCCCGATGATGTTGTCAATCAGCCGGACCCGAACAATGATGACAATACCACCAATCCGGATCTGAACAATGACGACAATACCACCAATCCGGATCTGAACAATGATGACAATACCACCAATCCGGATCTGAATAATGATAACAATACTATCAATCCGGACCTGAACAATGATGACAATACCACCAATCCGGACCGGAACAATGATGACAATACCACCAATCCGGACCGGAACAATGATGACAATACCACCAATCCGGATCTGAATAATGATGACAATACTACCAATCCGGATCTGAATAACGATGACAATATTACCAATCCGGATCTGAACAATGATGACGAGACCACCAATCCGGATCAGAACAATGACGACAGAACCACTAATCCGGCCCCGAATAATAATAATTCAGGCAATTCAGGCAATTCGGGTACGGTAACGAATCAGAATGGCGGCAGCGGTAGCTCGGTGACGCCCTCGTCTCCCGTAAATAATACTCCGGTATCGCAGCCACCCACAGTAAATTATAATCCGGTGACGCCCGGATCTTCCGGCTCGGGTTCATTCTCATCGTCTCAGTACGATCAGTACTATGGCTACTATTATGACGATGATGATGATTTTGATGACGATGACGACGACTATGACGATGACGATGACGACGACTATGACGATGATGATGACATAGTCAAAAAGAGTACGTCTTCCACGACGCTGCCTTCATCGAAGAAGAGCTCCATCACCAAGTTGAAGTCCAAAAAGAAAACCATCACGGTAAAGTGGAAGAAGGTATCTTCCGGTATTACCGGCTATCAGATTCAGTACAGTACCAGTAAAAAGTTCAAGACAAACAAGAAAAGCGTAAAGATCACAAATAAAAAAACAGTATCAAAGACCATTAAGGGATTGAAAAAAGGGAAGAAGATTTACGTGCGGATCAGAACCTATAAAAAATCCGGATCGAAGACCAAATATTCCAAATGGTCGGCTGTAAAATCAGTAAAAGTCAAGTGAGCCCTGGGGACGGAGTATAGGGGTCAGACCTTTGATCCTCAGTAATCTGATCAGCTCATTTCTTTTTACTCGTTCAATATTAAACAGCATAACATAGGCTGTATTTTAGTTCGATTATCAATTGCTATAGAATCAGCCTCTGACAGACGTAAAAGCAGTAAATCCGCTGAGATTTACTGCTTTTTATCATGAACGGGAAATGTCTCGAAATTACATATCCCTGTATTATTCCATTTCTTTCTATGACCAGATAAGGGTACAAAACGGTGCGGATCCTGCAGCGGTCGCGAAGAAGGTTTTGAGTGGAACTTGTCGATATAGGAAAAATCTTATTGTAGATATAAATTAAATGTTATGGACTCATTTAGCTACAAATGCTATTTATATTAGCATATCAATACTAAAGGTTCATTTAAGGAGGCATATTATGAAAAAAAAGAAAATTCTCAGCGTATTTCTTGCTACAGCGCTTGCAGGAAGTCTGCTTGCAGGTTGCGGCAAAACCACAGCTACGAGCGATGAGCCCTTAGCAGATTCTGCTGACGCTGCCGATTCACAAAACGCAGGCGACGGCGAGTTTAAGTACGGCAAGATCGACATTCCCGCACTTGACGGCGCACTTTGCGGAGCTCCGATTTACATAGCTTATGAAAAAGGATTTTTTGCTGATGCAGGATTTGATGTCACTCTTATTTCCGCTGATTTTGAAACCAGAAAGATCGGACTTAACAACGGAAGTATTCCAATTGTAAACGGCGACTTCCAGTTTTTCCCTTCTGTAGAAAACGGTGTGGATGTAAAGGTGGTAGACGGTCTCCATGAAGGCTGCATAAAATTCGCAGTAAGACCGGATTCCGATATACAGACCGCAGAAGATCTGAAGGGCAAAAAGATCGGAGTTGATGAAATCGGCGGAACCCCTCACCAGGTTGCAAGCCTTTGGATTGAAAACGCAGGCATATCCGCAGATCCTGCCGACAACGAGGTTACGTTCCTTCCTTATTCAGACGGCAACCTTGAATTCGAAGCTCTGTTAAACGGCGATATAGATGTGGCTGCTTTATGGGATCCGCTTGGATCTATCCATGAGAAAGCCGGTGATGTCCGGATCCTGTTTGACCTGGCAACAGATGATTATTTCAAAGACAGGTTCTGCTGTTTCCTTTTTGCATCCGCAAAGCTTGTGAAGGAAAATCCCGATGAAGTCTCCGCTCTTTTAAGTGCTTACCGTAAAGCCCAGGAGTGGATCTATGAAAATCCGGAAGAAGCTGTTGATATCATAGTAGACGGGAAATATTCCGCGATCGACGACAGAGACCTTGCAATCGACCTTATTAAATCATACGGCTATCCTTCGGCCTCCGATCACAGCAATGATTGGGATGCAAAGGTTTATGACAATGTGTTCTATTTTTCAAAGGGACTCTATGATATAGGCTATCTTGCAACTGAGCCCGAAGAATTTGCTCAGAATATTTACGAAAAGATTGAGGTAAAATGATTTTTTCGTTAACAATTCAAAATCAATTAAACTGCATGACGAAAGGATCATTTTGAAAAATGAAGATCAGTAAAAGGGCGAGATATTTCCTCTCTGTTATATTTACAGTCCTGGGATTTACATTGGCTGTTATACTTAATTCTGTCGTTCCTCAAAAGGCCGATGTGACATTCAGCCAACATGAGGTATTTGGCTTGGCACTCACAAGTAACGACGCATACCGCATCGTATTATATGCGCTTATTATTTACTATCTGATCACAGGCATCATTTACTATAACTATGAAGACAGAAGAAAAAAATACTTAAATTCTGCAAGATTCAGATTCGTTATGGGTATTCTGTTGTTTTTGTGGGATCTTTTAGGAACCAAACTTCAGGTCCTCCCGCAGCCCTTTTTTCCGGGGCCTGCGGGGATCATGGAGGCCTTCGTTGCAGAAGGCGATTACGTTCTGCAAAACACCATTTACTCGCTCAGACTTTATTTTTATGGCTTTGTTATCGGCGTTGCAACAGGTATCATAACCGGTATCTTAGTCGGCTGGTTTCCCCGTGTTCGTTATTGGCTGAGTCCTGTGATGAATGTACTCGGAGTCATTCCCGCGGTAGCATGGATGCCCTTTGCACTTACTATCATGCCTACAGCTTTTTCATCTGCTGTTTTCCTGATCGCAGTGTCGGTATGGGGACTTGTTGCAACCCTCACTTCTACAGGTATCATGTCTACGCCCAAAACCCGGTTTGAAGCGGGCAGAGTCCTTGGTGGAAATGAGTTTTACCTTGTATTCCATGTAGCTATCCCTCATGCCCTTCCGCAGATATTTACAGGTATTACAACAGCAAACGGATATGCTTTTACAACACTCGTAATGGCCGAGATGATGGGCCAGCCCGGAGGTCTTGGCTATTATATCAATGCCTCCAAGGTCTGGAGTGCCTACTATAAGGTTTTCGCGGCTATCATCGTGATGGCTATTCTCTTTAGCCTTATAACAAAGGTGATCGAGCTTGTGCAGAGATATGTACTGCGTTGGCAGAAGGGAGTAGTTAAATGAGTGATGCTTTTTTAAAAATTTCTGATGTAAACAGAATATATGAAGACGAGGACAATAACTCCACAGAGGCTTTAAAGGATATAAATCTCGAAGTGAATAAAGGCGAATTCGTTTCCATAATAGGCGCGTCAGGTTGCGGCAAAACCACGCTTTTACGGCTCATTGCCGGACTTGACAAGCCGCAGAGCGGATACCTTTCTCTGCACGGAGAAAAGATAATCGGCACAAGCCCCAAAAGAGGCTATGTTTTCCAGCAGGGAGGACTTTTTGAATGGCTTACCGTTGAGCAGAACATTGCTGCAGGTCTCAAAGCAAGACATATTTATAAAGAAAACAAACACCGCATACCGGAATTTATCGACATGGTCGGGTTAAACGGCTTTGAAAAATCATACCCGCATCAAATAAGCGGAGGTATGGCTCAGCGGGTTGCCATTGCGCGCACTCTTATAAACGATCCGGAGCTTATCCTACTCGATGAGCCCATGGGTGCCCTTGATAATTTCACCAGAGCGGATCTTCAGGACAAGATACTTGAGATCAGGAAATCTCAGAACACCACTATGATACTCGTGACCCACGATATCGATGAGGCACTCTACCTATCCGATAAGATCGTGATCATGACTCCCCGCCCGGGACGTATAAGCGAGATCATAAATGTTGACATGTATCATCCACGCAACAGGAACGGTCATGATTATGTGAATTTAAGAAACAAGCTCCTTGAAAAGTTCCATCTTGCGAGCGAAGTAAAAGAGCCTGAATACATTATTTAGTTTTTTTTATTTGAGTGAAAGAGTTACAAAATGAAAAAAAGAGGGATTTTTAAACTGATAAGATCACAGCTGTCCGGCAATACCGTAAGGTTTGCCGGGCTTGTAACAGTAGTCGGCGTTTTGTGTTTTGTGCTTTTTACGGGCACAGTCATAATCACGAGTCTGAATAACGGTCTCTCCACGCTCGGAGAGCGCATGGGCGCTGATATCATGCTGGTTCCCCTGGGAGAAGAGGTAAATACGGAAGGGATACTGATCAAGGGAGAACCCGGTTATTTCTACTTTGATCCCGAGCTTGTAGATGATTTTTATGCCGCTGATATTGAGGGTATAGACAAGATCGAGCGTCAGTTTTTTCTTCAGTCCGCCAAGCAGGGCTGCTGTGATATGTCTGTTCAGTTTATAGGCATTAACGAGGATGATGATTTTACGGTAATGCCCTGGATCAGAGAAAGCATGAACCGGGATGGAGACTATCTCTCAGACCTCGGAATAGTTGTGGGAAGCGATATCGATGTACCGGAGGATCATCAGCTTAAGTTCTACGGTCATCACTACAACGTCACGGGTCAGCTTGAGGAAACAGGCACAGGTCTTGACTATACTGTATTCACCAACATGGATACGATCGTGGATCTAAAGCAGGGTGCCATCGAGCAGGGCTTTTCTTTCTTAAATGAGGTGGATCCAAAGACGAATATTTCATCGATCCTGATCAAAGTAAAAGACGGTTATACTATAGATGAAGTCGTCCACAATATCAGGGCTTCGGTTGATGGTTTTCAGATCATAGAAGCCAAAAATATCACGGGAAGTGTAGAAGGAAGTATCAAGGGCTTTGTGATCCTTCTCTACATACTGCTTGTCGCTATCATCATACTTTCTTACATCATACTTGCAATTACATTTAAACTCTCTGTTTACGAAAAGGCCTCGCAATATGCCTTAATGCGTGGTGTCGGCGCATCAAAAAAGCAGATAATACGGCTTATCCTTAACGAGGCTGCCGTTATAAGCGGAATCGGGACCGTATGCGGAATTGCTTTTGCTGCCATTGTGCTCTTTCCTTTTAAGACCGCCATATCAGGGGCTGTTTCCATGCCTTTCCTTTTCCCGAATGCATTGCAGACAGTCGTTATTTTGGCAGGCGTCGCTATCCTAGGGATATCGTCCGGTCCTTTAAGCGCGATCATATCTGCCGGGAAGATCTCAAAAGCGCCTATATACCAGAGTCAAAGGAGTTTATGATAAATGTCCGATACCATACTTGACATAAAGAATATTTCAAAAAGCTACAGGAATAAAAGAAGGGAAGTGGCTGTCCTGAAGGATCTGAATTTGGCAGTCACTCAAGGCCTCTTCTATGGAATAAAAGGCGATTCCGGAAACGGGAAATCCACCCTTTTGAGCATCATCGGAGGACTCCAAAAGCCGGATGAAGGTGCTGTCATCTATAACGGGAAAGATATTACAGGGCTTGATGACAACAGTCTTGCTGTACTGAGGCGCCATGACATTGTATACATATCCCAGTTTCAGGATGTGATCCCCGAGCTTACAGTTGCAGAAAACGTGCGTATAGTTGATTACTTTGATGGCGATGTGACCGGATCCGGTAAGGAATCTGCAGAAGATATTCTTTCAGGCCTTGGTCTGTTTGACTTAAAAGATGAGCTCCCCGAAACTCTCTCCGGTGGTGAGCTCAGACGCCTTACTATCGCAAGGGCAATCTATGCAGCTCCTAAGGTCCTGCTTCTGGATGAGCCCACAAATGACCTCGATTCCACAAATAAGCAGCTTGTGATCGATATCTTAAAAAAGCTGACCGCAAGGGGCATTACTGTCATTGTAGCAACACACGACGACAATGTAGCCGACTCGGCTGACGTCATCTACAGCCTGAACTCTGATTTTTCCTTTAACATTTGCGGATAGGAAGTCAGTTCCTTGGTTATAGTGCCGGATTATATCAAATAATAATATTTTCGTATTATACAGGGCTTTGGACGCTGGTGTATTATCTCAGATAAATTAAAACCAATATGAATGGAGGTTGTGTCATGAGTCATAATTATCATTTTGAAACTAAACGGATCCACGCGGGTTATTCATCAGCCGATCATTTTCATTCGGTGAATGTCCCCATCTATCAATCGGCAGCATTTGATATTGATGATATCGACAGGGCAAATAGACTGTGGACAGGAGATGAAGACGGCGGGATATATTCGAGAGTCGGTAATCCTACAGGATTCATTCTTGAACAGAGGATCGCTGAGCTGGATGGAGGTTCTGCGGCAGTTGCGGTTTCATCCGGAATGTCGGCAATAGCCTATACGGTACTGCTTCTGGGTGAGGGAGGCGGCAATATCATTTCTTCATCATCGCTTTATGGAGCTGCCCAGGAAGCACTTGCCCATTTCTTTCCCAAGTTTGGAATTATAACGAAATTTGTCAACAACCGTAATGATGTAAGTGAGTATGAATCGTTGATAGATGATGATACCAAGGCTATTTATCTTGAAAGCATCAGTAATCCGAATATAGAGATATATGATTTTGAAGCTATCGCTGAGGTGGCACACAAACACGGGGTTCCCCTCATAGTAGATAACACAGTGGCAACACCCTATCTGTTCAGACCCTTCGAACATGGTGCGGACATCATAGTATACTCTGCCACCAAGGGGATCAGCGGACACGGAAATGTTATCGCCGGACTGGTAGTTGAAAAGGGTGATTTTGAATATAGCAGGGAAAGGTTCCCCCAGTTCCATGAAAAGTCATATAAGATCCGTGACCTTGAAGGTAATCCGAGATCGCCGCTTGAATTTGCACCTTCGTTCCCGTTGATCGCGCAGTTAAAGGTGTTCTATCTCGAATTCATAGGTGCGGTGCTGAGCCCCTTTGATGCATACCTTGTTCTTCAGGGACTCGATACACTCGCCGAACGACTTGATAAGCAGGTTGCTTCAGCCAGAAAGATAATCAGCTATCTTGAAAATAAAGAAGAGGTAGAGTGGGTAAGACATCCTGAAGCAAAGGGTAATCCATACAAGGGTTTGGCTGACAGGTATTTCCCGAATGGGGCCGGAGCAGTATTCTCATTCGGTTTTAAAGGTACAAGAGCCCGGATAAAGAAGTTTATAGCTTCCCTGGAGGTTGTTTCGTATCATGTGAACCTCGGAGATGTCCGTACACTGATCGCCAATCCGCCGGAGACAACACATGGGGAGCTATTGCCCGAGCTCCTTGAGCTTGCCGGAATACCTGACAATCTGCTCAGGATATCCGTAGGGCTTGAGAATGCGGACGATATCATAGCAGATCTGGAGCAGGCTTTTGAAAAAGCATTTGGAGAGGATTGATCGTGGAAAAAAAATCTAATAGGAAAAACCTATAATACCGGATAGGATTTAGATATTGTACATCGAAAAGGAACTGTGATAACCTACCTACAGCAAAAAATGATGTTAGGAGGATATAGGTGTGCCGACAATTAGTCTTTCAGAACCAAGTGTACAGATACGTGAGAAGCGATTGGGAACCATCAACGCTTTCACTGGATCGGCATCTGAAATTGTTAAGCAATCAGAAGAGGGAAGTCTTAAGGACGCTAAGAGAAAATTCTCTCAGTGCCTGGGATGCAACGCACAGCAGGCATTTTGCCAGCTTGCGATGATCAAGGATGTAGCGGTTGTAAATCATGCTCCGATAGGCTGCTCCGGAGAGTTTAACGATTTCAATTTTACATACAGGATAGAGCAGGAAAAGAGAGGTTTGCCGGAGGATATAGGAAGATATTTCTCAAGCAACATTCAGGAGAAGGATACAGTATTCGGAGCTGCTAAAAAGCTGGAGGATACTATACATCTGGCATATGAGAGGGTTCATCCCAAGGCCATCTTCATCACTACATCCTGTGCCTCGGGTATTATCGGAGAGGACATTGAGTCTGTTGCCGATAAGGCTACCGAGGAGCTGGGGATACCGGTTGTCACCTGTTCCTGTGAAGGATTCAGGTCCAAAGTATGGACCACGGGATTTGATGCTGCGTATCATACAGTGCTGCGCGGTATAGTGAAGCCTCCGCAGAAAAAGTCAAAGAAGATAAATGTTATCAATTTCTGGGGCAGTCACGTATTTGACGAAATATT
>CAJOOZ010000099.1 GCA_905236705.1 uncultured Lachnospiraceae bacterium | reverse complement strand
TCTCGCACCGGGCGGCTCGTTCATCTGACCGAATACCAGCGCCGTTTTGGATAAAACGCCGGATTCCTTCATCTCATTCCACAGATCGTTCCCTTCTCTTGAGCGCTCTCCCACGCCGGTAAAGATGGAATAACCGCCGGACTGGGTCGCCACATTGTTGATCAGTTCCTGGATGAGTACTGTCTTGCCCACACCGGCTCCGCCGAAAAGACCGATCTTGCCGCCCTTGGAATAAGGTGCCAGAAGGTCGATCACCTTGATCCCTGTCTCAAGCATCTGCGCAACAGGGCTCTGATCCTCAAAGGAAGGGGGCTGTCTGTGAATACACCAGTGCTCGGCCTGCTCCAGACTCTCCCCGTCATCCAGGGTGTCGCCCAGAACATTGAAAAGGCGCCCCAGGGTCTGTTCCCCTACCGGTACCGAAATGCCGGAGCCCGTGGCGGTCACTTCCATCTCTCTGTGAAGTCCCTCTGACGGCCCTAACATGATACAGCGCACCACGTTATGTCCGATATGCTGTGCTACCTCCATCACCAGGCGGGTTCCGCGGTATTCGCATCTGAGTGCGTCCATAATGGCCGGCAAATGCCCGTCTGCAAATTCCACATCCACTACGGGTCCGGAAATCTGTACAATTTTTCCTTTTTGCTCTGCCATGATCTATCCTCTCTTTTTCATAGCCTCTTTTTTCTTCTTCAATGCCTTGGCGCCGCTGATAACCTCCGTGATCTCCTGTGTAATGGCCGCCTGGCGTACTCTGTTATATTCAATGGAAAGCTCCGTCAACATGACCTGGGCATTATCGGTGGCCGACTGCATGGCCATCATGCGGGCATTTTCCTCACTGGCAAACGCTTCCACCAGACCTCCGTAGATAAATCCCGTCAGATAGTTATATACCAGCTTTTCAAGGATCGCCCGGGGCGAGGGATAAAACAGATACCAGCTGTCCTTTTCGTCAAAGACCGTGGGATTGAGCTCCCCTCTGTCGATCTTTTCCTGCATCTCCTGCTGCACAAATTCATGGGTCTTCAGCGGCAGAAGGCGCTGCACCTCCACCGTCTCCTTCATGGAATTGACCATGCGCGTGTAGATCAGATAGACTTCATCGATCTCCTCATTCTGATAAAGCTCCACGATCCGACCCGTGATCTGACGGGCTCTGTGCATGGTGGGATTGTTGGCAGAAAAATAAAAATCATCCTCTATCCTGTAGCCGGCAGAGCGAAGGTGAGCACGCCCTAACTCTCCGACCACGAAGAGTCTGTCGCAATGCTGCGTGATATCATCCGTCTCGCGGGCCGGATCTGAAATCCTGCTTTGCAGCTCCTTGATCACGTTGTGGTTGTAGGCACCCGCCATTCCTTTGTCACCTGTCATGACAATATAGGCACGACGCTTGAAGGTCTCCTTTTTATCCTTACTGCGATTATCAAAGAAAATGTCCTCGATATCCGGAAAATGCAGCAGGATATCCGTGATCTCCTCCTCCAGCGCAAAGAAATAGGGTTCCGTGTCCTCCAGCTCCTGTCTGGCTTTTCTCAGCTTCATGGAAGACATCAGATACATCGCCCTGGTGATCTTCATCGTATCCTGAATACTCTTTATTCGGTTTTGAATCTCCTTTACAGAAGCCATCCGTTGTGATCCTTTTTACTGGGGTTTCGCAAATACCGCTTCATTTTCGGGCAGCCTGGTGGACGGTTCCTCGCTGCGGCTCTCTTCTTCCGTTACCGCCACGTCATCGGCAAACCCCATGGCCGCCTCGACGATCGTGCTCTGCAGATCTTCACTGAGCACTCTCTGATTCTCAAGCTCATTTATAATATTGGAATGATTCTCGGCAAAGAACTGCAGCAGTTCATTTCTGAAATCGCCGATATTTTCCGTCTGTATCTTTTCAAAAACCCCCGCATTGGCGGATACCAGCAGGATCACCTGCTGCGGCATGGAAAGGGGATTCCCCAATGGCTGTTTTAACAGCTCCATCAGCCCACGTCCGTGATCCAGCTGCTTTTGGGTACTCTCATCCAGATCCGAAGAAAACTGGGTAAAGACCTCCATCTCACGATACTGTGCCAGATCGATACGCACCGAACCCGCTGCCTTTTTCATGGCCTTGGTCTGTGCCGCGCCGCCCACACGGGATACGGAAAGTCCCACATTGACCGCCGGCCGCTGTCCTGCATTGAACAGCTCACTTTCCAGATAGATCTGACCGTCCGTGATGGAAATGACATTGGTGGGAATATAGGCTGATACGTCACCTGCCTGGGTCTCTATGATGGGCAGAGCCGTAATGGAACCACCGCCCGCTTCGGGAGAAAGTCTGGCCGAACGCTCCAGCAGTCTTGAATGCAGATAAAATACATCGCCGGGGTAGGCTTCACGTCCCGGGGATCGCTCAAGCAAAAGAGAAATCGCTCTGTATGCGACTGCATGTTTGGACAGATCATCATATACGATGAGCACATCTCTGCCGCGATACATGAAATACTCCGCCAGCGCCGTTGCGCTGTAAGGCACCACATACTGCATGGGCGCCGGATCTGAAGCCGTGGCGCAGAACACAGTTGTATAGGAAAGGGCATCATTTTTCCGAAGCGTATTGACAAGCTGTGCGATGGTGGATGCCTTCTGTCCTATGGCCACATAGATGCAGATCACGTCCTTCCCCTTCTGGTTGATGATCGCATCCAGGGCAATCGAAGTCTTGCCCGTCTGCCTGTCGCCGATGATCAGCTCTCTCTGTCCCCGTCCTATGGGAAACATGGAGTCAATGGACAGGATACCCGTCTCCATGGGAACGGAAACGGATTTACGATCTACAATGGAAGGTGCGGGGTTTTCCATCCGTCTGAATCCGTCAGCCTCGATCTCGCCCATTCCGTCGATGGGCTCTCCTAAGGCATTTACAACCCTTCCCAGAAAATCTCCGCTCACAGGTACACCGGCCATTCTGCCCGTGCGGACCACCCGGCTTCCTTCATGCAGCTCCGTATCAGGGCCGAACAGGATCACTCCGATCTCATCCCTGCGCACATCCTGCACCATACCCTTGATGCCACAGTCAAACATAACGATCTCGCCGTAAGCGGCATGATCGATACCGTCCACATTGGCTATACCGTCCCCCACCCAGGTGATCATACCGATCTCCTGGTCCTTGGCTTCCAGCTCGAAATCACTGACCGTGGAACGCAGAATGGAAATAATGCCCTCCTCGGAAAAGCTCATGCGGCTGACCTTGAACAGGGAGCGGATCATATTCTCCTTGAGCTGTTCCAGTCTTCCGCCCTCGGACCAGTCGTACTCTTTAGTTCCTATTTTCAGAACGAAACCGCTCTTTAAGCTTTCGTCTTTTTTCAGAACGATCTCACAATTTTCTGCATTTGTTTCTTTTCTGAGAAAAGCACGGATCCCCTCCAGCTGCTCCTGCGTGGGTTTTTCCACATACCTAAGGATTGCCCTTTCCCCTGCATCCACGGGCCTTTCGGACAACTCCTCAAAGGCCTGTACCACCTCATCATAGAGCGTAAAATCCTGATTGTCGCAGAGGATCTTTAAAAAGTTGCGGATTTCGGAAGGAAAGACTCTGTCTATTACGATATGCTTTTTTTCGATGGAAACAGCAGGACTTTCAAAATCCACCCTGACCTGGGGAACCGCATCAAGGATCCCGCCGGTCTGTTGCAGCAAATCTGTTTTTACGCCGCCTTTTAGCAGCATTTCGGCATAGCTTCTCACCTGTTCTGTCATGGGCGTTCACCTGCCTTGTTTAAAAATTCATCATAAAGCGCACCGTTTATCTGTTTTCCGTCTGCCACATCTCCCGAGATCTTGGCCGTTGCTTCCAATACCATGTCCGCGATCTCACGCTCGGCTCTCTTGAGCACCTGTTGCCTTGTACTCTCCGCCTGAATCTGGGCATCCGATTTGATGGCAGCAGCTTTTTCCTCTGCGCTACCCACAATACGCTGATACTCTGCATCAGCATTTTTACGGACGGTAAACATGGTTTCCTTGCGCTCTTCCTCCAGCTTTTGCAGGGATTCGTTGTACTGCTGTTTCAGTTCCTCGGCCTGCCTGCGGTCCGCCTGTGCTTTCTCATATTCCTGATCCGCTTCCTCTCTGCGCCGTGCAATGATATCCTTTACAGGCTTAAACAAAAGAAGACGCATGGCAACGGTCAGAATCAGGATATTGATGATGGTAAATACCAGATTGATATCTATTTTTAACATGATGACATCCTTTGCATGATAACACCGGGATCCTCAAAAATGCTTACCCCGAAGTGTACACTTGAAAATTCATCGGATTTCGCACTTCTCACCTAAAGAACATGATGATCATGATGGCTATAACGAAGCCGTAGATTGCTGTTGCCTCGGCAAGAGCGCAACCCAGAATGAGGTTTTTCATAATCTTGCCGTCTGCTTCCGGCTGGCGGGCTACCGCCTCCACAGCCTTACCGGTTGCGATGCCGATACCGATCCCCGCTCCCAGAGCGCCCAGTACGGCAATTCCTGCGCCTACTGCAATAAGTGAATTCATGGTTTTGTTCTCCTTTCAAAAATTCCCCTATTCAATGGCCTCCTTGATGTAGAGGCTCGTGAGAAAGACAAATACATATGCCTGCAGCAATCCGTCGAACAGATCAAAATAGACCGAAAATACCGCCGGAAGGACAACGGGCAATACCTGCTCAATGAGTTTCATGATGACAAAAGCACCCAGAACGTTTCCGAAAAGACGCATACACAAAGACAGCGGTCTTGTCACAAGATCCAGGATATTAAAGGGTGTCACGATGGCGATGGGCTCCACAAAGGAATGCAGCCATCCCTTAATACCCTTGGCGCGGATACCGGCAGCCTGCACCAGTATGATACTCATCAGCGCCAGAGCCAGCGTCACATTCAGATCCTTGGTAGGGGATTTAAAACCGAATATCCCTATGATATTGGCAACGCCGATGTAAAGTAGCACCGTGGTCAGATAGGGTACGTAGGCGGCGCCCTCTTCTCCCACCATTGTCTCTGTCATACTCAAAAGCTTCGTTACCATCACTTCCATGGCTGCCTGTCTTTTGGAGATATTTCTGGTCCTGAAGCCCCTGGTCAGGAAAAATGCCAGCAGGATCAGAACGGCCATAATGATCCAGGTCACCACGACGGATTCCGCTACATCGATACCACCGAGAGCGGGTATGGTAAAAACAGTCTGCACATTCAGCTCCTCCTGAATATGCTCTGCAACCGCTTCCAAACCAATCACCTCCTGTTATTGCACGATTTTACATGCACAAGCAACGCACACCTCAACTGTTTCTCTGTTCACGTCTGGAATACATATATACATCGGATCTGCCCTGCACCTTGAGTGAATCCTTGACCGCATAGCGCTCTGCCTGGGTCTGAATATGCACATTACTCATGGAGCCCTTCAGGATGGCACCGTAGCCAAAACCCGCAATAACACCGATCACCAGGGCTGCCAGAATTCTCTGGGCAGTCAGTCCCGCAGAGACCAGAATACCGAAACAGAAGCATGCCATCAATAAGGCAAGAACGATGGCACCGGAGATCAGAACATTTTTCCAGTATTTACCCTTATCAACAGGCAGGCTGCCGGAGATCTTGCCGGTCTGTCCGTTCATGGCAAAGGTGAATACCTCATCATTATATTTGGTGCTCAGCATCCAGACAGGCAGGAAAGCATATTCGGTCTTGCCGTCTTTCACCGTAATGGAATCATTTTTCTTGGTCACGGTATCGTAACCCTGGACTGTCTGGCGCATCTCGGACTCAAAGGTGGTGCGGATACGCTTGTTGACACGATCTTTGATATCCTCTGCCCTGACATCATATTTATCCGCCATATAGCCGGAAAAATATGCCGCATCATAAGGCACGATCTTGTCAAAATCATAGGGCTCCAAAGAATCCATCAGGGCATCGTCCATCTTTTGGGACGCATCGGCGGGAACTCTGGAAAAGTCCAGACTGCCCCGTCTGGTGACATGGTAGTGGTCCTCCACTCTGACCTCGCCCTGCGAGTTTTTCTCCGTCTTCGTCTTGACCGCATCAAAAACCACCGTACCGCCGGCCCTGGCAGATGCCAGCCAGAAAGGCACATATACACCGCTGATGGCCTTGATATGATTGTTATCCGTAAAGCTGCTCGGCAGCAGTTTTTTTCCTTTGTAAAATTCCCGAAGCTTCTCTTCGGCATGAGACTTGTCAATGGCAAAGGGTATCATGCCGTCCGGCTTGTACATTCCCTCAAAGGATTTGGGGATAATGGTCTGATTGCCGCAATAAGGGCACTCCGTAGCTGCCGTATTTTCATCCGCAATAATCTCACCGCTGCAGGACGGACATTCATAACCCGTTACCTTGCCGTTCTCATCCCGGATCATCTCCGGCTCCGATGAAGACCATGTCATCTCGGAGTTTTCCCCCTCCAATGCATCCGCCTGCTGCGCTTCCTTTACCTGTTCCATGGTAAAGGTGGAGCCGCAGTACTCACAGGTCATCTGTCCCTGATCCCCGTTGAACTCCAGCGGTGCCACACAGCATGGACATTTAAAACTGAGTACATCTCCCATGATACTTACCTCCCTCTTTTTTGTGATATCGGCGCTGCAGCCGCGTTGCAGCTTCCCGAATCCTTAGGATACCCTGTTGTAATTGATCAGACATCCCTTCAGGATGATCTGTCTCTCCTCATCGGTCAGTTCGCCCAGCGTCATGGTGAATTCTTTGAGCCGGCCGTCTGCGATGGCATACGCCTGTATCGTATCCGCCTTTTCCTCTACCGCTTGTCGGATATCCGGCAGGAAAATGTAATCCAGGTTAGCAAAGGGCAACTCTCCCTCCGGAATGATAAAGGGCAGCATACCCCAGTTGATCAGATTGGAACGATACCGCTTGGTGGCATATTCATTGGCGATGTTGGCCCAGCCCCCCAGTACCTTCTGGCAGCTGGCCGCCTGTTCCCTGGCGGATCCGTCACCGGGCTTCACCGCAAAGATAGTCGATCCCACACCTGTATCGGCAGGCGATACATCCGGGAAGGTCTCGCCGATCACACGCATCACCTCATCAAATCCCTCAAGAGCGCTGTAGGGATGCTCCCCGCTCTCTCCTGCCACAAAGGCTTCCCTGGCTTCTTCCACCCTGCGGACCTCCTTGGCTCTGCCCACATAGGCAGGATCCTTGCGGGACAGGGCAAACTCAGCCAGCCCGAGAGGATTGGAGCGGTAGGATGAAGTCTCGCCGGAAGGGATCAGCTCATCCGTGGTGGTGACGGGATCATGGATCTCGGATACCACCCGCAGTACCAGATTCTTTGTCAGCGCCACCATTGCGGGCCAGTCCTTGATATTGGGACCAAACTGGATCTCCACCGAAGGATCCGCCACGCCCTTGGAATCAAAGACGCGGTTTGCATATATTTTTTCATCAAAATGATAAGCATAGCCTGTAAAGCTGCCGTCAAAATCGGTGGCAGGCGTAAGGCGTCCCTTATTGGCTGCCGTTGCCGCAATGGAACGTGCATCCATCAGTGCCACGGAAGCAATCTGTCCGTTCTGCAGCTTGGAGCCCTCCCTGTTGGGGAAGTTTCTCGTGGAATGGCGAACGGAAAATGCGTTGTTGGCAGGTGTATCGCCTGCGCCGAAGCAGGGGCCGCAGAATGCGGTCTTGAGCACTGCCCCCGTCTCCATCAGAGTCGCCGCACAGCCGTTTTTGATCAGCTCCATGTAGATCGGCATGGATGCGGGATAAACGCTCAGCGTAAAGCCCTCCGAACCAATATATCTGTCTTTCAGGATATCCGCCGCCGCGCAGATATTTTCGAATCCGCCGCCGGCGCAGCCTGCGATGATCCCCTGATCCACATAAAAATGTCCGTCCCTTACCTTGTCCTTCAGGCTGTATTCCACCGCTCCGTCCAGACTGACAAGGGCTCTTTTTTCAACATCTGCCAGAATATCGTTCAGATTGGCATTGACCTCATCAATCGTGTAGGTATTGCTGGGATGGAACGGCATGGCGATCATCGGACGGATCTGAGACAGATCCACCTCGATACAGCCGTCATAATAGGCTACGTCCGCGGGATGCAGCTCCTGACCGAAGTCCTCGCCTCTGCCGTGGATATCGTAAAATTCCCTGATCTTTTCATCCGTCTCCCAGATGGAGGACAGGCAGGTGGTCTCCGTAGTCATGACATCCACGCCGATCCTGAAATCCGCGGACAGATTTTTCACACCGGGACCCACAAACTCCATCACTTTATTTTTTACATAACCTTTGTCAAACACGGCGCCGATGATGGCCAGGGCCACATCCTGCGGTCCTACGCCGTGAACCGGCTCGCCGGTGAGATATACGGCAACAACGCCGGGCATATTGATATCATAGGTCTGGGACAAAAGCTGCTTCACCAGCTCCGGTCCTCCCTCTCCCATGGCCATGGTGCCCAGAGCACCGTATCTGGTGTGGGAATCGGAACCCAGGATCATTTTGCCGCCGCCTGCGAGCATCTCCCGGGCAAACTGATGGATCACGGCCTGATGCGGGGGTACGTAGACGCCGCCGTATTTTTTGGCGCAGGTCAGACCAAACATATGGTCATCCTCGTTGATCGTACCGCCCACCGCACACAGAGAATTGTGGCAGTTGGTCAGCACATAGGGAATGGGGAATTTCTGAAGACCCGAAGCCCGGGCCGTCTGGATGATCCCGACAAAGGTGATATCGTGACTGGTAAGCTTGTCAAACCTGATCCTGAGCTTTTCCATCTGATCCGAGGTATTGTGCGCCTTCAAAATACCATAAGCAATGGTACCCTCGGCCGCTTTCTGCCGGTCCGTCTCTTTTCCTGCCGCTTTCAGCGCTGCGGCAGCATCGGCATTGTCCTCGATCAGCCTGCCGTCTGCCAGGTATACCCCGCCATCATGTAACTTGATCATTCCGTATCCTCCGTTTCCCGAATAAATTTCTGTTATTACCAAAAGTGATTATACTACGAAAAAGTCTATTCGGCAACGCAGAAAAAAGAAAGCGGACCTGTCAAAGTCCGCCTTTCTTTCAGTCTTCTCTTTTTTTTCCCCAGAAAAACAGTGCCACAGTGCCCGGCCCCGTATGGGAACCGATGGTAGTACCGATGGAAAAATGCTTTACCTTGCCATTCAGATTGGGCATTCCCGCTTCGATCAGATCGGATACCGCCTTGGCATCTTCATAGCAATCGGAGCTGGAAATAAAACATTTCTCGGAATAACCTGTGCCGTCTTTTGCAAGCTCCTGCATCTTTTCCCACATCTTCTGTGTGACCTTGCTCTTGCCCCTGACCTTGTAACGGCCGATCAGTTTGCCCTCCTGATCCACATTGAGCAAAGGACAGATATTCAAAAGCCCGCCGACAACGCCTGCCGTCTTGGATACCCTGCCGCCTCTGATCAGATATTTCAGATCCGTGGTAAAAAACCAGTGGTTAAGCTCCAGCTTGTGCTCATCCGTCCATGCGGCCAGCTCATCAATGCCCATGCCCTCATCCCTCAGATCCGCCAGCTTGTCCATCAAAAGCCCGTATCCGGAGGATGCTGCCAGAGAGTCGATGACATACAGCTTCCTGTCAGGATATTTTTCCGTAAGCTCCTCCTGAGCCAGACGGGCGGAATTGACCACGCCGGAGATACCGGAGGAAAGGGACAGATGGATGATATCCTTGCCTTCTTTGAGCATCGGCTCGAAATATTCGATAAATTCACCCATGCTGAGCTGGCTCGTTTTGGTATCGGCACCATTCCTCATGGCATCATAAAAGTACTTGAAGGACATGGTCTGCCCCAGATCGTCCGGATACTGCTTTCCATCCAGCTCATAATGAAAAAAAACATAGCTGATATTTCTCTCTTCAAAATATTCCTTGCTAAGATCCGCCGTAGACTCGGCACTGATGATATAGTCCGCCATAACTCTCTCCTGTCAGTCATTTGTTGTATTTGATGTATTTGATGTTCAAGATTCGCTAGTTGTCACTATACCGCAATGTTGTCCAAAAGTCAACACCTTGTAAGAAACCAAACCGTGATACGTAGTTTTTTAAACTACATTGCCCGTTTCTTTGCCAAAATCCCGCTACAGTTCCTAACTTGCAAAAAAAAAATCTTCTGTATATAATGGTATCTGTCCGAAAAATCGGGAAAAAACGAAAAAAGAAAGTAACGGTGAAATCTTATGGAAGCGTACAGTATTTTTCGCGATCTTGCCATACTGGTGATCGCAGCTAAATTTCTCGGCCTTGTGGCCAGAAAATGCAAGGCTCCCCAGGTGGTGGGAGAGATTCTTGCCGGACTGCTGATCGGACCCGGCGTTCTGGGACTGGTATCACAGTCCCCCTTTATCACACAGATGGCCGAGATCGGCGTGGTACTTTTGATGTTTTCGGCCGGTCTGGGCACCAATTTAAAAGATCTGGTAAAGACCGGACCCGTCGCCTGCCTGATCGCAGTCTGCGGCGTATTTGTACCTCTGGCTCTTGGAGCTCTTTTCTACTTTTGTTATTACGGTTTTTCTCTCCTCGGCTCCCCTTCCTTTTATAAGGGCGTTTTCATCGGCACCATCATGACCGCTACCTCGGTGAGCATTACGGTCTCGGCGCTGAAGGAAATGGGCAAGCTCCAGACCAAGGTGGGACAAACCATCCTGTCTGCTGCCATCATCGATGATATTATCGGTATCATGGTGCTGACCTTTGTGATCGGTTTAAGGGATCCGGCCATGAAGCCGCTGATCGTCGTTGTCCAGTCCGCCCTGTTTTTTGTATTTTCCATCGTCTTCGGCTTTATCAGCTACAAGATCTTTAAATGGGTGGACAAACGGTATCCTCACACCCAGCGTATCCCCATTGCGGGACTGGCATACTGCTTTGCACTGTCCTATATCGCAGAGCGGTTCTTCGGGATCGCGGATATCACCGGCGCTTATTTTGCCGGCATCATTCTCTGCAACATCGAAGACTCCGATTATATCCAGGAAAAAATGGATATCAACTCCTATATGCTTTTCGGTCCCATCTTTTTCGCTTCCATCGGGCTGAAGACCGATCTGGGTGATATGACACTGCCCCTTTTATGGTTCTCCATCGGTTTTGTGCTGGTGGCACTGCTTTCCAAGATCATCGGCTGCGGTATCATCTCCAGAATCTGTCATTTCAACTTCTCGGACAGCTTAAAGATCGGCGTCGGGATGATGACCAGAGGCGAGGTGGCTCTGATCGTTTCACAAAAGGGGTTGTCCGTCGGCCTGGTGGAACCGATTTATTTCACCTCGGTGATCCTGCTCATCATCATATCGAGCATCGCGACACCGATCCTTTTGAAGTTATTATTTAAAAGGGATGCCGACATCATAGCATCGTAAGAAAAGGGAGAAATTATGAGATCCATCAATACCAAAGATATTACGCAGGCTGTCTCCGGGCTGTGCATCCGCGCCAATCATTTTCTGACGCCGGATATGGAGGCGGCTCTGGAAAACGCAGACAAAACAGAAGCCTCCGAAGTGGGCTGCAGGGTTTTAGGGCAGCTTAAGCAGAATCTGCGGATCGCAGGGGAAGATATGATCCCCATCTGCCAGGACACAGGTATGGCCGTGGTGTTTCTTCAGATCGGGCAGGATGTGCATATCGAAGGCGGTGATCTGACCGAAGCCGTCAATGAAGGGGTTCGCAGAGGCTATGTGGATGGCTATCTGAGAAAGTCCGTTGTTTCCGATCCTCTGCTTCGGGAGAATACGGGAGACAACACCCCCGCCATCATTCATACGGAAATCGTCAGCGGTGACGGATTTAAGATCACGGTGGCCCCCAAGGGATTTGGCAGCGAAAACATGAGCCGCATCTTTATGTTGAAACCGGCAGACGGGACAGAGGGTGTGAAAAATGCCATCCTGACAGCTGTCCGCGAGGCCGGACCCAATGCCTGTCCTCCCATGGTGGTGGGTGCAGGCATCGGCGGAACCTTTGAAAAATGCGCTCTGATGGCCAAACAGGCTCTGCTGCGGGAGGTTGGCTCCCACTCAGAACTGCCTCACATTGCCGCTCTGGAAACAGAGCTTCTGGACCTCATCAACCGCCTGGGCATCGGTCCTGCAGGGCTCGGCGGCACCACTACGGCGCTGGCAGTTAACATCAATACCTGCCCGACCCATATCGCCGGTCTTCCGGTAGCCGTCAACATCTGCTGCCATGTCAACCGGCACGCTGTGGCAGAGCTGTAGAAAGGAGATTTGTGTGAAAAACATCATTTTCGATATCGGTAACGTCCTGGTGGACTGGGACTGGCCCGCCTACGTAAACCGTCTTTTCGATGACAAAAAAGTCATAGATGCTATGAATGAAGGATATTGGAGAAACAATCTCTGGCAGGAAATGGACAGAGGCGCCATATCCCAGCAAACCATTCACAGAGAGCTTCTGGAAACGGCGGGGGAATACCGTGATGCGATAGAGCTGGCTTATCAGCGGCTCGGCGAATGCGTCCGTCTGTTTGACTATACCGAACCCTGGATTGATGAACTGCATGCTGCGGGCTACAGGGTATACTATCTGTCCAACTATTCCGACTACCTGATCCATCAGAATCCGGAAGCGCTTCGGTTTACCGAAAAAATGGAGGGCGGAATTTTTTCCTGCTATGTCAAACTCATCAAGCCGGATCTGGCCATCTATGATACCCTCTGCAAAAAATATGATCTCATACCCGCGGAGTCACTTTTCATCGATGATAAATACATCAACATCGTGGCAGCCAAAGAATACGGTATGCATGCCATCCGGTTCATGGGCTATGAAGAGACACGCCCCGTTATCGACCGGTATCTTTCGGAGTCAGGGATTTAGAGATGGACCATACATCATGTTAAACTCGCAAACGCTTCGCTTTTTGCTCGTTATAAAAGCCGGACGGTTACAGCCGTCCGGCTTTTCATTATCCCAAAAAATTCTTTACCTGACTGTAAACCCCATCCGCGTCCAGGCCGTATTTTCTCACCAGCTCCAAAGCCGGGCCGGACTCGCCGAAGCAGTCGCGGATACCGATCCGGTATACAGGTGTGGGCGACTTCTCGGAAAGTGTCTCGCAAACCGCACTGCCCAGACCGCCAATGATGGAATGTTCTTCCACCGTCACGACCTTGCCGGTTTTACGGGCGGAGGCGATCACCAGTTCCTCATCGAGAGGCTTGATGGTGTGGATATTGATGACCTCGGCCGAAATACCGTCCGCCGCCAGCTTATCAGCCGCCTGCAGGGCGGAATCCACGCAAAGTCCGGTTGCGATCAGTGTAACATCCGTTCCTTCCTTCAGCAGGATACCTTTGCCCATCTGAAACTCATAATCCGGCCGGTCATTGATCACCGGAACAGCCGAACGACCAAAGCGCAGATAGACAGGGCCCACATATTCCACAGCCGCCCTGACCGCCGCTCTGGCCTCTATGTCATCAGAGGGTACGATCACTGTCATACCGGGAATGGAACGCATCAGCGCCAGATCCTCATTACACTGGTGGCTGGCGCCGTCCTCACCTACCGTAATACCCGCATGGGAGGCACCGATCTTGACATTCAGATGAGGATAACCGATGGAATTTCTGATCTGCTCATAATTTCTGCCCGTCACAAACATGGCAAAAGAGGAAATAAAAGGAATCTTGCCGCAGGTGGCAAGACCTGCCGCGATACCTGTCATATTGCACTCCGCAATGCCGCAGTCGATATGGCGATCGGGAAATGCCTCTTTAAAAACACTTGTCTTGGTAGCCCCCGCCAGATCCGCATCCAGAACAACCAGTTCGGGATGCTCCTTACCGCATTCCGCCAAGGTAATTCCGTAGCTTTCGCGTGTTGCTATCATTTTTACATCAGCCATGATCCTCTCCTTTTCGCCTGTTATTCCACGATTGCCAGCGACTCACCGATCTTGTCCAGATCTGCCATTGCGATCTTATATTCCGCCTCATTGGGCGCTTTGCCGTGCCAGCTTGCCTCATCCTCCATAAAGGAAACACCCTTGCCCTTGATGGTCTTCATAATGATGGCCGTGGGCTTTCCCTTGGTCTGGCGGGCCGCCTGCACAGCCTCACGGATCTCCGAAAAGTCATGTCCGTCGATCTCAACTGTTTCAAAATTAAACGCTCTGAATTTGTCTGCGATAGGATAAATGGAACAGACATCCCCTATCCTGCCGTCGATCTGCAGATCGTTGTTGTCCACGATCACGATCAGATTGTCCAGATTCCTGGCTCCCGCAAACATGGCTGCCTCCCAGACCTGACCTTCCTGTATCTCGCCGTCTCCCAGCAGGGTAAAGACTCTGTAGGATGCACCATCCATCTTGGCTGCCAATGCCATACCCACTGCAGCGGAAACGCCCTGCCCCAGTGAGCCGGTGCTCATGTCCACGCCCGGAGTCTCCTTCATACAGGGGTGTCCCTGAAGATAGGAGCCCAGATGCCTCAGGGTCTTTAAATCCTCTACCGGAAAAAATCCTCTGTTGGCCAATGCCGCATACAGCGCCGGTGCAGTGTGTCCCTTGGAAAGCACAAAGCGGTCACGGTCCGGTTTCTCCGGATTTTTTGGATCGACGGACATTTCTTCAAAATATAAAAAAGTGATCAGATCCGCCGCTGACAGGGATCCGCCGGGATGTCCCGCCTTTGCGTTGAATACGCCCTCGATGATGCCCTTTCGAACTTCATTTGCCTTGATCTTCAGTTCTGTGTTGGTCATTACAGCCTCCTACTTCCGACTCTGTACTTATTCTAAAATGTTCAGATTTTTTCCGATCAGACCCACATGCGCCGCAGGATCCTGACCTCCTTCGGGATGTGCGATCAGCCATTTGTTGACAGCCGTGATCAGACGATCCTCCCCGCTGCCCTCATGCTTTTTCTCAAGCGGATAATTCGTACCCTTCGATAATATGATACCTACCTTAAATCCTTTATTCTCAGGACCGCAGGGTGCGTAGTGCAGGGTCGTGGCATAAATCTCCACTGCTGTTCCTGCCGGTACCAGAAAGGCCTCCATCCTGGATGTGTCATAGGTGAAATCATCTGTGATATCCTGCTGCATGCCCAGAATAAGCACGGCATCCGTAGCCGCCACATTGATCTCGGAATTGCGATGGTACTCCGCTGCATTGAGCAGCACATTGTGACCGTTGCAGTAGCCGATCTGGATTGGCATTTCACCCCAGCATCTGGTCTGGATCTCATCCTTGACAGGCAGCGCCTCCAGTACATCTACCGAAGGCTCATAGGCAACATCCTGCGGCAGAGGTGTCTGCTCATTCAAAACCTGACAGAGCTGTGTAAAATCGATACCCTTTACCACTTGTCCATACTTTCTGAAACTTTCATCCGTTACTTTCTGGATCAGCATCTGTAGTCCTCCCTGTTTTCCTTATGTTTTCTTTTATATTTGTATGATGTTGGAGTCAAAACCCGATATCCGGATTTAAAAGGCAGAATCTGAGGATCGGCTTTCACTCCGATCCCCTCAAAAAAACCTTATTGTCCTCTTTGATCACAACTGATAAAAACCGACCTTTTTGTAGACCTTTCGAAGGGTCTTATTGGCAATATAGGAGGCTTTCTCTGCTCCCTGCTTATATACGGAGTTCAGATATGCCTTGTCGTCGATCAGTCGCTTTGCCTCCTCGCGGATGGGACGCAGGGTCTCTACCACCGCTTCACCCACGGCAGGCTTGAACTTGCCATAACCCTGACCCTCAAATTCCTTTTCTATCTCCTCATAGCTCTTGCCGGTGATAGTGGCATAGATGTTGATCAGGTTGGAAACACCCGGTTTGTTCTTTCTGTCATACCGGACGCAGTTTTCGGTGTCGGAATCCGTCACGGCCCGCTTGAATTTTTTCATGATCACATCCGGCTCATCCATCAGAAAGACGCAGCCCTCCGGTGAAGACTTGGACATTTTGTCCTCCGGTGTCATCAGACCGTAGATCCTGGCTCCGACCTTGCTGATATAGGGCTCCGGTACACGGAACACATCACCGTAGATATTGTTAAAACGCACGGCTATATCCCTGGTCAGTTCCACATGCTGCTTCTGATCCTCGCCCACGGGTACATAGTGGGGCTGATAGAGCAGAATATCCGCTGCCATCAGAGAAGGATAGGTAAAAAGTCCCGCATTGATATTATCCTTGTGCTTTTCCGATTTATCCTTGAACTGCGTCATGCGGGAAAGCTCGCCAAACATGGTGTAGCAATCCAGTACCCAGCCGAGCTGCGCATGGGCAGGTACATGTGACTGGAGAAAGAGGGTATTCTTGTCAGGGTCCAGTCCGCAGGCGATATAAAGAGCCAGCATCTCCAAAGACCTGCGCCGAAGCTCCTTCGGATCCTGCCGGACAGTGATGGTGTGAAGATCCGCCATAAAATAATAGCAGTCAAATTCATTCACTCTGTCCGCCCAGTTCTTGATGGCTCCCAGATAATTTCCCAGATGCAGATCCCCGCTGGGCTGAATGCCAGAGAGCATGACCTTTTTTTGTGGTTCTTCCATGTATTGCCTCCTGAAGGGTCAAATGTACTGATTGATTCCGTGACAGTTCCTAAGATACCAAAAAACCACCCTTCATGTCAATAAAAGCATTTCTTCGGAGCACCGATCACTCACACCAGACCCCGATCCTTGACCATGAACCAGGCCAGCGTATGAATGGCCTGCTGGAATTTGCCCCGGTAGATCAGCTCCTCCAGCTCCTTTGGCTCAAGCAGCTCCACATTCAGAAACTCCATATCATCCAGATGCTGCTCTCCTGTCTTTTTGCAGTTTTTGGCAAAAAAAAGATATGCATAGTTGTCGGCTATGGTGGCATTGGAGGGCTCCGTCAAAAGATGGGTCCACTCATCACTGGTGTATCCCGTCTCTTCCATCAGCTCTCTTTTGGCCGCCTCAAGAGCCTGTTCCCTGTTCTTTTCATCTTCTATGGTATCCCCGCCGCCTCGATATCCCTTACCGTCAAAGCGTTCGATGCCGCCGGCGCAAAACTCCGTTGTCACCTGAGACAAGCCCTGCCGGAACTGTCTGACACAGATCAGCCTGCCTGCTTCATCCGTGGCCACGATCACCACATAATCGCGTCTGGAGTAGCTGTAAAATGGCTCATACATGGATCCATCCGGAAAACGGTAGCTGGACCTGCGAAAATCGATCCATTCATCCTGCACCAGATGCTCGCAGGACACCTCTTCCCATATCAGCTGCTCATCACTCAGTGAATTTTTTTTCATTTTTCTTTCCCGTTCAACACATCTATGATATGGGGCAGCTGCCCGTCCACTTCATCATTGGCCAGCTGACAGGTGCCGGCGTTGGCATGTCCGCCGCCGCCATAGGACAGACACAGATCGCCGATGTTGACCTTTGAAGCTCTGTTGATGATGGACTTGCCGATCATCACGGCGGTGTTCTGCTTTTTAAAGCCCCACGCCACATGCACGCTCATCTCTATCTCGGGCCACATGGCATAGACCATAAAGCGGTTGCCCGCATAGATTGTTTCCTGCTCTCTGAGGTCTATCACTGCCACACGGTCATGAATCCTGACGATCTGCCGCAGCTGCTGCTTGAAAAGCTCCTGCTGCTCAAAATACAGATCCACTCTCTCTTTGACATCCGGCAGCTCCATGATCTCATCAATGCTGTGGTTCACACAGTAATCAATGAGCTGCATCATCAGATCATAATTTGAAATCCTGAAATCATGGAAGCGTCCGAGTCCGGTTCTGGGATCCATCAGAAAATTGATCAGCACCCATCCCTTGGGCTCTAAGATCTCCTCCCTGGTAAAATCTGCGGAATCTCCGATATCCACGGCAGTCATGATTTCCTCGGATACTCTCTTGAATTTCTCCTTGCCGCCATAGTAATCATATACCACGCGCGCTGCCGATTTGGCATCTCCGTCGATAATGAACCGGTCCAGGTTTTTCTTTTGCTGATTGCGGATCAGCTCACTTTCATGGTGATCGAAGGCCAGTCCCACTCTTTCATCAAAGGGGAGGTTGGTGGTGATATCATTTTCCGTGATATCGATCTTGCCATCCTGCACATCCTTGGGATGTACAAACTTGATCTCATCAATGATGTCCAGCTCCTTTAAGAGCATGGCGCAAACCAGTCCGTCAAAATCACTTCTCGTTACCAGTCTTTTCTTCATTGCTCCCTCCGATCACTTTGCTGCCTTTGGTGTTTTTGCCTTCGGCAGCGTCACTTTGTCCAGATGCCAGATCTCATCCACATACTGCTGGATGGTACGATCGGAAGTAAACTTGCCACTGTGGGCGATATTCAGGATGGCTGATTTTGCCCAGCCCTTTTCGTCCTTGTAGGCCTTCTCCACCTCTTTCTGCGCATTGGCATAGGACTTGAAATCCTTGAGGATAAAGTAGGTATCCGCCCTGGACGTGCACAGTGTATTGAGCAGCGAGTTGTACAGATCCCTGAACAGCTCCGTATCTGCTGCATAGGTGCCGTTGATCAGCTGCATCAGAACCTTGCGGATATCCGCATCATTGTTGAAGATCTCCATGGGATCATAACCGCCGTTGTTCTCATAATTGATCACCTCGTCGCTTGTCAATCCGAAGATAAAGGCATTCTCCCTGCCTACTTCCTCAACGATCTCCACATTGGCGCCGTCCATGGTACCCAGCGTGACAGCACCGTTTAACATAAACTTCATATTGCCGGTACCCGATGCTTCCTTGGAAGCGGTGGAAATCTGCTCGGATACATCCGCTGCCGCAAAGATCAATTCTGCATTGGACACTCTGTAGTTTTCGATAAAGACCACTTTGATCTTGCCGTTGATGGATTCATCATTGTTGATGACATCCGCCACGGAATTGATCAGCTTGATGGTCAGCTTGGCATTCTTATAGCCGGCCGCTGCCTTGGCGCCGAATATGAAGGTTCTGGGATAGAAATCCATATCCGGATTTTCCTTGAGTTCATTGTACAGATACATGATGTGCAGGATGTTCAGAAGCTGTCTCTTGTACTCATGCAGCCTCTTGACCTGGACATCAAAGATGGATCTGGGATCCACCTCAATGCCATTGTGCTCAAGGATGTACTCGGCCAGACGTACCTTGTTCTGATATTTGATATTCAAAAATTCATGCTGTGCCTTTTCGTCATCCGCATAAACGGCCAGCTTCTTGATCCTGGGCAGATCGGTGATCCAGTCTGCTCCCACATGAGCAGTCACCCAGTCCGCCAGCAGCGGATTGCCGTGCAGAAGGAAGCGCCGCTGGGTGATACCGTTGGTCTTGTTGTTGAATTTCTCCGGCATCATCTCGTAGAAGTCCCTGAGCTCCTGATTCTTCAGGATCTCGGTGTGAAGCCTTGCCACACCGTTGACGGAATAACCGGCTGCGATGGCCAGGTGCGCCATCTTGACCTGTCCGTCGTAGATAATGGCCATCTTGCGGATCTTTTCCTGATTGCCGGGATATCTGCGCTCAATGTCCAGAATAAAGCGGCGGTTGATCTCCTCCACGATCTGATAGATACGGGGCAGAAGTCTGGAGAACAGCTCGATGGGCCATTTTTCCAGCGCCTCGGACATAATGGTATGATTGGTATAGGCACAGGTCCTGGTGGTCACTGCCCAGGCTTCATCCCAGGTCAGATAATATTCATCCATCAGAATCCTCATCAGCTCTGCCACCGCTACCGTAGGATGGGTATCATTGAGCTGGAAGGTTACTTTTTCATGGAAATTGCGGATATCATCGTGCGTCCGCATATATTTGGCGATGGCTTCCTGTACGGATGCGGAAATGAAGAAATACTGCTGTTTTAAACGCAGCTCCTTGCCGGCATAATGGTTATCATTGGGATAAAGCACCTCCACGATGTTGCGGGCCAGATTTTCCTGCTCCACCGCTTTATGATAATCGCCTTTATCAAAGGAATCGAGCTGGAAGCATTCAACAGGCTGCGCATCCCAGATACGAAGCGTATTTACGATACCGTTTCCGTATCCTACGATGGGCATATCATAAGGAATGGCCGTAACGGACTGATAACCCTCCTGACGGAAATGGCTGCGCCCCGTCTCATCCTGAAAAACGGTTACATAACCGCCGAACCTGACCTCTTTGGCATATTCGGGACGACGCAGCTCCAGAGGATTGCCGTCTACCAGCCAGTTGTCCGGCACTTCAACCTGAAAACCGTCCACGATCTTCTGTTTGAACATACCATAGCGATAGCGGATACCACAGCCGTAAGCGGAATATCCAAGGGTTGCCAGGGAATCCAGAAAGCAGGCGGCCAGTCTGCCCAGGCCACCGTTACCCAGCGCCGCATCGGGCTCCTGATCCTCTACCATATTAATATCCACGCCCAGTTCATCCAATGCCTCTTTCACCTGACCATAGGCCTGCATATTAATAAGGTCATTGCCCAGAGCACGGCCCATCAGAAACTCCATGGAGAGATAATAAACCGTCTTGGGATCCTTTTTCTCATACTGCTTCTGGGTTTCCATCCAGCTCTCAACGATCTGATCCTTGGCCGCATAGGCAACTGCCTGGAAGATCTGCTGGGGCGTCGCCTCCTCCAGCGTCTTGCGGTACAGTGTCCGCACATTATACAGAACGCTCCGCTTGAAAAGTTCCTTGTCAAAAGTCGATGAAATAGGTACTGTTGTTTTCTTTGCTGCCATGATATCCTCCTTGTGTAAGGGAATTTTGTCACACCTGCCTACTATTATAGAGTAAAGCAGGTAAAAATACAATGCAAACCCTTGTGGTATGCGGAAATTTTTCGAGGATGGTTAAATCCCCACCTTCGCTATCGCATGGAGGTGGGGGTTTTCTTCGACTGCGTTAAATAAAAAATGGCGAGCTGCGTGCGATCCCGCAGATCCAGCTTTTCCAAAACACAGGACAGATAGTTTCGAACGGTGCCCTCGGACAAAAAGAGCTTTTGGGCGATCTCTTTATTGGAAAAGCCCTCCGCCACCAGCTGGATGACCTCATATTCCTTTTCGGAGATATCGTATTTGCGATAGTCAAAGCCCGTCTCGCCCTTGGCCCCGGACATCAGCGTGGGGAGCTTGTCGACGATGGCGCCGCCGAAGACGCTCTGACCGTTGATGGCTGCCTGCAGCGCGGCGGGCAGGGATTTGTAGTCCTGCTTTAACAGATATCCTCTTACGCCCAGCTTTAACGCTTTTACGATATATTCATCATCGGAAAAGGTGGTCAGAAACAGGATGGCAGCATCCTTGTGGGCAGAGAGAATGGCTTCCGCCGCCTCCAGCCCGTTCATATCGGCCATGCGTATGTCCATCAGAAGCAGGTCGGGGCGCAGCTCATCAAAAAGAGACACCGCCTCCAGGCCGCTTCTGCCCTTTCCCACCACTTCAAATTCAGATCCGGCACAAATGATCATCTCCAGAGACATGGTGATCAGCTCATCATCATCGATCAGAAGTATTTTTTTCTTAGTCATACGTTTTCCTTTCCGTTTCGTCCCGTTCAAAAGGCAATCGTGCAAAAACGGTAAACCCGTCGTTCAGATAAAAATAAGCCTCGCCGCCCATGGATGCGGCCCTGTTTTTGATGTTGGAAAGCCCGATCCCGTCATAGCTCTCGGAGGAGATCCTGAGCTTTTCCTCCCGGGAAAGAGAGCCGTTGTCCGTAATGGAAAGAGTGCAAAAGCCGTAGTTTTGGTGGAGGATCACGGAAACGGCATCACCGTCTGAGTGCTTCAGGATATTTGTAACGGCCTCCTTTAAGATGCCTATGACGGAAAGCTTTATTTCAGTGGGCAGCACCCCGTCCAGATCCAGATCCGTGGTCACGTTAAAGTCTTTCAGCTCTGCGAGGATGTCTCCTATGTTCTTTTCCAGATCGATGGAGTCATCATGCAGGTCGTGGACGGAGCTGCGCATTTTTTCCATGGATTCGTCCAGGGTTTCCGACAGCATCTTAAGCTGCGGCGCGATCTTTTCGTCCTGATTTACGGTTAAGATGGCGCCCACAAGCAAAATGGCGCGGGATAACAAATGTCCCACATTGTCGTGGATCTCCCTGGCGATCCTGTTTCTTTCCGCAAGGGTTGCCAGATGCACCTGCTGATCCTGCTCCGATAAAAGGGCGCGGTTTTTGCTTTTTAGGGCGGATTCCAGTTCAAAGCTGTCGTCCCTGATGCGATGGAGCTGTGTCTGATATGCGGCGGATTTTTCATAGAGAGAGACGGATACAAAGGTAAGCCCCGCAAACACCACCAGGATCAAAAGCTTTAAAATGATGTCGCCGGCGCCCACAAGGATGAGATAAACGCCGGCCGAAGCAAAGGACAGCATGGACAGGACGCTTTTCATCGTCTTTTTATCTGCCAAAAGGCTCATCTCAAAGACGAGCAAAACACAAACAGACATTACGACCGATGGGATCGTAATGCCGTCTGCGCAGATCAGCGCCGCCAGTCCCACGGCGCCTAGGATTCGGATGATAATATCATAGAGCATACTGTTCCTTTTTCTTTGAGATGATCAGCCCCGCAGCGAACATGGCGCATGCGAACAATGCTTCGATCAGCAGATATTCCCCAAAGGCTTTTCCGAAAATCTCCTCCACGGGGGTGTCGTTGATCAGCCGGACAGCCATGGTGTACCAGTACAGCGGGAAAAAGTGCGCCGCCTTTACGATGCCCGCGGAAAGAAAATCCATATTGATAAATACGCCGCAGATAAAGCTCATGGACAGCACCAGCATATTCGACAGCATATTGATGAGCTGTTCACTTGTGGTAATGGCGCTGAACAAAAAAGCCATGCCGACACCGACCAGCATCAGCATATAGGCGTTGAGGCAGTAGAAAAGGATCTTGCCGCTGTGATCCGACAGTCCCATCAGGATCACCACGATATTAACGGCAGTCGTAATGGCAAACCCAACGCTCATCACCGCCATAATCGTGGCAAAGTTTTTGGTCTTAAAATGCATTCCGCTGACATTGATGCGGTTTTTCACATCCCTGTCTTTGGTGAAGATCAGCACTGTGCTAAGGCAGACACAGAGGATCATCAGCAGGGTATACCCGTTAAAGGTAAAGATGCCTGAGTAGAAGGAACGGTAGTTCTCATCCGATGCGTCCATGACAAAAGCCTTTGTTTCGGCAAGCTGATCCATGTTTTCCCCAGTGAGCTCTAACGCTTCCTCCTCGGAATAACCGCACTCTAAATATACCATAAGATCCTGCACATAGGTATCTATTTTCCCTGATAAAAGGTATTGCGGTGCGGTGGCGCCGGGAGCGATGTATTCGAGCAGGTCTTCTCTCTCGCCGTTTTTGACCCTGTCGGCGAAGCCTTCGGGAATGATCAATGCGTAATCATAGACGTCAAACCGCACGTTGTCGTTCATCTCCATATAGGAATCTGTCTGCGCTCCTACCACGTTCTGTGTCCTTTCAAGATAGCTGACCAGACCCCGGCTGATGGCAGAGTCGTCGTTATCCGTCACGGCAACCGTGACAGTCGAATCCACAAACATCGTATCCTTCGTGGTAGCGCTCGTCCTGGCGGAAAGACTTCCAAAGATGACAAAGACGGAAAAATAAATGATGATCGTAACCATCGATGCCTTGGTGGATTTTAAAATCGCATTAAAGACTGACATATCTGCGCCTCCTTAAAAACATACTGCTGAGAATCAGGCAACCTGCAACCATTATGCACATGATGGCAATATCCTGCCTGTAAACATCTGTAGCGCCATAGGTCGAGCGGACATACATGGCATCCGTCAGAAGTGCTGCGGGATTGATCCTGTTGACGATCGGACAGTGGTATTGAATGATCTGTTTAATGTTCCCCCACATCAGGCCGCTGAAAAACGAGCAT
>CAJOOZ010000098.1 GCA_905236705.1 uncultured Lachnospiraceae bacterium | reverse complement strand
GAGAGGGTGGGATTCGAACCCACGCGCCCTTGCGGACAAACGGTTTTCAAGACCGCCTCGTTATGACCACTTCGATACCTCTCCAAAACGCCGTTTTCCGGTAGCGCAACAACTATTCTATCAAATGAAAACCGTCGTGTCAACACACTTTTTTAACTTTTTCGACGGTTTCCCGTGTTGCGCCCGTTTCCTCTTTCTCCGGCATCATAACCTGATACGTCTGAAATTCTTCTTACCTCTTTTCAACACAATTCCGTCTTCCTTTGCAGCAATTTCCTCTCTGGTAAGACCGGCTTTGATATCCGTCACGACTTCCTGATCCATGCTGACACCGCCCTGCTCGATCGCCCGTCTTCCTTCGGAGCGTGACTTGACAAGGCCGGAGGCAACCAGCATTCCGATCACATCAATAAAGCCGTCTTTGAAATCCTCATCCTTCAGAATTGCTGTGGGCATCTGTGCTGCCACGCCACCCGCAAACAATGCTCGTGCGCTCTCCTGTGCTTTTTTTGCCTCTTCTTCTCCATGCACCATTTCCGTAAGCTCATATGCCAGGATCTCTTTGGCTTCATTCAGCTGACTGCCTTCCCACTTTTCCATTTCGTCGATCCTCTCGAGAGGCAGGAAAGTCAGCATACGGATAAATTTGATAACATCCGCATCCGCCACGTTTCTCCAATACTGATAGAATTCAAAAGGAGAGGTTTTGTCCGGATCGAGCCACACTGCGCCTTTTGCGGTCTTACCCATCTTTTTGCCTTCCGAATTCAGCAGCAGTGTGATGGTCATGGCATGGGCATCCTTGCCCAGCTTTCTGCGGATCAGTTCCGTTCCACCCAGCATATTGGACCACTGATCATCTCCGCCGAACTGCATATTGCAGCCGTATTTTTCATACAGACACAGAAAGTCATAGCTCTGCATGATCATATAATTGAACTCCAGAAAACTGAGTCCTTTTTCCATCCTCTGCTTGTAGCACTCTGCCCTGAGCATATTATTGACGGAAAAATGCACCCCGATATCTCTGATAAAATCAATGTAGTTCAGATCTCTCAGCCAGTCTGCGTTATTCACCATTCTGGCCTTGTCTTCCCCGAACTCGATGAATCTGCTCATCTGTTTTTTAAAACACTCGCAGTTGTGATCGATCTGCTCGGTCGTCATCATGGTGCGCAGATCAGACCGGCCGGTGGGATCTCCGATCATTCCCGTGCCGCCGCCCACCAGTGCGATCGGTTTGTTACCCGCCTGCTGCAGTCTCTTCATCAGACACAGCGCCATGAAATGTCCCACATGCAGACTGTCCGCCGTCGGGTCAAAACCGATATAAAAAGTCGCTTCTCCTGCATTGATCAGTTTTCTGATCTCTTCTTCATCAGTCACCTGTGCCAGCAGACCTCTTGCCTGTAATTCTTCATATACTCCCATTTCAAAACTCTCCTTTATGATTCTTATTTTTACAGTTCAATCCCGTTTTGTTTGCAAAGCTCTCTTGCCGTCTCCACGGAATCGATGCCTGTTTTATTTTTGATCGGTGCAAATTCCTTTTCCCTTACCACCTCGAAAGGCAGACAGCTGTCAAGCTCATGGATCAGATCCAGTACCAGCTGCTCGAATTTGAATCCGTTCTCCTGCTCCGGCGTGACCGGATCGCCGTTTTCATCCAGATAAGATATCTTTTTTCGTACCAGGTGATACGGCGTTCCTTTTCCAACCACCTCATCCAGCTCGGGCAGATGGAACAGGTAATTCAGGATCACACCAAAATTATAGGCCGGTTCACCCTTTTCATCTTTTGCGTCTCTCATCTCATCCGACAGCTCATAATATTCCACGATGGAGGGATGTCCGTCCTCCTGACATATCACGCCCACCTTCTCCTGCGGCGAAGCTTTTTTGACCACCTTGGCGCCTACGGATACTCCCGCATCCAGCGTAGCTCCGATGAAAACCGGATCCAATATCTTCTGCAGTACGTTATCGACCGCAAACAGATTGATCCACTCGATTCCCTCATCCCTGATCACCTGATCCAGGCCTGCCCTGATCAGAGAAGAATACCATCCCGCATTACCATTGGGCGAAGTTGCGATCCTGTCCTTCGCCTCCATAAAAAGTCTGCCGTTCTCATCGCAGGCAGGCGCCATTTCCTGTTTGAAAAATGCAATCCTGTCGCTTCGGTAGCCGAAATAATCGTGCGCTTTAAAAAAGCTGACTGTCGTTTCATGATTCTTTTCACTGGTCATGACAAACAGCATCGGCCAGACTCCCAGCGGCTCTGTCACATCCAGCAGGTTTCTGATCAGTCTTTCAAAAATAAATACAGGTCTGGTCAGACCGATATCATAGGTACCCTTGGGCGCATCCGTACCCAGCCTGGTACCCATACCTCCCGCCAGTAAAAGCGCAGCCGCCTTTCCGCTTGTGAGCGCCTGAATGCCGATTTTTTCAAACTCATCTTTTCTTTGACGGATTTGGGGCAGTTCCATAGCTGCCAGAGGCTCAAACCTCCCTCTTTCGCGCTTCTCTCCGGCAAGTCCGATGTTTTTCAAAACGGAAAAATCCGTCTCTTCGATCTGACGGAGCAATTTCTGCCTTTGTGCCTCATCAAGTATATCATAATACTTCAGGACATGCTCCTGACCGTATTGTCTCAGTTTTTCTTCTGCCTGTTGTTTTGTCATACTCTATTTCCTGCCCTCTTCTGCCGCCTCTTTAATCAGACGCTACACTAGCATATCACACTTTTCGTTTCTTTTCAAAAATGTAAATTTATTTGTATGCATCAAGTAATCCTTAGTATAAAAGGTACGGCCTTCTCTGCTGTTTAAAGGCTTCGATCTCAGGCTGCCAGGATGCCTTGATCTCCTGCGCACTTCTGCCCTCCATGATCATTTTCCGCACACTGTCCGTACCGAAAAGTTTATCCACCCAATAGACGCCGTTTCCGTCCGGTTTGCCGAAAAACGAATCCTGTTTACCCAACTGTTCAAAGCTGCGGTAGGCATCGATCAGGTAGCTCAGATCGATCTGTTCTTCCCATATGTGCTGCGCACTGATCGCTCCAAGGTTGCGCCCTGCGCACCGCTCACCCCGAAAAGGCGGATCTTCCGCCCCGCTCATACTCTGCGGCGTGAAATAATAATCATACCCGTCCACTCCATCCAGATACGGACTTCCGTACACCGTAAAAGGATCCTCTGTCCCGCGCCCGACGGACACAAGAGTATTTTCAAAAAAACAGGTTGACGCATACAGGTAGACAGCGCGCATATTTTTCAGATTCGGGGAAGGCGCTGTTACCAGAGGCACCTTGTCCTCGTGGGAATAACCCAGGCACTCGATGACTGTCACATCTGCGGCATTTCTGCCGGCAGAAAGCCACCCCTCGCCATTGATCATCTGTGCCAGTTCCCCCCAGGTCATACCATAGACCACGGGCAAAGGAAGCTGTCCCACACCGGATCTGAATGCATCCTGAAGGATGGGGCCGTCCACATAAAAACCGTTGGGATTCGGCCTGTCCAGTATCAGGATCTCTTTCTCATGCGCAGCGCAGGCATCCATCAGGTAATACAGCAGAATGTGATAGGTGTAATATCTCAATCCGACATCCTGCAGATCCACCACCAGCGTATCAAACCTTGACATATCTTCATCGGAGGGATAGTGGGAATCGCCTGCATACAGTGAAAGTATGGGAACTCCGGTTTTTTCATCCACACTGTCTGATACAGACGCACCGGCATCTTCCGTTCCGCGAAATCCATGCTCCGGTGAAAAGACCGCCGTCACGTTCACGTCGTTTTCCAGCAGAAGATCCAGAATATGCTCACCGTATTGTACCTGACTGCCATCCGGATTGACGCCAAAATGCAACAGGTCATCCTCCTGCCCGTCCTTGCGGTTTAATATCCTGTTTCCTACGATACCTGTCTGGTTTGAGAAAAGAGCCACCCTCTTTCCTTCCAAAAGCGGCAGATATTCCTCTGTTCTCTCGTCTCCGAAAGTTAGCACCGGCTTACTTTCCGTTGTATCCGTCGCCACTTCCGCCGTTGTATCCGTCGCCACTTCTGCCGTTATATCCTTCGCCACTTCGCTCTCGCTGTCAGGCTCCAAAATTGCTTCTTCAGTTTCGGATGCTTTTTCCACCGCGGATACATTTTCCGCCTCTGACACGCGCCTGCCGCATCCCGTCAGGAATGATACCGACAAAAAAACTGCCAGAGCAACGGCCATCCGCTGCTCCGGTACGTTTTTTCGTTTTTGTTTTCCGTTTTTCGTTGTCATTTTTCCTATATCAGTCTTCCCTGTGATCGAAAACCCGTTTTGTCTTTTTCTCGGATCTCGGAAGGGTATTAAGAGATACGATCGACACCTTGGGCGTTACGTTCATTCTGGATTTAAAGAGCTTTTTGATCTTCTCTCCGGTCTCCTGGAAATCCACCCTTCCTTCAGCCTCAGCCGTTATCATGATGATATCCCTGTTCTTGCTCTCATCATGGGCAATATCGATCTTGTATTCACTTGATACGCCGTCCACCAGACCAAGGATCTCCTCCACCTGACTGGGGAACATGTTAACGCCGTGTACCTTGAACATATCGTCGCTTCTGCCTTTGATGGTTGCAAGCCTTGGATAATGCAATCCGCAACTACACTCTTCGGGAATGATCCTGGACAGATCATGGGTCCTGAACCGGATCAGCGGTGCCCCTTCCTTGACCAGTGTGGTGATCACGATCTCACCCTCCTGCCCGTCAGGCAGCACTTCTCCCGTCACGGGATCAATGATCTCAAGATACAGATAATCGTCAAAAATATGCATCCCCGTCTGACCGGCACAATTGATACCGATACCGGGGCCGTAAATCTCCGTCAGGCCGTAAATATCATACAGCTCGATCCCAAGCTCTCTGGCGATATATTGTCTTTTGGCATCACTCCACCGTTCGGAACCGATCACGCCCTTTTTGAGACAGATCTGATCCTTCAGCCCGCGCTTATTGATCTCTTCCGCCAGAAGCAGGGCATAGGAAGAAGTGGCACAGATGACCGTTGACTTAAGATCGATCATCATCTGTATCTGTTTATCCGTGTTCCCCGGTCCCATGGGAATCGCCATCGCACCCAGTTTTTCACAGCCTGCCTGAAATCCTATTCCCGCGGTCCAAAGACCGTATCCGGGTGTGATCTGAATCCTGTCGGAGGATGTAATGCCGGCGATCTCATAGCATCTGGCAAACATAGTGGCCCAGTCATCCACATCTTTTGCGGTATAAGGAATGATCACGGGATTTCCCGTCGTTCCTGAGGAAGAGTGAATCCGCACCACATCCTCATCCGGCACTGCCTGTATGCCCAGGGGATAAGCATTTCTAAGGTCTGCCTTGTCGGTAAACGGGATCTTTTCAAAATCCTCCTGTGTGGATACGCCGGTGATCCCCGCTTTTTGATACACCTCGCTGTAATAATTTCCGCTTGCTATGATACGTTTGATCTGTCGATCCACCAGTTCCAGCTGTTCTTCATTGATCCTCATGTTTCTACCCTCTCATTCTTTTTTGATCACAGGTTCTGACCTGCCGCCGCCTTGCTTCCTATCTCATATCCTCTCTGAAATGCCTGCTTGTTGATATCGACATATGCCGCCGGTACTCTTTTTTCAATCTGCTGCTGCAGCGTGCCTTTGTCTAACTCCAGCTTGCCTGAGCCCGCCGCGATCCCCAGCATGATAATATTAAAAAATCTGGATGAGCCAAATTCTTTTGTAACCTTCTCCGAGTCCACAAAAATGCAGGCACATTTCTTCCGGATATAATCTGTCATTTCACTGCCGTCATAATCCGAATCCTTCAGGGATGCCGTCACCGGTTTTGTCGCCGTGGTATTGACAATGACAACCCCGTCTTCCTTCAGGTATCTCAGATTTCTCACAGCCTCCGCCGGTTCAAAGGCCAGGAGGATATCCGCATTGCCAAAGGGGATCAGCGGCGAATGTGCCCTGCCGATCCTGACATGGCTGGTCACGGAACCGCCGCGCTGTGCCATGCCGATGGTTTCAGCCGAGTGAATGGCATATCCCTGCGCCGCAGCCGAAGCTGCGATGATGCCGGATGCCAATACGGTTCCCTGTCCGCCTACACCGCATATCAGTATATCCTTATTCACTTTTATCACCTCCGATCGCCGATACCGGACAGATCTGTACGCAAAGACCGCATCCCGTACAAAGATTTCGGTCAATGGTCACTTTGACATCCACCGTGACAAGGGCCGGGCATCCTATCTCGCGAATGCACTTTTTACAATTAATACATTTGTCACGATCCACACTGCATCTGTCATGAGACTTTGTCAGGGCGATGCAGGGCGATCTGAACAGGATCGCTTTGACGCCCGAAATCGAGGCAGCCTTTTGTACTGCGGATATGGCGGCATTCAGATCCAGCGGATCTACCGTCTGAATACTCGTAACGCCGATTCCCTCCAGAACCATGGCAATATCCACTTTTTCCACGATATTTCCCATCATATTCCGTCCCGTACCCGGATGGGGCTGATGTCCCGTCATGGCCGTGGTGGAATTGTCCAGGACGCACAGGATCATATTTGCCTCGTTATAGACCGCATTGACCACTCCTGTCATTCCGGACGCAAAGAAAGTGGAATCACCGACGAACGCAAAGCAGACAGCTTCCTTATCCACATGGGAAAATCCCTGTGCCATGGTGATGCCGGCTCCCATGCAAAGACAGGTATCCACCATATCCAGCGGCATGGCATTCCCCAGCGTATAGCAGCCGATATCACCGCAATAGTAGGCTTTTTGGCCTGTCATGGCCCGTTTTACCGCATAAAAGGACGCCCTGTGGGGACAGCCTGCGCAAAGTACGGAGGGTCTGAGGGGAAGCTGTGGCGCATCCTGTATATCGATCACGCTCTTACCTAATTCCATCCCCAGATATCTGCCCAGAATGTCCGCTACAAGCTCCGTGCTCATTTCTCCGTTATGCGGTACACTGCCATCCATTTTGCCGTGTACTTTCACATTAAGATGATGCCGTCCCACTGTTTTCAGGATCTGCTCCTCAATGTAGGGACTGAGTTCCTCGATACAAATGACCTCGTCTGTGCCCTCAAGCGAGCGCAATATAAAATCCTCCGGAAAAGGAAAGGCCGTTGCGATCCTGATCAGTTTGATATCCTCTCTGTCAGAGGTGCACTCCCTGACATAAGCATAACTGACCCCCGAAGTCACCACCGCTCTGGCGGACGTTCCCCGCACAATGTTTTGGGTATAACCTGAAAAATCCTGCCCGATCCTGACATTGCGCTCCTCGATCAGGCCATGATTCCTATGGGAAAGTCTTGGGAAGATCACCCATTTTTGAGAATCCTTTACAAAGCCCTCATATTCGTGGGGTTCAAACACATCGGGCACCTCTATGGCCGCATAGGCATGACACACTCTGGTGGTAGGTCTGAAAAGCACCGGCGTATGATATTTTTCCGAATATTCAAACGCATCCCTGATCATACTGTATGCTTCCTCCGGCGTTGACGGATCAAATACCGGAATCCTGCAAAAGTCTGCAAACCGTCTTGTATCCTGTTCCGTCTGCGAGGAAATGGGACCGGGATCATCCGCACTGACGATCACCATTCCGCCCTTGACTCCCACATAAGCCAGTGACATAAGGGGATCCGAAGCCACATTGAGTCCTACCTGTTTCATTGTCACAAGGGTTCTGGCACCGCAGTATGCCGCCGCAGCCGCTACCTCCAGCGCAGCCTTTTCATTGACGGACCACTCCAGATGCACTCCCTCATGAGGATATTTTGAAACTGTCTCTATGATCTCCGAAGACGGTGTCCCCGGATAGCCTGCCACCAGATTCACGCCTGCCGACAGTGCCCCCAGGGCAATGGCACCGTTTCCCATAACATATTCTCTCATTTTACGATTTCCTTCCGTTATTTCTGCGTTTATGACCTTTTAAGCCCAACATCATACTATCATGCAAGCATCAAGTATTCAAGTTCCAGATTTTGAAGCCCCGGGAAGACAATATAAAAAAGCGCAGACATTTCTGCGCTTTTTTAAGCTCTCTTTGATCGATCGTTTCTTTTATGTCGGATCATGCACATCGCTTCCGATCGTCTCCTTATGCGGTTTGCAGCCGCTGCAGCCTGCGCATTTCGAGCAGCCGCAGCTACAGCCTGAGCAGCCTTTCCCGCTGATCTGGTCACGAATGTTGCTGACTACATCTTTGCCACACAGATATACCAGCACCAGCAGCACCAGAAGAACAATCCCATTTCCAAGAATCGAAGGCATATCCTCACTCCTTTCTGTCAGGCTCCGGCCTCAACACTTGTGACCGAACGGTGTGACCCGTCCGGCGTATAACCCTTTCTGACAAGCAGGTATACCAGACATGCAACGGCTGCAAATCCCAGACAGGAGCCAACATCAAATCCATGCTCACCCGCGAACAGTCCGCCCACCTGATATGTGATAAAGGCCATGATATAAGCCCAGCCGGTCATATAGCCGATGGTCGTCCAGGTCCACCTGCTGTTGTTCATCTCCCGTTTGATGGCACCGATGGCCGCAAAGCAGGGTGCGCACAAAAGGTTGAAGACCATAAAAGCAAACGCCGCCATCGGAGTAAAGTCTGCCGCTACATGATCCCAGATCTGCTCGCCCTCTTCACCGAGTTCGTCCGCTCCGTCCCTGTCATCAAAGTGATACAGGACGCCGAATGTTCCTACGACTTCTTCCTTGGCCACCAGTCCGGTAACGGTTGCAACCGCGGATTTCCAGTTGCCAAAACCAAGGGGCTTGAAAATAACGGAGCCCACATTGCCTATATTTGCAAGAAGGGAAGCATCCATGGGTATGACATCTTCTGTCTCGACATCCAGCTTTTGCGCAAGCTGATCCCTGTACTCATCTGTTACTATGCTTTCGTCCTCAAACAGATCGTCCACCAGACCGAACCTGCCATTCACATTGCCAAAGGCGGAGAGAAACCAGATAATGATGGAGGCGATCACAATAACAGAACCGGCTCTCTTAATAAAGGACCAGCCGCGCTCCCAGGTGGCGCGAAAAACATTGCCGCCGGAAGGAACATGATAGGCCGGAAGCTCCATAACAAAAGGAGCAGGTTCTCCGGCAAAGGCTTTGAATTTTTTCAAAATGATACCGGACAGAACAATGGATCCGATACCGATGAAATATGCCGATGCCGCGATCCATGGAGAGCCGCCGAAAATAGCTCCGCTGACCAGGCCGATGACGGGCAGCTTGGCGCCGCAGGGCATAAAGGTCGTGGTCATGACCGTCATCTTTCTGTCGCGGTCATTCTCAATGGTTCTGGAAGCCATGACGCCCGGCACACCGCAACCCGTAGCTACCAGACAGGGCACGAAGGACTTGCCGGACAGACCAAACTGACGGAAGATCCTGTCCATTACAAAAGCAACCCTGGACATATATCCGATATCTTCCAAAACGGAAAGAAGCAAAAACAGCACCAGCATCTGTGGAACAAATCCGATGACCGCTCCGACACCGGCTACGATACCGTCCTGGATCAGCCCGTACAAAACGCTGCCCTCTGCCACACCAAAAACTCCGAGGATGGAATCAAACAATCCCGGAACCCATTCACCGAAGATCACGTCATTGGTAAAATCCGTCGCCACCGTTCCGATGGATACCGACCAGCCGCCCATGGCAATGGCATAGATGAAAAACATGATCAGGGCAAAAATCGGCAATCCCAGGATACGGTTTGTCACGATCCTGTCGATTTTGTCGGATGCGGAAAGCTCACCTTTTGCTCTTCCCTTTACGACTGACTTCCCTGTCACTTCGGTAATATAAACATATCTCTGATTGGTGATGATGCTCTCCGAATCATCATCCAGCTCTTTTTCACAATCCGCAATGATGGTTTCTATCTCCGCAGATTTGTCCCCAAGCTCCAGATCGGCAACCGCCTTCTCGTCCCGCTCAAAAGCCTTGATGGCATACCAGCGCAGGAGCTTATCGTCCACGATCCCCTTAATGACTTCTTCGATAGCGGTGATAGCTTTCTCCACAGCACCTTCAAAAACTGTGGGGAGTTCGTTTGCCGTCCTTTTCTGTGCAGCCTCCACTGCAAGGTTTGCCGCCTCACGACTTCCCTCATTTTTCAGAGCTGAGATCTCTACCACCTCGCAGCCCAGCAGGCTGCCCAGTTTTTTCAGATCTATCCTGTCTCCGTTCCTGCGGACCAGATCCATCATATTTACCGCAACCACCACCGGTATACCCAGCTCAATGAGCTGTGTGGTCAGATACAGATTTCGTTCAATGTTCGTGCCATCCACAATATTCAGGATTGCATCCGGTTTCTCCGTCACCAGATACTGACGGGACACCACTTCCTCAAGCGTATAGGGAGACAAAGAATAGATACCGGGAAGATCCTGGATCACCACGTCTTTGTTCCCCTTCATTTTTCCTTCTTTTTTCTCCACCGTCACGCCGGGCCAGTTGCCCACATACTGATTGGAGCCTGTCAGCGAGTTGAATAATGTTGTTTTTCCGCAGTTCGGATTCCCCGCCAGGGCAATTTTGATCGACATTTCCATTCCCCCTACTCAACCTCTATCATCTCTGCGTCCGCTTTGCGCAAAGAAAGCTCATAGCCGCGAATATTCAGCTCCATGGGATCGCCGAGAGGTGCCACCTTGCGCACGCAGATCTCCACCCCCTTGGTAATGCCCATATCCATGATTCGCCGTTTGACCGGCCCTTCGCCATGAAGCTTCTTCACGATAGCCGTTCCGCCCACCGGAACATCCCGAAGCGTTTTCATCCTGTTCTTCCCCCTTACTCAACCATGATACGCGAAGCCATCTCCCTTGTCAGAGCCAGGCGTGAATCCTTGACACCCACAATCAGATTGCCCCCCTGAGACTGAATAACGGCCACTTCCGTATCAGGCACAAAACCAAGATCCGCCAGATGTGCCCTAATCTCCTGGCTTCCTCCCACTCTTCGAACTCTCACTGTTTTTCCGGTTCCCACCATTGCAAGCGGCATCATTCTACCTCCCTGTCCTTATCAAGATTTCGAACTTTTGACACTGATATCATATCGTGATGTTGAGGACAAAACCCGACATCGCATCATCGGTTAAAATAAACTAATGCCGATTAGAAATATCTAACCGACATCATGCTAGCAAAAAAAGATTATATTGTCAACAGAAATTTTTCATCCTACATTATTCACAATTCCAATGGAAATATAGTTGTCCAGAACCGCGCGATAATCCGTTCCCTCTTCTGCTTCAGGTGTATAGACTCCTTCAACCATCCAGCGTTTTCCCCCGTCTTTTCTTTCTTCTATCATATTGTAGTGATCCCGGAACACCATTCCTTTTGAAACGGTCCTGTTCTCCAGAATCCCTCTGTATTCATCAAGCGCACACCCCGGAAAATTAACATTGAAGATCTGTCCATGACCAAGCGGGGCATCGATCAGCATCTCAAGCACTTTTTCAAGATAAGCGTCTGTCACAACGTGCGCATCGGTCCCCTCCGAAAATGCAATAGAATGCCATCCCTGGAAGGCTCCCTCGAAAGCGGCTCCCACCGTGGCAGAATATTGAACATCCGAGGCTACATTATAATTGTAATTCACTCCCGACAACACCAGATCCGGCGCAGCGCCCATCACGCTCAGACCGCCTACGCGCACACAGTCGGCAGGGCTGCCGCTGCAGGAAAAAGCCCGCACTCCCTGCACCGGAAACTCATAGGGCAGGACCTCAAGCGGTTCCCTGAGGGTTATGCCGTGAGACAATGCGCTCCTCTCGGTGTCGGGTGCCACAACCCAAATCTGTCCGAAAGATGCCGCAGCCGCTGCAAGCCTTCGCAGACCGTCAGCCTGAATCCCGTCATCGTTTGTGATCAATATATTTCTCATGGATCTTCTCCGTTTGTTCAGGTTCAAAATGTATGTTCCGCCGGTCTTTAGCTCTCTTGTCTTACCACTCTCTCATAGGCCGCGTTGGCCTCGGGAGACATTTCCGTAAATTCATCTCTTACGGCATCCGAGAAAATCCGCATTTCACTCACCATTTCAAACCTGGAGGGTATCTTGTCCGCCATAAGATATACAGATCTGGCAGTCAGGTCCAGTTGTTCACTCTCGGTGGACGCCATGATACCGAACCATTTTCGTCCGTATCCGGGCCCTTTGCAATGCTCAAAATATCTCCTGGCCGAATTTCTGATCTCCCAGTATACTGCGGATATACTTAGGTCTTCGTCTCCCGCTTCTTCCAGTCCAAGATTTTTCAGGGACTTTCTGATTTCCTTGATGGTACTGTTTTTGATCAGTCTGAACTTCGGCTTGTCATTTAACGGCATGATCATCATTTCCATAACACCCTTATCGGCTTTTCTGCCGGGATGTTTTTCATCCACATATCTGTGATGATACAATCTGAGTCTGAGGTCATTAGCTCCGTCATCGGATATTTCACTGACGCGGTCGTAAATTTCTTTTCTTTTGTCCGGATCTGTTTCTGTGTAATATTCGGTCCAGTTCGAATCATTAATATATTTCATTTTTTTCACCCAAAAAGGGCGACCGAAAAACGACCGCCCCTTTTTTATGCTCTTTCTTAAAATTATTTCTTTGTAACGTACTTTCTGATATCCAGCGAAATAGCGATGTAAATGATAATACCAAGGGCAATCCACTGTGCATTGGCGTTCACTCCGAGGAACTGAAGTGCAGCCTTAAGGAACTCAAATACCGCAACACCGACAACCGCCGATGAAACCTTACCACGACCACCGGTAACGGATACACCACCGATCGTACAAGCTGCGATAGCTTCCATCTCGTAACCAAGACCAAGGTTAACGGAAGCACCACCTGACTTGGCACCCAGCATAAAGCCTGCCAGTCCATAGAAAGCTGCTGCCTTAGCATAGATCAGGATCATCGTCAGCTTAACGGGAACACCGGTTACCTCAGCAGCCTGAGGGTTTGCACCGATCGCATACATATATTTGCCGTGACGTGTCATGTTGAAAATGAACCATGTGATACCAGCAATCAGTACTGCGATCCAAACCAGCCAGGGAAGGATGGGACCCTTGGATGAAAGTGCGGTATAATAATCCACATATCCACCGATAGGAGTTGCATTGGTGTAGATCAGGTTAAGTCCGTATACGATCTCCATCATAGCCAGCGTTGAAATGAACGGAGGCACATTAAGGAATGCGATAAAGATACCTGTAACAGCACCGAATAATGCGGTGATAACCATTACTATGATCACTACCAGAAAAATGTTCATAGGCTGCATATCAGGGTAGAACTTGCCTGAATAATCAGCCTTCTGCAACAGAATACCTGCGATACATCCACCCAGACCGATCATACGACCTGCGGACAGATCGCAGCCTGCGGTGATAACACAACCGGCAATACCAAGAGCGATTACAAGTCTGGCACTCATATTCAGCAGAAGGTTCATCAAGTTGTTGCCTGACAGGAAGTTAGGCGACTTGATACTGGTAATGACTACCAGGATGACCATGACGAGGATAACTCCATAATTGATCAGAAAATCTTTTAAGTTAAATTCCTTTTTTTTCATCTTATTTCCTCTCCGTTTATTTTTTTAGAACATAGTAGCATATTTCATGACATTTTCCTGTGTCAGATCATCTGATACGGAAATCTCGCCACGAACATACCCGTTACACATAACATATACGCGATCCGACATGCCCAGAAGCTCCGGCATCTCAGAAGAGATCATGATAATTGCCTTGCCCTGTTTTGCAAGTCTGGCAATAATCTCGTAAATCTCATGCTTGGCGCCTACGTCAATACCTCTGGTCGGCTCATCCATGATCAGCAGATCCGGATTATTGGCCAGCCATCTGGCAATGATAACTTTCTGCTGGTTACCACCTGACAGACTGCCTATCGCAGTATTCATACTGGGTGTCTTGATATTGAGCTGCTCGATACTGTCGGTCACGATCTTGTTGATCTTGCCGTGGTTAAGGACAAATCCTCCCATCAGATTCTTGTCATATACCGAAACGCCGACATTATCCTTGATGGACAGGCAACCCAGAATACCGTTACCGCGTCTGTCCTCAGTTATCAGCCCAAGCCCTTTGTTCATAGCTTTACGTGGAGTGGATGTATCCACCTTCTTTCCATTTACGTAGATCTCACCGGATTTGATAGCCCTGATGCCGAAAATAGCCTCCATCAGCTCCGTTCTCTGTGCACCAACAAGTCCTCCAAAACCTACGATCTCGCCTTTTCTGATCTTGAAAGAGCAGTTCTTAAAGGAATGCTCATTGATCGATGTGATATCCTTGCACTCAAGGATAACATCTCCCGGAGTATCCTCATGAGGCGGATAAATATTGGTCAGCTCACGTCCGACCATCTTGGTAATGATATCCTCTGTGGTAAGTTCCTGGGCGGGCCAGGTACCCACATATGTACCATCACGCATGATCGTTACATCATCAGCGATCCTCTTGATCTCATCCATCTTATGAGAAATATATATCATGGCGACGCCCTTATCACGCAGATCGTTCATGATCTTGAAGAGCACATCAACCTCTTTGTCGGAAAGCGAGGATGTAGGCTCATCGAGAATGATGACCTTGGCATCGTGTGACACCGCCTTTGCTATCTCTATCGTCTGCATCTGACCTATTGAAAGCTCAGATAATAATGTCTTCGGATCGAAATCCATACCAACCTGTTTCAGCCAGTATGCCGTATCCTCATACATTTTTTTGTGATTGATCACTTTAAGTGGTCCGTAGTTCCTGACAGGAAATCTGCCAAGATACATGTTTTCCGCTACGCTTCTCGGAAGTACCGGCTGAAGCTCTTGATGAACCATGGCAACCCCTTTTTTCATGGCTTCATCCGGATTATTGATGCTAACCTGCTCACCTTCGATGAAGATCTCTCCCTGATCCATTTTGTAAATGCCGAAAAGGCACTTCATCAGAGTAGATTTACCCGCACCGTTTTCTCCCATAAGCGCATGGACAGTCCCCGGTCGTATCGATAATGAAATATTATCCAGTGCCTTAACACCCGGGAAAGATTTCGATACTCCCTTTAATTCAAGATAATACTCTGCCATGCTGCCTCCTTCTTTTTAATATGGCGGCGTAAAGTTCGCGCGTCGGGTCGTAGGACACGTTGAGCAAT
>CAJOOZ010000097.1 GCA_905236705.1 uncultured Lachnospiraceae bacterium | reverse complement strand
GTCAGGATCATCAAGGATCTGGACGATTCCATCCTCGGCAAAAATGTCATCGTGGTGGAGGACGTGGTAGATACCGGCAGAACGCTTCGATATCTTCTGGATATGCTCTGGGACAGAAAACCGGAAAGCCTGGCTCTGTGCAGCCTGCTGGATAAACCCGGACGCCGTGTGGTGGATGTGAAAACAGATTATAACGGCTTTACGATACCGGATAAATTTGTAGTGGGTTACGGACTGGATTATGCGCAGAAATACAGAAATCTGCCGTATATCGCAGAAGTGGAACTGTAAGTGAAGAACGTATGAAGAACGTATAAGGAAGGCATTTTTTATGAAGCAGACAAAAGGAAGACGCGGCCTGGGAACCAGCTTTATCGTGATCCTGCTCCTGCTGGCGGCGGCGATCTGGATCAGTTCTCTCAAAACAACGGAAACGGGCTATAACTGGAAAGATTTCTCCAGAGATCTGAGCAGCGGCAATATTACCGGCGCGACCATAGAGCCCAACACAGAGGTACCTACAGGCACCGTGTTTGTGGTCGTCAAGGGCGGCGAGGTCAGAAAGCTGTTCACCTCGGATATCACCAAGGTTGAAAAGAAACTGCAGGAGGCGGATATCACCTATGTCATGAGGGATATGCCAAGTGACAACTGGTTTATCTACTATGTACTGCCCATGCTTGTCGTGTTTATCATTTTCGTTTTTTTCTTTTCCATGATGAACATGCAGAGCGGAGGCGCAGGCGGCTCCACCAACAAAATGATGAACTTCGGCAAATCCCGCGCCCGCATGACGTCAGCCGGAGATACGACCGTTACTTTCAAGGATGTGGCGGGGCTGAAGGAGGAAAAGGAAGACTTAGAGGAGATCGTGGACTTTTTGAAATCTCCCGGCAAATATACCGGCGTGGGGGCCAGGATCCCCAAGGGGATTCTTCTGGAAGGACCGCCCGGCACCGGAAAAACATTGCTTGCCAAGGCGATTGCAGGAGAGGCGAACGTGCCCTTTTTCTCCATTTCCGGTTCGGACTTTGTGGAAATGTTTGTGGGTGTGGGCGCATCCCGTGTTCGCGACCTTTTTGAAGATGCCAAGAAAAATCACCCCTGCATCGTATTTATCGATGAGATCGATGCCGTGGCCCGCAAAAGAGGCGCCGGAATGGGAGGCGGACATGATGAGAGGGAACAGACGCTGAATCAGCTGTTGGTAGAGATGGACGGTTTTGCCGAAAACGAAGGTATTATCGTTCTGGCTGCCACCAATCGGGTGGATATTCTCGATCCCGCCATTCTGCGCCCGGGGCGTTTTGACCGCAAGATCGGTGTCGGCAGACCCGATGTGGGCGGCAGGGAGGATATTCTCAAGGTTCATGCCAAAAACAAACCACTGGCAGAGGATGTGGATCTGCATCAGATCGCCCAGACCACAGCCGGATTTACCGGAGCCGATCTGGAAAATCTGCTGAACGAATCTGCGATCATCGCCGCCAAGGAAGATCGGAAATTTGTAATCTCGGATGATGTGAAAAGAGCTTTTATCAAAGTGGGGATCGGAGCCGAAAAGAGGAGCCGCGTGATCTCGGACAAGGAAAAGAAGATCACGGCCTATCACGAATCCGGTCATGCGATACTGTTTCATGTGCTGCCGGATATGGATCCGGTCTATACGGTGTCTATCATTCCCACCGGCGTGGGTGCGGCCGGCTACACAATGCCGTTGCCTGAGAAAGATGAGATGTTCATGACCAAAGGCCAGATGCTTCAGGATATCATGGTGGATCTGGGAGGCCGTATTGCGGAGGAACTGATCTTTGAGGACATCACTACGGGCGCATCCAGTGATATCAAGAAGGCGACAAGCGTGGCGAGAAAGATGGTGACGCGGTTCGGTATGTCAGAGGTGATTGGTACTGTCAATTACGATGATGACAGTGATGAGGTCTTTATCGGACGGGATCTGGCGCATGCCAGAACCACCAGTGAGGCTGTGACGAGCCAGATCGATGCCGAGGTCAAGAGGATCATCGGTGAATGTTATGACAGGGCGAAGCAGATCATAGAAGAGCATATGGATGTTTTACATGCTTCCGCACGGCTCTTATTGGAAAAAGAGAGGATATCGAGAGAGGAATTCGAGTCATTGTTTGAAAACCGTGAGAACACAATAGCACCGGAAGGGTAAAGGAAGGGTAAAACCTACTTAACAGAGAAGCGTTTTCCTGTGCATTTTATACAGGAAAAGAGCCAAAATTGTTTTTTGAATTGGACAAATCGGTTTTGCTTTGTGAAAATTCACCAAAAGATGCGGCGGTTTGTTGTGAAATTTGTGAAAAATGAAAGTAGACATATAGGGAGGCGTTTGCTATTATACACTTGTAACCCCCCAATACATTACATAGTTTTTGCTATACCCCATAAGAAGAAATACCTTCTCAGAATGACCGGCTGATCCCCAGCCGGTCATTCGACGTT
>CAJOOZ010000096.1 GCA_905236705.1 uncultured Lachnospiraceae bacterium | reverse complement strand
TTCCTCTTCCTGTTTCTTTTTTTCCTCTTCCTCTTCCACTTTTGTTGCCACATCATCCCAATTGTAAATGGGGTTATTATCAAACACAACTTTAGTGCTAACAGTCTGAACTCTAGCGCTGGCAGTCCTACCGGTACCAAAAAATATCATCATAAATACCATCGCTGCTACGAGAAGCCGCACCAGTGCCAAAATCTTTTCTGTCCTTGTTTTCATTTCTTTCATCATAGCTTTCTCTCTCATAAATCTGCCCTTTTATCCGGCTGCACTCATGGCTGCAAAGAGACTCTCCGCGTCCCATCTACCATAAATACATAAGATCTTCAGGATCCGTTGCAAAAAAACCCTGTTTTTTTTCGGTTCATCAACCCGCTTTGGATTCTTTGTTTCTCTTGTGGGCATTTTTGTTGTATTCAATGAGCTGTTCGATCGTGATCTCCAGCACATCATCCTCGCCATCCATAAAGTCATCCATGGGATTGTAGGTCTCGGCCAGTTCCGCCTCCTGCTCAAACATATCAAAGATATTAAAGGAGAGCGCGGAATCGTCGTCATCGTCATCCTCGTCGTCATCTTCGTCATCGCCAAAGAGGAATTTTTCAAATTCATCTTCATCCGGCAGATCCAGATTATCATCTTCATCCAGATTCAGATCTATATCCTCCGCATCGCCCGATAGATCCTCATCCGCTGCATCCGTAAGTTCATCTTCATCAAAATCCTCGATCTCAATGTCATCAAACGCTGCGTCCTCATCCTCCTCATCTGCAGGCAGCAATACGCTCTCGTTTTCTTCATCCTCATCATCCAGACCAAACAAAAGATCCGTGAGATCTTCTTCATCCTTCGTATCTGTTTCATCAAACAGATCTTTTGTATCTGACATACCGATATCATCCTGCAGCATATCAAAAGAGGACTCCGTCGAGTCTGCGGGCGTTGTGGCCGGCTGCATTTCCGCCGCTGCCCCAAAGGCGGGAGCGGTGCCTGTTTGCGGCATGGTCATCTGCGGCATATTCATTGCGGCTCCGGCCGGCGCCGCGGGCGGTACAAATCCCGAACTCATCATGGCGGACTGCTGCATCAGACTCTGCTGCATTACTGCCAGCATCTCGCCCAGCTTGACAACCGCATCGGACAGACTGGCATTTTTCTGCGCTTCCAGAGTGGCCCTTTCCAGCTCCAGGGTACGTCGCTGTGTTTCCAGACGCTCTGTTTCCAGCCTGTTTCTCTCCAGCTCCAGTTCTCTTCTTAATTTGTCGATCTCATTTCCGGTTTCATGCGCAGCGCGATCTACGGTACGGACAAAAGTGCCGGCTGACGCTTCATCATATGATATCTCATGCGCAGGGATACCGGTGCTTCTGGTTGCGCCGGCTGCCGCTGCCGCGGGCGCCTGCGCGGACTCTGCCTGCACAACGGACTCTGTGTTACCGACCCCTTCGTTTGCCTCATTACCGGCGCGCTCTAAGGCTCTGGCGGCGATCATGGCATCAAACTCCTCGTCTGACAGATCCACATCCGGCAGCTCATCTGCAAATCCGTCGTCTGCCGTCAGTTCCGCATCCATCAGGATCTGATCATCCGGCTGACCATCCATCTGATCACCCGTCTGATCTGTCATCAGATCTGCAGTCTCATTCTCAGCCTGCAGCCTGTCTGTTTCCTCTGTCAGCCCCTGCTCTTCCATGGCCTCTTTTACCGCTTCCTTCTGGGCTGCGAGCTCATCTTCCGTCAGGATACTGAAGGTGACTGCTTTCCTGGCAGGTTTGTCCTCTTTTCTGACAGCCTCGGCTTTCTTATTTTCCTCCACGGCACGATCGTGGGCATCCCGGCTTTCGGATACAAAATCCTCCCAGTTGACACTGCCCTGCTCCCCGTAGAAATAATGCGAGGTATATTCTTTTTGCTGGAACAGATCCACCATGGTAGGCGGCACCTCCACCTGGAAGGTGGAACGACTGGTGGCCGAAAGCACGGTAAACGCCTGACCTCTGGGAGCCTGCAGGATCTGCTCCTGCTCATGTTCATTGATCCCGCCGGCCTTTTCGTAAAGCTTGCAAAGATCGCTGATATCATTGGGCGCCAGGGCAAAGATAAAGCTGTACTGACAGGCATTGATGATGGCCGTTGACTTTCTGGCAATCTCCTCGCTACCCACAAAATCCTTGATATTCTGCGTGATAACGATCTGCATACCGTTGTACTTACGGATACGCTTGGCCAGCTGGAACATAAAATCCAGCGCAATGGGATATTTGTCATCGATAAAGACATGTGCCTCGTCAATGACTACCACGATCTTGCGGTCAAGTCCGTACTTGATATTGTAATCCCTGTTCTTGATGATCTCGTTATCAATATATTTGAGTACCAGCAGCATCTGTGCATTGGCAATGGTGGTATTGCGGTTGGACAGCATGCTCTGGAAATTGAATACGGTAAAGTTTTCATCCGTGGTAACGGTAGAGGGACCGTTCCAGATATTGGCATTTCGACCGCCGGTAGAGAATTTGGCGATATAATTGATCAGCGTCCTGAGCATGGTACGCAGATACTCGTTCTCTGTCCGCTCAAACTCCGCCAGCACCTCGTCATAGAGATCGTCAAATACAGGATAGTCTTCCGGTCCGAAGTTTGACAGATCCGTCTCGGCATAAATCCCGCGGTTTGTGTACATACGCTCTACCAGAGAATTCAGATACTCCAGCGCATCTTTATCACAATCCGGCAGGATCTGCTTAAAGAACTCCTCCAGAAACTGCAGGTGGGTGGCAAAGCTGCCGGTCACGGAAGAGGATGCGCCTTCGTCTTCATCATCATCCAGTGCCGTGATGATATGGAACGGATTCAGTCTGCCGTACTGGGCATTGCCCACATTGATCACCTTGCCGTGCATATTGTGAGCCAGCTCCTGATACTCGTTCTCGGGGTCCAGAATAAAGATCTTGGCATCATCTGCAGACAGGTTGGACAAGAGCGCTTTGGTAGCAAAGGATTTACCGGAACCGGACTTACCGATAACAACCATGTTGGAGTTGATGCGTTCATCATCACGTCTGAAAAAGTCCACAAATACGGGAATACCGTCCGCGGTGCCCATTTTGAAGCCGCCGTCATCGGAAATATGTGAATAGATCCAGGGGAAGGAGGCCGCAACAGAATTGGACGGCATTCCTCTGGCCAGCTTTTTCAGGGGATCATAAGCGGATACCTGCGAACCGACATAGCCACTGAGCTGGTCAAAATCCATGCGGGCCAGCCGCATGCCTTCTTCACTCCAGAGCTGACGGACCATTTTTTCCATCTCACCCACAACGGGCAGCGAACTCTTTTGGGGCGCATCAATGGACAGATCCATTCTGGTGGCCGCGATATCGTAGATGGTGACGTAAATGTTGACATCCATCAGCACCTCGTTATCGCTCTGCAGCATGGACAAAAGGTTGCTCAGCGAAGTGATATTGTTGCTCAGCTCAATGAGCTTGGAATCGATATTGGTATTGGAATACTGGCTCCTTAGCTCCTGCAGCGCACGATCCACACCGGTAATGGCCTTGGTTCGGTCGATGGGCGTACACTTGAGCACCACCTTGGTTCCCGGGATCGACATCACCCCTGCCAGAAAGGCATCTCCCACCATGGTAGGATAGCCGGAAACGCGGTAGGTATAGGTGATCACGTTGGACACCAGGGTTTCGCGGAATTTGAAACGAACGCTCTCGGGCATCGCCCACTGTGCATAGTCTTCCGGAGCGATCTTGTCGATCTCACGCTCTTCAAAATCCAACTGGTTGGTATACTTGAGGAAAATGGCAAGTCCTCTGGTATCCAGACGGCGTACTGTCATCTCTCCGCGGCGAAGAGACGCCATGGCATTGTGCGTCATGAGGTTCAGACGGCCTTTGTCCGGATCAAAGAGCACCAGATAATAAAATGCAGTAATGACTTTATCCTCAAAGCACATTCCCCTGAGTTCATTGATACGGTCATAGACGATCTCCACTCTGGTCTGCAGCTCTTCTTCGGAGATCATACCGCTCTCGTAGGATGCCTTCAGATGATCCAGACGCTCGAATTCCCTGGACATAAAGTCGTCATAGAGAGCGGGACGCTCTATCTTGACGATGTTGGCATAATCTCCCTCCTGCAGGGAACGCAGCACCTTGCCCACACCGTTTTCAATGGAGTTATCCCTTCTGTGTTTTGAGAAAAAACGAAATTCCAAAGGATCGATCTCGATGACGGCACCATAGTATTTGCCGCCGTACTCAATAAAATCATCCTTGATATCCGTAAATGCGGAGAGGTTCTCCATAAACTGTCCGGTAGCATTCTCTTCCCTGGATTTCTCTTTTTCCTTTTTTGCCAGGGCGGATCTGTCTGCCCGCGCTTTCCAGACCGCGTTTTTCTCCTCTTCCGTGGCAGTTTTGCTCTTCAGGATCTTATTTTCTTCTTTAATCAGCTCCTTGAGGGCTGCTTTCTTCTCCTTTTCGCTTTCGGCAGCGGCCGGTTTTTCGGCAAGCTTTTCCTCGATCTCTCTGGCTCTTGCCTTCGCCGCTTTCTTTTCTTCCTTCTTATCGGCCTTTCTTGCCTTTTTCTCTGCCCTGCGGTCAGCCCTCCGGACCGTTTTTTCATTCAGCCCCTCATCTTCGGCCGTGACTTGTGCGGTATCCGCCGGATCGCTGCCGGACGCTGATTCACTGTCCTGCACATCGTTTTCTCCCATTTGGGATTCATCAGCCGCTGCTGCCTGCATACCTTCCGCTGCGATCTGATCCGCAAATCCTTCAATGGCAGAGGTGATCTCATCCGAATCAGCTGCGGTCAGCTCATCCCCGTATTCACTGGCCAGCCAGTCCTCATAATCCGGCAGCCGGTCTTCTGCGGCAGTTTCATCC
>CAJOOZ010000095.1 GCA_905236705.1 uncultured Lachnospiraceae bacterium | reverse complement strand
GAGATCACACTTGGGAAAACAGGGATCAGAGTACCTCAGAACGGATTTGGCGCACTGCCGGTGCAGAGGGTGGACATGGATACGCCGGCGCTGCTTGAGAGAAATTATGAGGATTATAAAAGGGTGATGGCGGGAAAAGTCAAGGTCTGATCTGCGGCCTTATGCTTCGGAGCCTTCTGTCTGCTGCTCATCTTCCCCGTTTTCATCATCCGCATTCTCGTCAAATACGGAGAGGGTGAAGGTGAACTCGGTACCGACCCCTTCGGTACTGATGACATTGATATTTTCATCATGGGAACGAATGATTTCTTTTACAATGGACAGGCCCAGGCCTGTCCCTTTTTTATCCTTGCCGCGGGACAGATCGCTTTTATAAAAACGATCAAAGATCAGTCCGAGAGAGTCTTTGGGGATACCGATGCCGTTGTCCTTGACGGAAATCAGAAGCTTATTTTTTTTGACCGTGGATTCGATGGTGATCACGGAATCCTGATTGGAAAACTTGATGGCGTTATCCAGCAGATTGTAGAGAACCTGCTGAATCTTTTCCCGATCTGCGTTAACGGTCATTTCTTCACCTACCAGGATCAGGTCAATACGGATGCCCTTTTTCAGGCAGGTTCCTTCGAAGGTCGCAACGGTATCGTGAATGACGGTGTTGATATCAAAGTTTGTGCGGTTAAGAGCGAGCCCTTTGGTATTCAGGTTGTTGAGCTGCAGCAGGGAATTGGTCAGTTTGGTCAGACGATCCGTTTCATTCAGAACGATATGGAGATATTTTTCATGCATTTCCGGAGGTATGGTTCCGTCCAGCATAGCCTCCAGATAGCCGTGGATCGAGGTCAGAGGAGAGCGGAAATCATGTGATACATTGGCTACAAATTTTTTCTGAACATCCTCGGAACGGGCGATCTCAGAGGCCATAAAACCCAGAGTGGCGGCCAGATATCCCATTTCATCGTAGGAATCCACGGAAAACTCATAGTGCATATTGCCCTCCGCATATTGTTCCGTGGCATAGATGATCTTTTGAAGCGGACGGTAAAACATCTCCATAAAAAACAGCAGGATGATAAAGGACAAAAGAAAGATCAGACCCATTGTGATGTAGACAATGGTCAGGTAGCTGTTGCTGCGCGCCCGCAGCGTTGAGAGTGGCTTTAAAAAGACCACATAGCCCTGGATCCGGTAATTGGAGATGATGGGAGAAAAGACGATCAGCTGCTGCTCGGAAAAACGTCCGAAGAAATCGCCGGTCGTATAATATGTATTTTCTTCTGTCTGAGGGGAAAAGTTCTCAAGAACATCCGGATTCTGCAGATCGGGTACGGCCTGATTGGTGAGCAGAACCGTGCCGGATGGATTGACGATCCAGATGGAGCATCCGAGGTATACGGAAAGTGAGAACAGCTCATCGTGCACTGCCTCGATCGTTGTTTCGCTGTGATAGAGAGAGGCAGCATAGCTTTTTGAGATCATGGCGGCCTCCGCATAGAGTGAGGCGGCCTCCTCACGCAGCACCTTTTCCTGGATCAGCCGGTCGGAAAAAGTGGCCACCATCAAAAAGCTGAATAAGCCGAATATCACGTAGGCAAGGATGAATTTTAAATAGAGAGCCTTTTTCAATGGATCACCTCGAATTTGTAGCCGATCCCCCAGACGGTTGAAAGACGCCAGAACGGGTTATCACTGATCTTTTCGCGCAGGCGCTTGATGTGGACATCGACCGTCCTGGTATCGCCGGCATACTCATAGCCCCAGATCTGATCCAGAAGCTGCTCTCTGGTAAATACCTGATTGGGAGAAGAAGCCAGAAAATATAACAGCTCCAGTTCCTTGGGCGGCATATCGATCACGTTGCCCTGGTAGAGAACGGAATAGTTGGTAAGGTTGATCTCCAGGTCCGGCAGGGTAACTTTTTTTACATTATCGGGGGAGGAAAGCGTCTCGTTGCCGGGCTTGTAGCGGCGCAGAACAGCTTTGACCCGGGCTACCAGTTCCTTGGAGTCAAAAGGTTTTTCCATGTAATCATCGGCTCCCAGTTCCAGCCCCAGCACCTTATCAAAGACCTCACCCTTTGCGGACAGCATGATGATGGGAGTGGTCAGATCCCGCCTGATCTGGCGGCAGACTTCGTAGCCGTCGATGCCGGGCAGCATCAGATCCAAAAGGATCAGATTTGGCTGAAAACTTTTGACAGCCTGCAGCGCGGCTTCACCGTCTTCCGCAATCTTTGTTTCGAAGCATTCCTTGACCAGATACAGTGAGATCAGTTCAGCAATGTTCTCGTCATCATCTACGATCAGTATCTTCTGTTTTGTTGCCATAGGCTTCCTCCTGTGTTATCCACTTATTTTGCAATGTCAGCGGAAGGTTACGATCGTGACTCCCGCGTCGCCTTCGCCAAACGCACCGAGCCGGTATTCCTTTACGTGTTTCTGTCTTTTCAGATGCTGGTGAACGGCGTTTCTGAGCGCTCCCGTACCTTTGCCGTGAACGATACGGACAACTGGTATGTGAGCCATATAAGCATCATCAAGGTACTTGTCCAGCTCTGTGATGGCTTCATCCGCAGTCTTTCCGAGCAGGTTCAGTTCGGTTCCCACATTGCGGGATTTGTTCATCGTGATGCTTCCGTAGCTGCTGTGTGAGATCGAGCCGGCTGTGATGGTATCCTCCGGTATCAGCACCAGATCGTCGATATGTATTTTTGAGCGCATGATGCCACACTGAACAAACAGGTAGCCCTTTTGATCGGGCAGGGAAGCGACGGTACCTTTCAGATTCATGGAGAGTACCCTGACCGCATCGCCGGTCCGTATCGAGCCGGCTGTGGGCTTTGTCTCGCCTTTTTGACGGTCCTTTCGGGTCTCGTTTTTGACAGAGGCATTTCTTTTGCTTAGTTGTTCTCTGACAGCGGAACGTTTCTGTTCCATCTGGCGCATGGGGGTGTTGTCCGTAAACTGTCTGAAGGAACGAATGGTGTCGTCTGCCACATCCTTGGCTTCCTGCAGGATCTGACGGGCTTCTTCGTTTGCCTTTGTCAGGATTTCTTCTTTCTGCTGCTCCAGGGAGAGCTTTTGTTTTTCCAGTTCCGAGATCTTTTGTTCGAGCGCCGCATTTCTGTCGGTGATCTGCAATTCACTCTGTTCCATCTGCAGACGCTTTTGTTCCAGATCGGCTATGATGTCTTCAAACTGTTCCTGTTCACGACTCATTCTGTTTTTGGCATTGTTTATGATGTCGTCCGGCAGCCCGAGTTTGGAGGAAATGGCAAAGGCATTGCTCTTGCCGGGAATCCCGATCAGCAGACGATAGGTAGGCATGAGACTGGCTACATCAAATTCACAGCAGGCGTTGGTGATCCCTTTCCGGGACAGTGCATAAAGCTTGAGCTCGCTATAATGAGTGGTGGCGATGGTCAGAGCTTTTTTGCAAAGCAGCTTTTCGAGTATCGAGATTGCCAGTGAGGCGCCCTCATCCGGATCAGTGCCGCTGCACAGCTCGTCAAAGAGACACAGGCTTTTGTCAGTGGCATGCCTGAGGATTTCCACGATGTTTGTCATATGCGCGGAAAAGGTGGACAGGCTCAGTTCAATGCTCTGTTCGTCACCGATGTCGGCATAGATCTCATGGAAAACCGGCAGGATACTGTGCTCTCTGGCGGGGATGAACAGCCCGGACTGTGCCATCAGACAGAAAAGTCCGACAGTTTTCAGGGAGACGGTCTTGCCGCCGGTATTCGGACCGGTAATGATCATCTGGCGTACCCCGGCAGGAAGACAGATGTCAATGGGAACCACGTGGTCCTGATCCAGTAGCGGATGCCTGCCCTGCAAGATCCTAAGCTCCCCGTCTTCGGAAAAATCGGGACCGGAGGCTTTCATGGAAAGAGCCAGAAGCCCCTTGGCAAAAATAAAATCCAGCATCGTCATGACTTCCGTATTTCGCTTCAGAAACTCGATACCTTCATACAGCTCTGAGGAAAGAGAGGCCAGGATCTTTTCGATTTCAGCCTCTTCAAGCTGCCGGATCTCACGGATGCGGTTGTTGTAATCCACTATGGCAGAGGGCTCTATGAAAAGCGTGGAGCCCGTGCTGCTGCGTTCGTGCACGATACCGGGGATGCTGCCCTTGTGCTCTGCTTTGACGGGCAGACAGAACCGACCGTTTTTTTGTGTGATCACCGGCTCCATCAGGCAGCTTCGCGCTGATCCGTTGACCATGGAAAGCAGATGGGAATGGATCCTGTCATTGAGGGAAGCCTTTTTCCGCCGCAGTTGCCTAAGCTCTGCTGAGGCATCGTCTGCTATTTCATCTTCCGATATGATACAGCGTCTGATCTCGACAGAGATATTGGTCATGGGCTGAAGATCTTCAAAAAAATCTGTAAGGGAATCTTTTCCGGAATCATTGTCGTTTTTATCGTTTTTCAGTCTGCCGAAGGATTTAACTCTGGCGACATTTTCGAGAAAGCCGGCAAACTGCAGCAGCTCGTCGGCTCTCAGCGCTCCGCCGATGGCCAGGCGGGAGAGCTGCAACTGAAAATCTCTGTGGTTTTCGAAGGAGATGCGGTCGAAAGAAGCCAGGAGTCTGGTGACTGCATCCCTGGTCTGCTGTTGGCGCAGCAGAATCTGGGAAAGCGTGTCTGCCGGCTTCAAAGAGCGGCACAACTGCCTGCCCGGCTGACTGGATGCTTCCGCTTCCAGACGGGCTATGACCTTGTCATATTCCAATACTCTGAGGGTTCGTTTGTTCATGGTAATAATTTGTTACTCCGGTCATTTGGCTTTGGCACGTCTGTCTGCATGATGACTGTCATGCTGCGTTGTCATCAGTCGCAAAGGACATTATTGAGTATAGTATAGCATAATAACGCGGAAAATGATATAATCAGATTCATGGATGAAAAAAGTACGTCTTCCTTTGTGAAGGAGACGATCAAGAAAAAACCGGTCAATAAAAGAAAGCTTTTCAAACGTACCGTAACGACCATCGTAATGGCAGTGGTGTTCGGCGTATTTGCCTGCCTGACCTTTTTGCTGATGGAGCCGGTCATCGATAAGATCATAAATCCGCAGCGGGTGCCAAAGGTATCCTTCCCCGAGGAGAATTTACCGGAGGAAGAGGTATCGATGGATCAGCTCATGACGGAAGAGAGCATGGCGCAGAAGGAGCAGGAAGATCAGCAGGCAGTCATAGAGGCGGCCAAGAATGCGGCCCGAAGGCAGGCAGAGGAGAGTCTGCAGACAGAGGAGCAGCAGACGCCGTTGCAGAGCTACAATGCGATATATACGGATCTGAGCGCTCTGGCCGAAGAAGAAAAGAAACACCTGGTTACGGTAATCTCTTCACAGGAAATGGAAGACTGGCTGATGGGCAGCTACGAGAGCGAGAAGAGTTTTTCGGGAATTGTGGTGGCGGACAACACCCATTCTCTTTTTGTGCTGGCAGATCTGCAGGGACAGCAGGGCTCCAGATATTCCATTGTATTTAATGACGGGAGCATCGTCGAGGAGCAGATCCTTCAGATCGACAGGCAGACGGGGCTGGCTGTATTTGCTGTTCCCAAAACCGAGCTGTCCGTACCCACGCTAAGCTGTGTTTCACCCGCCAAACTCGGGAACTCTTCGGCTTCCAATCTGGTGGGGCTTCCCGTGGTGGCAGTGGGCAGTCCCCAGGGAGTATCCGATTCCATTGCCTACGGTATCGTGACCAGTGACAGTACCCAATTGCAGTTAACAGATGCTAACTATGGTATCATCCTTACCGACATCGAGGGGTATCAGGGAGCCAGTGGGTGCCTGATCAATCTGAAGGGAGACGTGATCGGCGTGATCCTGCAAAGCGCCCAGGATTCCTCACCGGGAGGTCTGGCCGCAATCGGTATTTCAGAACTTAAGAGTCTGATCGCCAAATTGTCCAACGATGAAAGCAGAGTATATTTCGGTGTCAGGGGCATCGAAATCACACAACAGATAAATGAACAACTGGGTGTGCCTTTAGGGGTATATGTGACCGAGGTGGAGGCAGGCTCGCCGGCTATGCAGGCGGGGATCAGGATCGGAGATATCATTGTCCGGAGCGGAGAGGATACCATCTCTTCGTTTCGCGAGCTGATGACGGCACTTTTCACCTATTCTCCCCAGGAGGAGCATACCATCTCCCTGCTTCGGCAGGAAGGGGACGAGTATCGGGAACAAACGGCCGTGGTATTGTTTACCGGAGTCAAATAGAAGGAGGACGTTATGAAATATATCTGTGACTACAAAGAAGGGGACAGGATCAGCGGTATTTATCTGTGTAAGAACAAGCATTCTGCCATTGCAAAAAACGGCAGGCCGTATGAGACTGTTTCACTGCAGGATAAGACAGGTATGGTGGATGGCAAGATCTGGGACCCCAACAGCGCAGGGATCTCTGACTATGAAAGCCTGGACTATGTGCAGCTGGGCGGAGAGGTCACCAGTTTTCAGGGAGCGCTGCAGTTTAATATCAAAAGGCTCAGAGTGGCGCAGGAGGGAGAGTTTGATCCTGCGGACTATCTGCCTGTCAGCAAAAAGAGTATTCCGGGGATGTATAAGGAACTGCTGGATTTGATAGACACCATAGAGAATACTTATCTGAAGCAGCTTTTGGACGCCTTTTTTAGGGAGGATGAGGAATTTATCAAAACATTCCAAAAATCCTCGGCTGCCAAAAGCGTTCACCACAGCTTTGTGGGTGGTCTGCTGGAGCATACGCTTTCCGTGACCAAACTGTGCGATTATTATTGCAGCACCTATCCGATGCTGAAAAGAGATCTGCTGTTGACCAGCGCCATGCTGCACGATATCGGCAAGGTGCGGGAGTTTTCCGCTTTTCCCGAAAATGATTATACCGACGAAGGGAATCTGTTAGGACATATTGTAATGGGCGCAGAGATGACGGGAGAAAAAGCGTGCAGGATAGAAGGGTTTCCGCCCGTATTGCTGAATGAAGTAAAGCACTGCATTCTGGCACATCACGGAGAACTGGAATTCGGTTCGCCCAAGCGACCTTCCCTTATGGAAGCGTTTGCCTTAAATCTGGCGGATAATACGGATGCCAAGATGGAGACCTTTACGGAGGTATTGGAACAGACTGCCGAAACGGGGTGGCTGGGATTTAACAAATTCCTCAACAATAATATAAGACCCTCCGGCCTCGTCTGACACAGACCGGTAAATCCGCAGACATCAAGCAGACACAGAAAGCAGGGGAGCAGTCACATGGATATTATCAGAAAATACTATGAACCGGATCTGAAAAGGGTAATGCGCATCTGGTATGACGGTAATCTGGAGGCGCATGATTTTATCCCTGTTTCATACTGGGATCGCAATTTCGGCTATATTTCGCGCCTGATCCCCTCTACCGAGGTCTATGTCTATGAGATTGACGGAAAAGTGGTCGGCTTCGTAGGCGTGGACGAGGGTTATATCAACGGTATTTTCGTAGAAAAGGATTACCGCGGGATGGGAATCGGAACCAGACTTCTGGCCTATGTGGCCGAGCTCTACGATGTGATCGAACTGCACGTGTTTGAGAATAATTTCGGTGCCGTCCGTTTTTATGAAAACAGAAGATTTATCAAGATTGATGAAGAGGTCAATGAAGATCTGGGCGAGGTGGAATACAAGATGTTTTACCGTCGCCCCAGGGAAGAGGAATAGATCTTCAGTTCTCTGCACAGATATTCATAGCGCTTTCGTTTTTCTTCTTTGGAAAAATGATCCGGGCGTTTCTGCACCGGATTGTCGGTATAGTCCAGGATCTCCTCTCCAAACTGTTCGCTGGTCAGGTCGAATACGATATCCCCGATCTTATTGTAGCAATGGAAGCTGCCGCCCTCTCTGGGAATGCCCAGAACCTCGCCGCCGAAGATATCCTGTACCAGAAAAGCGGTAATGGAACACTGCCCCAGGGTGATATTTTCCCGGGTCCATTTGCTTCTGAGCCTTGGTGCGCAGGTGTATTCACACCAGATGTGTAAAAGAGCATCATACAGCTGACGGGGGGAATCAATCCCTTTGTATTCATCGTTCACCGGTCTGCAGCAGGCATTCTGCCAGCCGTAAAAAGAATACTTCATGTCTCACTCTTTCTGCCATGCAGAACATCTGCCGTGGCAATAGTTTCTTTCATCCGTCACGTAGCTTGACAGCGCGGGCTGCCCGTCGCCTGTTATCCTCTTCCATTGCGGCATAGTGCTTTCGCGTGGTGTTGACGGATTTATGTCCCAATACGTCCGCTACCAGATAGATGTCTCCGGTCTCGCGATAGAGAGTGGTGCCGTAGGTGCTCCGCAGCTTGTGGGGCGTGATCTTTTTCAGGCTCGTCACTCTGGAGGCGTATTTTTTAACCAGTTTTTCGACCGACCGGACGCTCATTCTCTTATTCTGCAGAGATAGAAACAGAGCGTTTTCGTTCCCGTCTGCCGCAACGATTCCCTTGCGTCTTTCATAATATGGCAGGAGGGCATCATAGACCTCATCCCCGAAATAGATGACGGCTTCGGCGCCGCCCTTCCTTACGATATGGATACCGTAGTTGTCGAAATCCACATCATCCAGATCCAGTCCCACACATTCGGAAACACGGATGCCGGTGCCCAGAAGCAAAGTCAGCAGAGCCAGATCGCGGTCTTTTGTTACCTTATGGTAGCGTTTTTCGTTTTCTGTCAGTGCCTCTCCGCTCTCTACCAGATCCAAAAGCTCTGCAACCTCATTCGGATCAAGCCTGATGATCTCTTTTTCGTGAAGCTTGGGCATGGGTACCAGGGCAGCGGGATTCTTCTCGATCAGCTCACTGGTGTAGAAGTAGTTATAGAAGCTCCTGAGGGTGGAAAGTTTCCTTGCTTTTCCGCGTTCTCCGTTGGTGTATTCCCGTTTGTCGCCCACATGCTTATCTTCCTCAAATTCTTTTTCGTACAGATCCAGATACTCCAGAAATTCTTCGATATCCTCCTTGCTGATCTGATCCAGCAGGGACAAAGGAAACTGCGGAATGGGAGTCCGGCAGAGTGCGGCGTTGTTCTTTTGCATGAATTCAAAAAAGACCCTCAGATCGAGTGCGTAAGCCAGACGCGTCCGCGGTGCGGTGGTATTTTCGATCCCCCTGAAAAATTGCTTGCAAAAAGAAGGAAGCTCCTGCATGACTTCCCGCATGCGGTTAATATTGTCTATATTGGTCTGTTCGTGATAGGTTTTCGTAGCGCTCATATGGGTATTTTAGCATATTTTACCGAAACGGGGGGATTTTTTTTAGGGGCGTGAGTATAAAACATGATGCGTGTTCAGCCGAAATAATAAGAGAAAGCCACAGATTTTTTTCGGAAAGGACGATTATGAAGATTCAATTTGATGAGATACGCGAACAGACCGGAAAAACCACAGATCGAGCAGCTATTTCCTACGGACAGATGCAGACGGGTGCGGACTCTGTAAAAGACACCGGCAGAAGCGGGGCCGGTTTTTCCGTGGATCTTTCCGGCAAGGCTGCCGCGATCGGAGCCTACGGCAGACAGAAAAGGGATTTTGATGACGCATTAAAAGAAGCCGCTATGACAGATGCGGAAAAGCTCAGCGATCAGATGCTGGTCTGCGCGTCCACCATGTCCAAAGAAGATTATAAAAAAATGGTTGAAGAGGGTGTCCGTCCCGGGCAGACGGAAGTAGGAGATGCCCTGACCATCATGGATCATATCAAAACCGTAATGGCACGGTCGGGGACGGTGGTAGACGGCTTTAACGGCGCGGGTGATATGGATATGGATATGCTGACAGAGCTGACCGGTTCCCCTGTGGCTGCCATGCAGATCGCAGAAGCTTTTGCAGCCAGGGATCTGCCTGCAACCAGAGAAAATGTGGAAGATGTTCTGGTACAGGAGGAGCGCGCAGCCGACCTGACTGTTATGACGGACGGAATGAAACAGTATACCCTGGAAAATAATCTGCAGCCTACTCTTGAGAATCTGTATCTGGCGCGATTTTCGGCCGGCGGAGGGAAAACGGCCGGCGGCGGTTATTTTGCTGATGATCTGGCGGGATATATCGGAAAGAGCGGAGATCACAGCGGCATCGGTCAAATGACGGAGCAGCTTGATAAAGTGATCTCGGAAGCAGGCATGGAGATAAATGAAGAAAGCAGGGAGCTTTGTACATTTTTGATGGATTCCGATATTCCGCTGACAGCCGGCAATCTGCTTTCGCTCAGAAACCTTGAAAGTATCAGGCTGCCGTTGGACAGAGGACAGCTTTTATCCTGTATGACGGATGCTATCAGTGAAGGGAAGAGAGCCAGGGACGCCAATCTGGCGGGAGACAGTCTGCGTGAAAAGGCTGTCCGCATCAAGGAGACGGTAGATGGGATCTCTGATGAAGCGGTTAGGGAAGTGGTGGAAAAAGGAGAGCCCTTTACGATCCGTTCCCTGTCCGCAGCCCAGAGAGAGATCCGTCTGAAAGGCACCCCCATACCGGCGGCCAAAGACGGTCAGCCTCAGGACACCCTTTTATCGGCGCAGCGGACACTGGCCGAAGTCAGACTGCAAATGACAGTATCTGCAAATATGCAGCTGCTCAGATCGGACTACAGCATTGATACTACCGAACTGGCAACGCTGGCAGAGGATCTGCGTCTGGCAGAGGAATCCGCCCGCAGGACCTGGAATCTGTCACTGCCCGACTCCTCTCAGAATACACTTTTTGCAGAGACGATGACGGAGCGGGAAGAGATGTTTGCAATGCCGGCTGCGGTGCTGGGAAGGATCGCCGACAGTGCGGACAAACTGAGCCTTCACAGGGTGCATGAAGAAGGCAGGATATTGCAGGAGACTTATACCAGGGCAGGTGAGAGCTATGAAGCCCTGATGACGTCGCCGCGTGCCGATCTGGGAGACCGTCTGAAGGATGCTTTTTCCAATATAGATGAGCTTTTGTCTGAGCAGAAGCTGGCAGCAAACGATGAGAATCGGAGAGCAGTCAGGATACTGGCATACAACAGGATGGAAATCACAGCCTCAAATATTGCATCGGTCAAGGCAGCCGATGTGACGGTGACAGGGCTGCTTGAGAAGATGAATCCCGCCGCCACGCTGCAGATGATCAGGGACGGGATCAATCCCCTTGAGGGGACTATAGAAGAGCTGAATGATTATTTTGACAAAAAAGACCGCTCGCCGGAGATCCGCAGTGAAAAGTTCTCCCGTTTTCTGTATAAACTTGAGCAGACAGACGGGATTACGGCAGAGGAGAGAGAGACCTATATGGGCATCTATCGCCTGCTTCACCAGATTGAGAAGGGTGACGGAAAAGCGATCGGAACCGTGGTGAATAACGGACAGGAGTTAACCCTTGCTAACTTATTGTCTGCGGTCAGGACATCTGAAAAGGGAGGCATAGAGCAGAGTATAGATGATGATTTTGGGGGTATTTCTTCAAAAATGAAGACCAAAAGCATCTCGGAGCAGATCAATACCTATTATCAGAGAAAGGCCGGTGCGCTTCTGGGAGAGCTGTCACCCATGCAGATGAAAGCGGACGGGATCGGCATGGCAAGTGTGCTCGATGAGCTGTTTGAAGCACAGGTCATTGAAGAGACCAGGACCGCAGAGGAACTGGAAAAGGAAGAACTGACGCAGCTTAGGCAGGCCTGGAATGCATCCGGTGAGGTCACCGAACTTCTTGCCGAAAACGGGATTGCAATAAACGGTGATAATCTGATGGCAGCAGCGGATATGCAAAAGGACAGGGGGTCTGCTTTCAGACAGATAAAAAAGATCGCCGAAAAAATGGAAAAGGCATCCGGAGACGGTAACAGAGAAAAGGATGTTGAAGGCGATCTGATGCAGGCCATTGACGAGCTTTTGGAAAGCCCCCTGGAAAGGTTTACGGATGCGGTATCGGCCGGGGAGGCCTATGAGGCATTTGCAGACGGGATCGGGATGCTGATGGAGGAGCAGATGTATGAAGGCGGGGCGGCTTATCTGGATATCCGCAGTCTTTCACTCTGCACCAGACAGCTTTCCGTTATGCGGCAGATGAGCCGCAACGAAAACTATGAACTGCCGGCGGTGATCGATGGTGAACTGACAGACGTAAATGTTCATTTTACCCATGATCAGAGTCATACATCCTCCGCCAGGATACGGATCGAATTAACAGACGGCAGACAGATCCACGCCGGGTTTTACATGAAGGAGGACAGACTGCAGGGTATCGTGGGAACCTCCGAAGAGACACTGGGCAGGCAGGTTGAGGCAAAAATGTCGGAATTTAAGGAAAAATTCCTTGCGGAAACGGGAAAAGATGCCGATATTAGTATTGTATATAGCGAATCTTTTATCGAGGCCTCTATGGCAAGCACATCGGAGAGCCCGAAGGAGATGTATCAGGCATCCAGGCTGTTCATCAGGTCCCTTGAGAGACTGTAGCAGGTGAAAAGCCGACAGGTGCCACAACCATTTCTAAGAGAGGTAGATCTATGAGAATCAAGTATAATGAATCCGCAGTCACCGCCGGAGCGGCACTTTCCGGAACGGAAAAGAAATTCAACGTTTCTTCAGAGAGACTTGCTACGGGATTTAAGATCAACCATGCCAAAGAAAACCCTTCCGGTCTGGCTATCAGCAAGCGTATGAGTGCACAGATCAAGAGTCTCGGTGAAGCGCGTCAGAACGCCAGCAACGCTGTATCCGTTGTCAATACCGCCGAGGGTGCCATAACGGAGATGCAGTCCATGGTACAGCGTATCAATGAGCTGGCGGTAGAAGCGGCAAACGGAACCAAGACAGATGCAGACAGGGAAGCGATCCAGGCCGAGGTGAAACAGCTCAAGGAAGAGATCCAGCGTATGGCTGATGAGACCGAATTCAACGGCAAAAAGCTCCTCAACGGGGACTGTGATCTGAAGGGCTATACCAGCATGCAGGGAGTCAAGGTCGGTTATTATGCCGATGAAGTGGATGTGGGAAAATACATGCTGAACATCAATTCTCTCCCGCTGGATGCAGATGGTAATCTGGATCTGACGGATGGCTGTGTCACCCTTTTGCCGAATGCCGCTGCGGATGAGGGCAGAGATTTTCCCAACGGTGCAACGATCTCTTACGAAGGCGACAAAGTCACCATCAAGGGTGCCAATGAATTTGAACTCAGCTTTACGATCGACAAGGATCGGGCCGGCGTCGGAAATGTAGAGATAGATGTTACGGGGATGGGAGCCATGCGCGTCCAGATCGGTTCCAATGAGGGTCAGGTGTTGGCGATCCGTATTCCCGAGCTTTCTCTGAAGGCAATGGGACTTGAGGATGTGGATATCTCCACGGTGGACGGTGCCAATCAGGCAATGGAGCTTTCCAAACAGGCCAATGCTTATATATCCAAAGTGCGTGCCAGGATTGGTGCTTATGAGAACAGACTTGAACATACCGAAAACAGTCTGGATGTCACGGTTGAAAAAATGACCGGCGCCATTTCCAGACTGCTGGATACG
>CAJOOZ010000094.1 GCA_905236705.1 uncultured Lachnospiraceae bacterium | reverse complement strand
TTTCAAACGCAAGGAAGAAAACGTAGACAATGCGGGCATTGTCGAGGCTTTCTGACGCTGCATTTGGGAAATCAGGCAAGTAAATTGCTTACGTTATTTCGCTACAGTTCCCAATAGCTCTCAGGATCTTCATGGTTCTCGCGATCCCTGCATCAATCTCATACAAAGGTTTCCAACCCAGTTGCCTTAACCTGCTTCCATCCAGCCTGGCCTTGGTGGCCCTGCTGTAGCCGGCAGCCTCTGTCTCATCCGGCAGATCAAAAATCACTTTGCTGCGAGCCTGATCAGCTACGATCCCTGCCAGATCCTTCAGCATGATATCCGAAGCCTCATCTGCGATATTATACGCCTCTCCGTTAGCACCTGCTAACAATACGGTCAAAAGACCGCTGACGGCATCTGCCACATAAGTATAGCTGTACAACTGGGTTCCCGCAGATTTCAGAACGATATCTTCCCCCGCGACACCTTTTTTGATAAACTGACTGACAGCCTTGGTGTCACTCATCAGCATGGTGGGGCCGTAGGTTCTGGTCAGCCGCGGTATCACGATATCCATATTTCCGGCATTGATATATGCCTGGCACAGAGCCTCCCCGCAGCGCTTACTCTCCGGATATCCGGCCCGCAGCGTATTGGAATCCAGATAGCCGCAATAATCCTCACCAAACAGCTCCGTATCTCCTCTGTTTTCACCGTAAATCTCATTGGACGAAGCAAATACCACTCTCTCGGAGCCTGTATTTTGGGCAAACTCCAGCATGTTGGACAGTCCAAGAATATTTGTCATGATGGTTCCGATGGGATCCGTGGCATATTGCACGGGATGTGTATTGGATGCCAGATGCATCACAAAATCCGCCCGCCTCATCCCATGATCAAGCGGTTCTTTGATATCATAGGGTACATATTCCAGATGCTCCGGACAATCCGTGCCGGCAAACCTGTTTTTCAGGCGTCCGAGATTTCTGCCCAGGGCACAGATCTGCAGATTCAGTCCGCTTTTATTTTGCTCGGACAGAACATCCACCAAGAAGCTACCGATCATACCGCCGGCGCCGGAAATGAGGATGCTTTTATCCTGTAGCCTGCCCCAGTCCAGAGGCAGCGCAGAAACGCTCTGCACATCCTCCCTGTAAAGCCTGTCAAGATACAGAGGATTTACTTCAGCCATTTATCTTTGTCCGCCTTTAAATATGCCTTAAACATCTCCAGGTCATCCTTGGTGGTGAGCTTGATATTTTTATCCGATCCGGCTGCAAAATACAGCCTCTCTCCCAGCTCTACCATCATGGTATTCGTATAAGAAGATCCGTGGATCCCGATTCCCTCCTCATAGGCTCTGTGATATGCGGCATCCACTTTACCAAAACGATATGCCTGGGGCGTGGATACCCTGCGCAGGGTCTCACGGGGAATATATTTTACCGTACTGATCTCATCATCCACCACAAAGATCTGTTCATTATAGGGAAGCGAGGTCACAGCATTACCGTACTGTCTGCATTTGACGATCACATCAGAGAGCACCGTTTCATCCACCAGCGGCCGAATACCGTCATGAACGATAATGATGTCATCCTCTTGGCAGACCTCTTCCAGATGAAAGATACCGTTGCGAATGGACTCCTGCGCACTGCTGCCTCCGGAAACGATCCATTTCAGTTTGTCGATATTGAACTGCCTGGCATAAGCCCTGACGATATCGTGCCATCCGTCTATGCACACCACCTCGATGGCATCGATCTCAGGATGCTTCTGAAAGCCCTCCAGCGTATAGATCAGCACCGGCTTGTCATAAACATTGATAAACTGTTTGGGAATATCCTGACCCATCCGCTGGCCCTGCCCGCTGGCCAGGATCACTGCAACGTTCATACTGCCCTGCCTCCTTTCTAACTCAATCAGTATACCAAAAACTCCTGACTTCGTAAAGAAAACATCTCAATCTACTACCCTTTTTGCTTCCGCTTATGTTATACTGTAGATGTTTACGGAAACAGGAGGGAGGCAGATATGAAAGATCAATTATTCAACAATCAAAGTATCATTTCCTGGCTGCAATATTATTCTGACCAGACCGATATCGATCTGGAGCACGTCAAACTTCTGGATATCACAGGAAAAAACAAGAACCTGATCCCGGCTGTCGAAGCGCACAGATGCGTACTGGTATTTACACAGGCCGGCAATACCGAGCTGTTCTATAAGATGTGGGAAGTCGGACTGGGTGAATGTGAGATCGTCTACAATGAAGGCTCAGAGCCGGTAGGACCAATCAAGAGAAATAAAGTATCTGAGATGATCGACCGCGGCATCAACGCATCCGCAGGTATGATCGTATTGAATCCCAACGCCCGCAGCACCATGCGGTTCGGTATGGACAACCATCGTTTCGCACTGGGCAGCGTCAAGTATGTGGGCGCCGAGATCAGAAGCGTTCTGCTCTCCAAGATGCAGATCCATGAATCCAAAAATATCTGCGTCATCTCCGGCGAATCCATTGCCGTGGAAGCCGCCATGATGGCCGGCGAGGGCACCGTCATCTCAGTGGAATATAAAGAACGTGACCGTGAGACCATGGAGGAAAACCTGAGTCGTTTCGGTCTGACCAACGTGGAGATCATCGATCACGTGGGCGAAGATACCATGGCAGATCTTCCGGTTCCCGAAACTACCATGCTGGTAGCTTCTGCCAGTCTGGAGCAGGAACTTGCCTATCTTACCAGAATCAATCCCGAAATGGAATTTGTCATCTACACCCTGGACTTCGGTGTGGCAGGCTCTATCCGGAATATACTGGAAAGCTTCGGCATCTCGGACATCACCGTCCTGCAGATCGCCGTTTCCAAACTCACCAGCCGCAACGTCTTTGAAAATCAGCCCGCTCCCTGGATCATCACCGGCAAGGGCACCGGAACGGTCGGAAGGTAATACCTACCTCTCCGCCCTCATGGGGTTTTCCAGAAAGTCTCTGTATGCCAGACGGATCCCGTCCTCAAGCTCCGTCTTGTAGGTCCAGCCGAGGGCGGTTGCCTTGCTGACATCAAGAAGCTTTCTGGGAGTTCCGTTGGGCCTGGTTGCATCCCATTCTATTTTTCCCTCATAGCCGATGACCCCGGCCACCAGCTCCGTCAGCTCTTTAATCGTCAGTTCCTTGCCGGTACCGGCATTGACCGTCTCATCGCCGCTGTAATTGTTCATCAGAAATACGCACAGATTGGCCAGATCATCCACATACAGAAACTCCCGCAGCGGACTTCCGTCGCCCCAGCAGGTCACACTCTCAGCGCCGGCCTCCTTGGCCTCATGGAAACGCCTGATCAGCGCAGGCAGCACATGGCTGTGCTCGGGATGATAATTGTCATTGGGTCCGTAGAGATTCGTGGGCATCACGGAGATATAATCGGTGCCGTACTGTCCGTTCAGATACTCACAGTACTTCAGACCGCTGATCTTGGCCAGTGCATAGGCCTCATTGGTCTGCTCCAGAGAGGATGTCAGAAGACAGCTCTCCGGCATGGGCTGCGGCGCCATCCGGGGGTAAATGCAGGAGGATCCCAGAAACTCCAGCTTCCTGCAGCCGTTTTGCCATGCGCTGTGGATCACATTCATCTCCAGGATCATATTGTCATACATGAAATCCGCCTTGGCTGTGGCATTGCCCATGATGCCTCCCACCTTGGCCGCTGCCAGAAAGACATACTCCGGCTTTTCCTCCGCAAAAAACCTCTCCACCTGATCCTGTCTGGTCAGATCCAGCTCCTTGTGGGTGCGAAGCACCAGATTGTGATACCCCTGCCGCTC
>CAJOOZ010000093.1 GCA_905236705.1 uncultured Lachnospiraceae bacterium | reverse complement strand
GTGTCTCTACTGACTGCTTTTATCATGGCCGCACAGCTGCCGGCAGCAGCTTTGCCGGTTTATGCAAATGAGGTCACAGAAGAGGTCGCAGAAGAAATTACAGAAGAAATCACAGACGAGATCACGGACGATATTGCATCAAATCCTGCAGAAGAGAACGTGGACGATATTGCATCAAATCCTGCACAAAGCAAAGAGCCCGGGGAGGCACCGTCCGTTTCTCAGAATGATGCTTCGGAATACGGAAGGTCTTTGCGCTACATCTATATGGAAGAAACGCAACTGGCCGGGGGCGAGACATCGCATCTTCTGGTCTCTCTGGATGATGAGAGGACCTTTGAGGGCGCATCGCTGGAGCTGATCGGCAGAGAAAGCGGAGAGGTTTTTGTTGCGGAAGGCACGGCGGCAGGTGAGGGTGAGCTGCTGTTTGAGATCCCTGCTCTTAAGGAAGGCACATATGGCCTGGGAATTCTGAGCGTTGCTTTGGCAAAGGGCACTGTGGAGACGCTGAATATTGCAGATATAGAGGGCCTGAATGAGGCCGCCTTTGGCGTCGGTCTGGCTCCTGCACTGGATGAACAAAAGATTATGCCGCTGACGGACGAGAGCCAAGAACCCTTATCGGCGGAGTCTGCGTCAGACAGTGGCGGGGATGCATCCGGCGTGGTTTCTGTGGATGTGAAAAATACGGATATGGGCGCTGTGGCAAGGCAGATCAGTGAGGCTCTTACGCAGCAGGCTGCCCTGAGCCGGACCGATGCAGATGAGCTGAGTGCGGAAGGAGCCGCGGGCAAGGTGGTCGTCGTATTGGATCCCGGTCATGATGACAGTCATGCGGGAGCCCGTTCACATGGTCTGGTGGAGGAGCGGATGACGCTGACGGTGGCCAACTACTGTAAGAAATATCTGGAAGACAATTATTCCAATGTGACCGTTTATATGACCAGGACATCCACGGCCTGCCCTTATCCGGGCACCACTTCCGTACAGGATAATGCAAGCAGGGTGGATGCTGCGTCAAGAGTTTCTGCCAATGCCTATGTGAGTATTCATTTTAATACCACCGGCGCAGCATCCACGGCAACTGCCGGAGCCATGGTATTTTATCCAAACGGCAATTATAATGCTTCGGCATCCAGTGGCGGTCTGACCCTGGCCAAGGAGATCCTGCAGCGCCTGGTGGCTCTGGGGCTTCGAAACAACGGAGTCAGAATCTATAATTCACAGAGCGGAGATACCTATCCGGATGGCAGTCTGGCAGATTATTACGGTGTGATCCGCAGGAGCAAGCTCTACGGTTTTCCCGGTATCATCATTGAGCATGCATTTTTGAACAATGATTCGGATGCGGCCTTTTGTGCATCGGATGACAATCTGAAAAAACTGGGGGAGGCGGATGCCAAGGGCATTGCAGCGGCACTTTCCTTAAAGAACGGTCCTTCGGCGGAGGCGGAAAACGGCAAGGTGGTCAACAAGACCGGTTATAAGCTGACCGCCAAGCTGAATGCCAAGGAGACCAAGGTATCCCTGTCTTTGACGGGAGCCGATTCCAAGGCCAAAAAAGTCTATTTCAACGTGTACAGCGAAGAAGAGGAAATGGATGATCTGGCCACCTATTATGCCGAGGAGGATGAGGACGAAGACGGCACCTGGCTGGCTGAATGCAAGATAGAGGATCATGAGACTGCCGGCGCCTATAAGGTGTTTGCGTACACGGTCAATTCCTCCGGTGCAGCAACCAAGGTGGCAAGCGGCGACTTTACGGTCAAGGGACCGACCACGGGAAGCGTCAAGATCAAATCCGTGAACCTGGGCAAAGGTACCTTCCAGATCCGCGCCTATGATGTGGCGGCGCCGTCGGGTATCAAGCAGGTACAGATCCAGGCCACGAACCAGAGCGGCAAGAAGGAAGCGGAACTGTTGACAGCCAAGAAAAAATCCAATTATTATTATGTCACGGTCAAGCTGTCCAATCATGGATATAATACCGGTAAATACAAGGCACAGGTCATCGTGACGGACAAAACCGGCATCAAAAAGACAACACTGAATAAAAAGATCGATATGGGAGTGCCCAGCCCCACAGTCACGGCCAAGCTGCAGAGTAAGCAGACTAAACTGGCGCTGAAAGTGACGAATGCGGGAGTCTCCAACCAGGTAGAAGGCGTCAAGTTTAAAGTGAAATGCCTGACAAATAAAAAGACCAAAACCTATAAGGGCAAAAAGGGATCTTCCGGAGCTTACAGCGTGAATGTCAAGGTGTCTGATTTTGCTACGGCAGGTACGTATCAGATCACATGCTACCGAAAGCTTAAAAGCGGCAGCTCCTATGTCAAGATCGGAACGACCAAAAAGGTAACGGTGGGGGATATCACCGGCGGCGTCGCAACAGCCGTGGCCAGCGGTACCAAAGGCAATACGCTGAAGATTTCAGGGTTCAAGGTTCAGTCCGATATCACAAAGATGTCTGTGAAGGTATGGCCCAAGGTGAACAAGGCTGCTGCTTATACCTATCAGGCGGAGGCTGAAGACGGTATTTATTCGGCTGAGATTGATTATAAGAATCATAAAAAGAAAACAGGTACTTACAAGTACGAGATCACGGTCAAGCTGAAAAACGGCATTACCAAACTGGCGCTGAAGGGTGCTTTTGAACTGGGTAAGGATCCTGAGCTCTACGTGATCGAAGGAGTTTCGGGAGTGACGCTGGATCAGCTGGTGGACTATTATCAGGCTCATGCGACTTATCCGGCCTATTACAGCGGAACGGATGCCTCTTCTTTGCGAAAATTCTGCAAGCTCTATATAGATGAGTGTGCAGCGGAAGGAATCAAGGCTGAGGTGGCATTCTGCCAGGCTATGAAGGAGACCAATTTCCTCAGATTCGGCGGAGATGTAAAGATCACACAGCACAATTTTGCGGGTCTCGGCGCCACGGGCGGCGGTGCACAGGGCACCTCCTTTGACAAAGTGCAGACGGGGATCAGGGCACAGATCCAGCATCTGAAGGCCTATGCATCCGACAGGGAGCTGATCAACACCTGCGTGGATACGAGGTTTAGCTATGTCACAAGAAAAAGCGCGCCCTATGTGGAGTGGCTCGGAATACAGGAAAATCCCGCCCGCAAAGGCTGGGCGACGGATCCCGGCTATGGACAGTCTATTATCTATATGATCACGGAACTGAAAGGTTATTAAGGAAGGAAGAAGGATAAATGGGAAAGATTACTGTTGAAACCTGCCATATTGAAGGCCTGAAGGTCATTACCCCGACTGTTTTTGGAGACGAAAGAGGGTATTTTATGGAGACCTATAATGCCAATGATTTCAAAGAGGCGGGGATCGATCAGGTTTTTGTGCAGGACAATCAGTCAGCGTCCAAAAAAGGTGTGCTGCGGGGACTGCATTTTCAGAAACAATTCCCGCAGGACAAGCTGGTGCGTGTGATAAGCGGCGAGGTCTTTGATGTGGCAGTGGACCTAAGAGAAGGATCCGCGACCTTTGGACAGTGGTTCGGCGTCAGACTTTCCGCGGAGAACAAAAAACAATTTTTTATTCCCAGAAATTTTGCGCACGGATTCATCGTTTTGTCGGATTTTGCCGAGTTTACTTATAAGTGTACGGATTTTTACCATCCCGATGATGAGGGCGGATTATTATGGTGCGACGAAGCGATCGGCGTAGATTGGCCCATACCGGAGGGGATGACGAGGGAGGATCTGATCCTTTCCGAGAAGGACACTAAATGGGGCTCTTTGAATGACTATCGCAAAGGTTGAGAAACTGAATTGGGAGCGCATCCGGCTTTGGATCATCGTTTCGGTCTTGGATGAGAACCGGAGCGAGGCATCATCGGATGCGCTGTCTTTTTATCTGACTGATGCATCTGCTTCGCGGGCGGCGGCCATACTGAAACCGGCAAAAACAGAGGACGGCCTTTACTATTTGCCTTTGAACATCACCAATCGGGGAGATGCCCGGGTTTTGGGCAGAGGAAACTATGGGTTGGCGGTCTGCGACAGGGATGGCGGTTTTTTGTGTTATGCAGACTGTGACCTTCCGGCAGGCGAGCTTGGGGCGCTTCACAGATTTTTCCCTTATCAGGGGCAGAGAGGGCTTGGATATACACTCAGCAGCGGTCAGGTTTTTTTGCATGTCAGCGAAAAAAAGGGAAATGCCGCCCGGCGTCTGTTGTCCGGTTCCAAGTATGCGATGCTGCAGCTGTATTACAATATACAGAGCCTTCGATTTAGCAGGGACAGAGACAGGACCGTTCTTCTGATTACCGAGATGGATCACAGGATCGGCGGAAATCTCCTGGCGGTTCAAAAAAGGCTGGAGGAGAGAGAGGCAAAGCAGGAGACGGACAGGAAATACCGAATCCTTGTCAGCGCCAGAAACAGTCGGGGGAAAGAGGCAGGCTCTCTTTTGGAGGTTTTGAAAAAAACGGCGGCAAGCTCTGTGATCATCGCCGATGACCATATTCCTTTTCTGGACAGGATCGATCCGGGAAAAGACAGAAAGCTGCTACAGCTGTGGCATGCGGGAGTCGGGTTCAAGGCAACAGGCTACAGCCGTTGGGGGCATCAGGGAGCCATTGCGCCCATGTCGGCTCACAGACGGATCACATACGGGATCGCAGCCAGCAGGCAGACAGCCGGTATTTTTGCAGAGCTGTGGGGAATTGCGGACGAGAGAGTGATCCCCTTGGGAATCCCCAGGATGGATGCGTTGTTGAGGGAGGCTGCTCTGGGGAAGGAATCACAGGTCCTAAGGTACCTTTTGCAAAAATACCCAATCCTGCGGGATAAAAGGGTGATCCTGTTTGCACCCACCTACCGCGGAAAGGCCAGAGGGGATGCCTATTATCCTCTGGACAGGCTGGATCTGATGCTGTGGGCAGAGAGAGCCCGGGCCGGCGGCTATGCAGTGCTGATCAAGCTTCATCCCTGGGTGGAGGCCAAAGGGTTCGTTCCGGATGCCTGTCGGGACGTGATAGAAGAGGTTCATGCAGAAAGCGAGCTGACGGAGCTGATGCTGCTGGCGGATATGCTGGTGACAGATTACTCCTCTGCCATCTTTGAGTTTGCCGCCCTGCGAAAACCCATGGTCTTCTATGCCTTTGATGAGGAGGCATACGCCGCTGAAAGAGGGTTTCACAGACCATATCGGGAAAATGCGCCGGGGCCTGTGACCGGAGACTTTCAAGAGCTTTTGGATCTGCTGGACGGGCCATGGGATACGGAGGCTGTAGAGGCTTATGCTAAGAGGCATTTTGACATTCTTGACGGAAAGGCCACTGATCGTGTGATAGACTGGCTGATAGAAGGAAAGCTGCCAAAGGAGTACCGCGAAGCTGTCAGGAAGCATGATGCAGAGCAAAAAGAATGTAAAAACAAGCGGTTTCAGGCAATAAATAAATCCTGATTTAAGAAACGAGAGTATATAAATAACACATTGTATTGAAATCTTGGGAGGTATTATCCAATGAAAAAAGTGATCACCTACGGAACCTTTGATCTGCTGCATTACGGACATGTGAACCTGTTGCAGAGGGCCAAACAATATGGCGACTATCTGATCGTGGCTCTGTCCACGGATGAATTTAACTGGGAGGAAAAGCAGAAGAAATGTTATTTTTCATATGAAAAAAGAAAAAAACTGCTCGAAGCCATCCGCTATGTGGATCTGGTGATTCCGGAAAAGGGCTGGGATCAGAAGATATCCGATGTAAAGGAATTCAGAGTCGATACCTTTGTGATGGGGGACGACTGGGAGGGAAAATTTGATTTTCTGAAAGAATATTGCGAGGTCGTCTATCTGCCCAGAACGCCCGAAATCTCGACGACTCAGATCAAGGAAGATCTGTCGGATAAATAGCAATACTTGAATTTATATCCCATAAATGGTAAAATCGACTGGCTATGAAGAAATATATTGCAAATATCAAAAAATATAAAAGCTATATGATCTATGCGTCCAGGTCTGCTTTGAAAGCCGATGTGGCCACATCCAAACTGAACTGGCTGTGGTGGATCCTGAATCCTCTTCTGTTCATGCTGGTTTACACTTTTGTATCACTGGTGGTCTTCGGCAGGGGTGAGAAATATTTTCCCATCTTTGTCTTTCTGGCGCTGAACTTCTGGAATTTTTTCAGTGCCTGTGTCAACAAGAGCACCCGGCTGATCAAAAAGAACAGAAGCACCATCTCCAAGGTATATCTGCCCAAGTACATCCTGGTTCTGGAGGTTATGATGCAGGAAGGGTTCAAGATGTGCGTGTCCTTTTCGCTGGTGCTTGTCATGATCCCCATGTATCATGTGCCTCTGACCTGGCGTGTGATCTGTGCGGTTCCTATTGTTATCGTGCTGCTGCTGCTGACCTATGCCGTCAGTTGCGTGGCACTTAATATCGGCGTGTTTTTCGATGACCTGGCCAATATCGTCACGGTTCTTTTGAGGCTGGTCTTTTATATGTCGGGTATTTTTTATGATATCAACAAAAGAGTACCGGCTCCCTACAACAAGCTTCTGCTTTACGGCAATCCTATGGGGTTTCTGATCAACTGCATGAGAAGATGTGTGCTTTATGAGAAGCTGCCCTCCTTCAAAGGGCTCGGTATCTGGTTTGTGGTCGGGCTGGTCGTGGCTGTGATCGGAACGAGGATGATCGTAAAACACGAAAACAGCTATGTAAAGATGATCTAAGGAGAATCAAATGTCGGACAGGGAAACAGTCATCCGTGTCAAGGATGTGCATATCAGATATAAAGTAGTCAGGGCGGAGGGAATCAAAAAGAGCTTCTTTTCCCTGAAAAAAAGCCGGCTGGATGAGATCGAGGCCATCAAAGGCGTGAGCTTTGACATACCCAAAGGTCAGATCGTGGGTCTGGTGGGCAAAAACGGAAGCGGCAAGTCCACCCTGCTCAGGTCTATGGCAGGCATCTTTTCGGCGGATGAGGGAAGCATTGATATCGGGGATCACACGATTTCGCTGTTGTCCATCGGCGTGGGCTTCAATAAAGAGCTTTCCGGCAGGGAGAATATCTACCTTTCCGGTCTTTTGCTGGGCTTTGAAAAAGATGAGATAGACAGAAAATATGATGAGATCGTGGAGTTTTCCGAGCTGGGCAAATTCATCAATATGCCGGTCCGTACCTACTCCAGCGGTATGTACTCCAAGCTGGCCTTTTCCATTACGGCGGTAATGGAGACGGAGATCATTCTGATCGACGAGGTCCTCAGCGTGGGAGACATGAAGTTCAAAAAAAAGAGCTTCCGTAAGATGCGGGAGCTGATCTCCGGACGGGAGAGAACGGTGGTGATCGTCTCTCACAGCAATGAGACCATCAGGGCGCTGTGTGACAGGGTGATATGGCTCAATGACGGTCAGGTGGTGATGGACGGAGATATGGATGAAGTACTGGACGCCTACAGCGAATTCATGGATGAAAACGAAGACGGCCCCGTAAAGAAATCCAAAAAGGCGCTGGCTGAGGAAAAGGTCTTGAAGCTGGTGGAAGAGGAAGATCGGCAGAGGGAAGAATCGGAAATGAAGAGTGAAGCCGGTGAGATGACAGGGGGCACTGACAAAGCGGAGTAATCTGATGAAACGTTGGAAGAAACACAGAAAGACGATATGGATGGGAAAAGTAAGTATGGGGCTGATTGTCTGCCTCATGCTTTCTGCTTTTTTAGAGCCTTTTACCGGATGCGGGATTACGGCCGCCGCAGCGCCCTTGCCGGAGGAATGGGAAGGAGACGGCTATGTGGATGTGGACGAAGACGATTCTCCCATCGAGGTGCTGTATGCGCCCGCCATGCCGGATAGCGTACATGCCGGTGAAACAGGCGGTGAAACAGACAGTGGGATCAGCGCAGATGCCGCCGATACGGTCAGTGCAAACGACGCCTCTGCAGCGCGCCGACCTGCCGCAAGAAGAAGC
>CAJOOZ010000092.1 GCA_905236705.1 uncultured Lachnospiraceae bacterium | reverse complement strand
GACCAGGTCCATGTTTCATTGGAGGTCTCAGGCAGGCGCAAAAGTCCTTTCTCTGCTGCCGCATCCGCTGTCGCGCCAATTGAGAAGGACGCTCCTACTGCCAACTCAATGGGCTTATCCACGATCCTGAAGGTGGAAATCGGTTCCTTTACGACACGGATCGTAAACTTCTCTGCTTTATCTGCATTATGTGCCAGACCTGCATAGATAACGACATCACCTGCTTTTTCACCTTTATATGTTACAAGACCATTGCTGTCTACCGTAGCCAGAGCAGGATCACTTGTCCACCATACGATGGGCTCATTGTTATCAGCTTTTGCCTGCAATTGTACGGTTTTGCTGGTCGGAGACAGTGCAACCTGATCCACCTGGGTCGTCACAGTTGCAGTCGGCGCATTTTCAGCAGGTTGATAAACCGTTACCGGAAGCAGGGCCAACTGCTCGCCTTTACTGTTTTTGATCAGCAGATTGGTAGTACCTTCTTTTTTTCCGGTTACTGTAATAGAGTGTGTAGTTCCATTCTGAGGCAGGCTATAGCTGACACTGTCTTCATCCGTATTTCCATCATCATCAACAAATTCATACTGGAGCTCTTCCGTAAATTCTTCGGTCGTTACAATCCATTTACGCTTTCCCTGATCCGCTCCCGATTCGGGCAGCTTAGTGCAGATAGCGAATGTCTCACTACCATTAACCGGAACCGCCAGACCATTTGGTGCTGTCAGCGCATTTACACCATCTTCAGCAGGAGTGGGGGCAGGATCGGTGACAGTTAGCTTAAATTCAACCTCAGCCGTTTTCTCTTCCGTTTCCTTTTGTGTGCCGTTCAAAATAACCTGACCTTTTTCCAGTCCAATTATTTTTTCCCCATCCAAACTGATCAAATTCTCTCCCGATTTGATACTCCATGAATCAACCGTGGTTGCATTTATAGGCAATATTCCGAGATCTTCAATTTTAACCTCCTCGCCCACATTGATCGATTCTCTGGCAAAACCGGTAGCCTTTATATAAGCATCATTGCTTTTGAGGTTGACCGTAATTGTTTTACTCGCCTTACCCGTTTTTGATATAGCAAAAATCTTAACGGACTCTTGCCCAGTATAATGAGATCCATCTTCATCATCCGGATCAAAAATTCTACCCGTCTGCTGATTAACATCAAGAATTTTCTCGTTTTCACTGACAAAGAATATTTCGTCACTAAATTCTGTTGATCCACTAAACCGACCTGAAATATTTTCTGCCTTTATTTCAAGAGTATCATCTTTTCTTTTATCAACTGCGATCGGATTTTTTGTTTTCCCTGTTAAATTTGTCCTGATATCAAAGCTATCGATCGGATCAACTACATAAACTTCTATAGTCTTTGTCACTTCATCAGTATCAACCGTTAATTGAGTGTGACCATATCCGTTTATCTTTAAATTTACCGTTGATTTGGTGACTTTTGTACCCGCTTCCTCTTTTTTCTCCATCGCAGATGACTCAACACTGACAACACCGGAATCCCCGGTAGTCCACTCAGAGATACCGGACACATAACCATTCTCAATTACGCCCTTCATTCTGATGGTAAGAGGAATGGTTTTTCCAATATCCTCACTCTTTAAATAAAGATAGTCAGGATGATATTTCATTGAATTTGTCTTGTTGTCCGTAAAATCATATTCAGCTACCGGATTGTTCTCAACACTGAATTCATAGGTTGGAATGGCGGTAGCCAATAAATTCTGACCGGACGCATTTCCCCACCGAAGAGACATAGCTGTACTGATTGTAACAGTATAATCATATTTGTCATCAGTATATTCTCTTCCATAAAAAGCAACAGAATTATTGGCACCTATGCCAACAGCTATTGGACACTCATCACTCGTATATACTCCCCCGTATCCGCTTTCACTTAAGTTTGTTTCAGTTCCCTTCTTAAGTTGATATACACTAACGTCCGCGCTGTCCTTAATTGCCCTCTTCGTACAGGACACCGTGCTCACTTCACATGTATTTGACTGAATTGCCCTGATATCCACCTTAACAAGCTGTTTATAAGGAACGCGAGCTTTCTCCGTTACCTTAAGCGTTATAGTCAGGCCTCTATTTAATTTTTCTGCCGTTGATGCCTGCACCATGGCATTGTCGATACTTGCACCTACGGGAAGTTGTATTGCAGCTAAACTTTCACAATCATAAAATACTCTACTGTTAACTTTGGTTACAGAATCAGGAAAATACACTGCTTGTAACTTTTCGCAATTACCGAACAGGTTTGAATTAATAGTTGCAATCTCGGCACTATCATTAAATCTTATATCCTGGTTGATAGGATTATCGCTAAATGCGCCACCACCAATCTCCTTCAAAGAAGACGCACGAGTAAGATCCACCTGCTCCAGCCCCGGAGCCTCCTCCGGATCTTCGCCCCGACATGATGCATAGGCATTTGCTCCGATGCTTACAACCTCACTCGGTACCACAATTTTAGTTAAAGATCCGCAACCCTGGAAAGCTGACACCCCAATATCTTTCAGATTTACGGGAAGATAATTTTGTGTATTTAATTTACGTTCGGTCAAACCTACCAACTGTTTATCATTGTAAAACGCGTTGTCTCTTATATGCTCAACCTCGCTGCTGACATAGACATTAGTCAGCTTGTCACATTCACGAAATGCTGACGCAGCTATATTCTTCAAACCACCGAGCCGGGCATCCACCAATCCGGTATTCTGTTCAAATACATTGTTGCCCACTTCGTCAATCAGTTCCGGCAACTCCAAATGTTCATAGGCTTTGCATTTAGAAAAAGCAAATGGACCTATTTTGTTCAGCGAATCCGGGAATCTGACATATCCGTCCTTGCTTTTGTCATTTACACCCATTTTATTCAAACTCACACAATTTGCAAAAGCATACTGCCCGATATCCTCAAGATTTTCAGGTAAAATAACTTCTAATAATTTACTGCTAACCGTATCAGTTTTAAGATTTTTATCTACGGTATGATAATGCGAAATCGATTCCGAGTCGCATCTGAAAGCTGAATCAGGTATCGTTTTAACAGTAGAATCCTTCAAATCGATTGATTCAAGATAATAATTGTTTTCAAAGCAACCGGTACCGAGTATCGTTTCCTCACCTGACTTCGGCAGCCATACCTTTGTCAGACCAAACTCGTTAGCGTCTTTATATCTACTATTTGCTTCGCCTTGAGGAAAAATAGTCGACTCCATGTGAAAAGCATACGTATCTATCAACTTCAAATTTTTGGTATTCTTCAAAAAATCTGTATTTCTTAAAGAAACACAATCCTCAAATGCCTTTTCTCCAATTATCTCAAGACCAGGCTGATTCTCACCCGGTGCTACCAACTCTATCACCTGAAGGTAAGGATCTTGACTGAAAGTATTCTTCTGTATTTCCGACAAACTGGGCGGCAGGGAAATTTTCACAAGCGAACTAAATGAGAACGCTTCTCCTCCATTCTCATTCGGTTTTGATTTTTCTGCACCGACAACCGTTAACTTATTACATTGTCCAAGTTCTACCAAAAGTAGATAATGTGTTGAATTAAACGCCTGGCGTCCGATCATTTCTAAATTGCTATAATTTTCAGCGTCAAACATCCTAATATATGATCCCTTGAAAGCCTGATCACTGATTGTTTTAAGCGGTAATCCATTTTTCTTGTACTCTGCATCTTTAGCTTCGTTCACCGATTCAACAGTCGGCGATACAAGTGCAATAATACCACTATCCTGAAATGCAGCAGTTCCAACCTCTACGACCGCTCTGGGTAAAACATTATTTGCAGAAACGCTTTTTTCATCTATACTAATCAGTCGCATTCCATCTTCGTTTTTTCCGGCTTGACTAAACAGACCTGCCGGAATACCTTTCAGACTGTCTCTTAAATATACTGTCTTAAGCTTTTTACAGTTCTGAAATGCCTGTTCTCCCAGGTTTGCTGTCTCTGTCACAGGTATTTCCACGCTTTCGATTGCACATGATACAAATGCGTGATCCCCTATCCTGACTTTATCTGTTGTTTCAGTCATACTTCCTTGAAAGATAACCTTATCCATGGCACCGCAGCCGTTAAAAGCATTGGAGCCTATATTATTAATATTGGTCAGATCTGCCGTATTCTCCTGTCCTGATTTTGTCCGAACTTCCTTTAAATTGCCGCATCCCTGAAAACTGCTTACGCCAAGCTTCGTAACTGAATCAGGCAAAATAACCGACTCTACCTCGCTCTGATAAAATTCTTTATCCTGAACTTCATTGAAATCACTAATGCCCGACAGATCAAATTTTTGGGTTTTTCTAAGATAACCAATACCATCAAATGATTTTAAGACATAACCGTCAAGACTTCCGACACTGAGATCTACGAATTCAGCTATTTCGTTATCAGTAATAGATGTAACTTTTAAATCTGTATTGAATTTGTCGGATTTCTTGGAGTTGGCAAAGTCACCCAGATTTATTTGTTCAAGCTTACCTTCGTTTTTTATCCGAATGTTTGCTCCTGTTATAATCTGCTTTGCAGTTACTTTTTTGCTTGCTGTTTCGTCTTCAGTATTATAATAATCCTCCTCATTAAACAATGATCTTCCATAAGTTTCATAAAAACGTCCCAGAACAGTAATCAGCTTTCCTATATCTGGGTCAATTTTATTATTTTCGTTACGCAGATCATCTACGACAAATAAAGTATTATTATCAAAATTGTCGCCCACGCCCTCAGCCGACAGATCCTCGTCCGAAAATTCATCGCCTAAGTCTTCTGCATCTGTTTCTTCGGATTCATCCGCATCGTCTGTCTCGGCAGTGGCGTCACCGTTGTTCTCCCGGCTGCCTTCGATCCGGACCTCTGTCTCTGTTACCGCGCTCTCTTTTTCACTCTTTACTTCCCCGCTCTTATCATCGGTGCCATTCTCCTCGGCGGCAGGGGCTATATTGGAGGCAGCAGCATCTTCCACTTCCTCTGTATCCTCAGTGGATGAAACAGTCTCTTCATTGGCAGTCTCGGTCTCTGCCACAGTCTGCTCACCGGCCGCCTCATCCGTCGTCACTTCTGCCTCAGCTTCTGTCGGGGCACCCTCCGTTTCCTCTGCAACGGGTTCAGCGTAAGCAGGCGTCACACCGGAGAATACGGTGGATACGCTCAGCACCAGTGAAAGTGTCATTCCCAGACATCTTTTCAACGCTTTCCTTTTCATCTTTTCTCCTCCTTTATCCCCTATGAATCTAAACAATCCGTCAAATAATCCGGACATCTCCTCTATAGACAAACTCACTTAGGTGGATTTTATCATATTTTCAGGGTGATTTGTTGTTCAATCTGCTGAATTGCCGGGTGAATATTGATTTTTGTGCAATTCTTACAAAAAAGAAGATACTATCTCATGTAATTTGCCTTCAAAATATGGCATAGTCCGCATAAAAAACTGATAAAAAAGGGGGCCGGCTTAATAAGCCCTGCCCCAATAAACCATCTTTTTGGCCGCCCCACCGCAACAGACGCAGGTATCGGCTATCTGCTCCTGTGCAAAAGGCATACATCGGCTGGTCACAGCCAGCTCCTCCTTGATCTTGTCCTCGCAGGCCTGCTCGCCGCACCACATTGCCTTGACAAAACCGGACTTTTCACGGAACAGGCGGACAAACTCATCATAGTCATGTGCCTCATAGGTATGCTCATCCCTGTGCCTGCGGGCTCTTTCCAGCATATCTCTCTGGATCGATACGAGCAGCTCTGCCACTTTGGTCTCCACCTCAGCCAGTGCACATTCGATCTTTTCTGCGGTATCTCTTCTGACCAGCACACATTTCCCCGCCTCAAGATCCTTGGGACCGATCTCGATCCTCAGAGGAATCCCTCTCATCTCGCATTCGGAGAATTTCCAGCCGGGAGTCTTGTCACTGTCATCGACCCTGACGCGGATATTCTGCTGCTCCAGAGAATGAAAAGCGCTGTCACGGCCGGAGGCATAATCCACTACCACCCCTGAGAGTCTGTCTCTCAGCTCATAAGCCGCATCCAGAACGCCCTCTGCCTGCTGGCGGATAGGAATGATCTGCACCTGAACGGGAGCCACTCTGGGCGGAAGCTTCAAGCCGCTGTCATCGCCGTGTACCATGATGATGGCACCGATGAGTCTGGTGGTGGTTCCCCAGGATGTCTGATGAACATACTGAAGCTTGTTCTCTTTATCCGTATACTGAATCTCAAAAGCCCTGGCAAAGCCGTCTCCGAAATTGTGGCTGGTGCCGGACTGAAGCGCCTTACCGTCATGCATCAGTGCCTCAATGGTATAGGTTTCGGTAGCGCCTGCAAACTTTTCCTTATCTGTCTTCTGTCCCTTGATGACGGGCATCGCCAACACCTGCTCGCAGAAATCGGCATACAGATCCAGCATCTGTATCGTTCGCTCTTTGGCCTCCTCCTCCGTTGCATGGGCGGTATGTCCCTCCTGCCACAAAAACTCGCGGCTCCGAAGGAAGGGTCTTGTCTCCTTTTCCCAGCGGACTACATTACACCACTGGTTATAAACCTTGGGCAGATCACGATAGGACTGGACTTCGTTTTTGTAAAAATCGCAAAACAGGGTCTCGGAGGTAGGACGCACACAGAGCCTCTCCTGCAGAGGCTGCAGTCCGCCATGAGTCACCCATGCCACTTCGGGGGCAAAGCCCTCCACATGATCCTTCTCCTTCTGGAGGAGACTTTCCGGAATAAACACGGGCAGGTAGACATTTTCAACCCCCGTTTCCTTGAATCTCTCATCCATCTGCTTTTGTATCAGTTCCCAGATGGCATAGCCCGCAGGCTTGATCACCATACAACCTTTGACAGAGGTATAATCTACCAGCTCTGCCTTTTTAACCACATCCGTATACCACTGCGCAAAATCAACATCCATCGCAGTGATCGCTTCCACCAGCTTTTTTTCTGCCATTTTGTACTCCTTGTATTTCCTGGCGCTTTTTCGCGCGACATAAAAGAATCATACTACTTTATGAATTTTTGCGCAAGGGGCAAGTTCGGGCTCGGGCTCGGCCTCCGACTCTGTCACTCGCCGTCTGCCTCTCCGGGATCGTCGACGCTCGGGGCATCTCCGATGGTTGCTGGATCAAAACCACCGTCGGAGAAAAATGCTTTATAGATCCTGACGTGATCATAGATGCACTTCCAACTGCCTCCCGCCGCACCGGTAGCACAGATGTAGGGATGGCCGTTTGCGTCGGTGGCATAGCTGACCGCGCAGTTTCTGGACTGCACCACAAAGCCCGTTTTGGCTCCCACCACAAGACCGCCGCTATCCTTGTCCTCGATCCGGCGCAAAAACCAGTTGGAGACGGTGATGCCCTCGGGATGCTGCTCCGTCTTGGTCGTTGTATAGACGTGGGCGGACAGGACCTCTTTGCAGAATTCGTTTCTCATGGCCGCATCCATGATAATGGCCATATCGTAGATCGTACAATAATGCTCCTCATCATAAAGACCGACGCAGTTGGTAAAATGTGCGCTGCCCGACAGCCCCAGCTGCCTGAGCTTTTCGTTCATCAGATCCGCAAATCCATCCATGGAGCCGGCCACATAAACAGCCAGCGCATGCGCCGCATCTCCGCCGGAGGGCAGGATCGTTCCGTAAAACAGATCCCTGACCGTCACCTGCTCGTCCACCGAAAACCCCACTGCACTGCAGTCATTCCGATAAGAGAAATCCGTGGTATCAATGGTGATCGTCACCTTTTTCTCCAGATCCGGATCGGGAAGATTCTCCGCTGCCACCAGCACCGTTAACACCTTGGTCATGGAAGCGGGAGAGATCCTCTCGCCTGCATTTCTCATGGCCTTGATCTCGCCTGTCTCGGCATCCATCAAAACACCATATTGCGATACAACCTCGGTTGAAAAGCCGGAGGTCTGATCTGTCACATGGGCTGACAAAGCCTCTGCGCTGGATGAATATCCGTCCATAAAAGGGGAAAGCTGTCCGTTGGAGCCATCGCCTCCCAGAACATTGGATGACGCCCCATCCTGAGCGTCTTCCTCCTCCGGCAGTAGTGCGGATGCACTCTGCCCCTGTGCCAAAGCGGGAGCATTCTCATCTGCGCTCTGATCCTCTCCCTTTACCACATCAAAACCGGCCGCATCCGGATTGTTGGCAAGCTCTTCTGCCCGGCGGCTTAACTCCTCCTGTTCCATCTGTTTCTGCCTTCTTTTTTCCTGGAGTCGGTCAACAAATTCCACCCCCACGAACTGGTGAAAAACGAGCACGATCACGACCAGCGCTATCACGGAGGGAATGGCTATTTTGACCGTTTTCCAGAATCTTTCCTGACGCATCTTTTCCCGACGCATCTGCTCGATCTTGGCGCGCCGCGCCTGTCTCTTTTGTTCTTCCAGTAATTCTTCTTCGTTCATCCTATTGCGGATCTCCTTTGTTAAACTCGCAAACGCTTCGCTTTTTGCTCGGTGGGTTATCTTGATCATTTTATATATTTACATCATCAGCCGCATTCTCATCTGCTCTGCCAGTTCCTCTGCCGCAGATAAAAGCTGCTCCTCATCGTAGGGCAGTATGCCCTTGGGCTCCAGGCTCAGCTCAAACATGGGCTTGCCCATTGTGACCAGCCTGAGCCTGCCTTTGAAATGTTTCAGCACGTATTCGATATTCTCATTTCTGATTTTGGCTCTGGGATGCATCAGAAAACGGAGCCTGTCCTTTTTGCCGTCGATCTCCAGTACCGAAAGCGGCCGCACGCTCTGTCTGAGCAGGGCGATCCTGAGCAGATGGTCCACCGGCAGAGGGATCTGCCCGAAACGATCCAGCAGCTCGCTTCTCATATCTTCGCTTTCTTCTTTATTCTCAATGGCCGCGATCCTTTTGTAGATATCCAGCTTTTGCGCTTCATTGACGATATAGCTGTCGGGAATGAAGGCATCGATATCCAGATCGGCGGTCACGTTTACCTCCGTATCCTCTTCTACCTCGCTCTCCCCTGTTTTTTTCACCGCATCGGAGAGCATTTTCAGATACAGATCATAACCCACTGCTTCCATATGACCGTGCTGCACTTTTCCCAGCATGGTGCCGGCGCCTCTGATCTCCAGATCCCGCATGGCGATCCGGATGCCGCTGCCAAGGGACGTGAACTCTCTGATGGCAGCCAGTCTTTTCTCCGCCACCTCGCGAAGCAGCTTGTCCCGTTTGTACATCAAAAATGCATAGGCTCCGCGATTGGAACGACCCACCCGTCCTCTGAGCTGATAGAGCTGCGAAAGCCCCATCCGGTCCGAATCATGCACGATCAGGGTATTGACATTCGGAATATCCAGACCCGTCTCTATGATGGTGGTGGAAACCAGCACATCGATCTCGCCTTTGACAAACTCATACATGATGCGCTCAAGCTGGCTCTCCTTCATCCGGCCGTGGGCAAAGGCTACCGTGGCCTCGGGCACCAGCTCCTGGATCCGAGCGGCCGTTTCGGCAATGGATGCGACCCTGTTATAGACATAATATACCTGACCTCCCCTGCCAATCTCCCTGTTAATGGCCTCTCTGACCATCTCGGGATTCTCCTCCATTACAAAGGTCTGGATCGGCATGCGGTCAATGGGCGGCTCCTCCAGCACGCTCAGATCCCTGACTCCGGAAAGACTCATATGCAGGGTTCTCGGAATGGGCGTGGCGGAAAGTGTCAGTACATCCACCGTGTCCTTCATCTGCTTTATCTTTTCTTTGTGGGTCACGCCAAAACGCTGTTCCTCATCGATGACCAGCAGCCCCAGATCCTTAAATTGCACATCATCCGACAGAAGCCTGTGGGTACCGATCACGATATCCACCATGCCCTTTTTCAGCGCTTCGATGGTTTTTTTATTCTCCGCATTGCTCATAAAGCGGGAGAGCTGGGCGATCCTGATGGGGAAATCCTTCATCCTCTGGGTAAAAGTCTCATAGTGCTGCTGCGCCAGGATCGTGGTGGGCACCAGGATTGCCACCTGTTTCTCCTCCATTGCCGCCTTGAAAGCCGCACGGATGGCGATCTCCGTCTTGCCAAAGCCCACATCCCCGCAGATCAGCCTGTCCATGATCCCGGGAGATTCCATATCCCGTTTCGTGGCTTCGATGGCATCCAGCTGGTCTCTGGTCTCCTCATAGGGAAAAAGTTCCTCGAACTCCTTCTGCCAGACCGTATCTTTTTCAAATTCGTAGCCCTTCTTTTGATTTCTGGCGGCGTACAGCGTCACCAGATCCCTGGCTACCAGCTCAACCGCACTTTTCACGCGGGCTGTGGTCTTACCCCACTCCTGACTGCCCAGCTTGTTGAGCCTGGGTTTTTTCTCGGCATCCGCACCGGCATATTTCATGATTACGTCAAAACCGGTGGCGGGAACATAGAGACTGGCGCCGGCTGCATATTCAACCTTCATATAGTCCTTGGTCACGCCGCCCCGCTCAATCTTTTCGATCCCGCGGTAGATCCCGACGCCGTGTCCCTCGTGAACAACATAATCCCCTGCCTTCAGCTGATCCAGGGAACGGAGTTTTTCTCCTTCATATCGTTTCAGTCTGCGGCGGGGGCTCTTTTGCGCACCAAAAATATCATTTTCCGTAATGACCGCCAGCCCGAGCTGCGGGTATTCAAAGCCCCCTCCGATCTGCCCGCAGCTGACGCAGATCTCTCCTCTGAGGGGAAGGTGCTCTCCTTCTTTAAAATAGGCCGTCAGTCCGTTGTCAAAAATATCCGATGCCAGACGGGCGGCTCTCGTTCTGGAGGGTGAAAGCACCACGACGCGGTAATTGTTTTTCCGGTATCTGGCAAGGTCTTTTACCAGCACATCAAAGCTGCCGTGAAAGGAACCGATACTTTTGCCCTGCGCGCCGTACTGCAGTTGATCCGTTTTGCCGCCTCCTGACGGCATCAGCATGGAAAGAGACAGGCACCTCTTTTTCTCAATGAAGCTGTAGACCTTTTTTTCGTCATACAAAAGAGAAGCCTGACCCGGCAGTGCCATTCCCTGTTCCAGACGGCTGCGCATACTCTCCTGAAACTCCAGCTCCACCGCCCTTAAATGTTCCCCGGTTCTGGCCGGTTCATCTATGACAAGGAGCAGGTCCTGTTCCTCAAAGAGGGAGAGAAAATCCGTTATCTCAGGACAGAAATACTGCATATAGCTGTCCAGATTGGCCATCATGCCAAACTCTTCCATCTGCTCGCCCAGCTCCTGTGCCTGTCTTTTGATACGGGCCGCGGCCTCGGGACTACCCTGTTCTTTCAGGATCCCGGCCTGCTGCGTGGCTTCTTCTCTGATGGCCTCAAGCCCCTCGCGTCTCATCCTGCGGGTCAGGATCATCTCGGTAGCCGGATAGATGGTGATCTCTTTTTTCTCCGCAATGGATCTCTGGGAATAGACGTCAAAGACTCTGATGCTGTCCACTTCATTATCCCACAATTCGATCCTGACGGGATTATCCTCTGTCAGATCAAAAATATCAATGATGCCGCCCCTGACGGAAAACTGCCCCGGCTCCTGAGCCTGATAGTTTTTCTCATAGCCCATCCGGACCAGTTTTTCGGAAACCGCTTCGATCTCCACAATACTGCCGACAGATGCCTCAAAGGTAGATGCTTTCAAAAGTGAAAGGGGCTGGACGGGAGCCATCAGGGTATCGATGGTAGTTACGATGGTCAGGGGCTTACCTTCCAGAATCCTGCGATAGCACCGCAGCCTCTCCCGGGCGGTGTCCTGACCGCTGAGATCTGCCTGAAAGAAGATATAATCCCTTGCCTTGAGATTGACCACGGGTTCACCGAAAAAAAGCAGGTCTTCGCAAAGCTGACCGGCTGCGATCGCGCTATGGGTCAGCACTACCCTGCTTGAATAACCATCACCGAAACCGGCGATCATATGTGCCTTTTGGGTATCGGACAGTCCGCTGACGGAAACAGGTCGTTTCTTCCTCAGCTTTTCTGTCGCCTCATCATAAAAGGCCAGTTCTTTTAAGCACTCTGTCAGGACTCGCATGATGATTCTTTCGTTTCTCCGTCCTTCTTTGATTTCTTGCGATTAACGCGATTCATGGCAGGGGTTATGCCTTCCGTTACGATGGTGATCACCGTCCTGGCTGCCTGCTCAATGGACTCATCCATCTTTTGTCTGTCTTCGGGAGAAAAATGCCCCAGGACATGATCCGCGAGATCCCACTGGGGTGGTTTGGCTCCCACGCCGATCCGCACTCTGGCAAATTCCTGGGTGCCCAGGTTTTTGATAATGTCCTTCATCCCGTTATGACCGCCTGCACTGCCACTACCTCTGACTCTGAGCTGTCCGGGCTCCAGATCGATATCGTCATACAGAACGATGAGGGACCGGGCAGGATCAAGTTTATAAAAACCAAGGAGCTCTGCCAGGCTTTCCCCGCTTTTGTTCATGTAGGTCTGGGGTTTGACCAGCAGGACTTTTTCCCCTTCTATATATCCCGCGCCGGTGATGGCGCGGTGCTCGTGTTTGACTACCGCCACACCGAGAAGATCCGCCAGTTCATCGATACAATCGAAGCCGCAGTTATGTCTGGTGTGTTCGTATTCTCTGCCCGGGTTTCCCAGGCCCGCTATGATATACATGGATTACCTCTTACTGAATGTACTCGGATTGCTCATATCGTACTGTATGCATACGGATCGCACATATCGTGTAGCTCCACCGCAGGCACGCTCTCGCTGCATGTCGCTCGCAGCGGTACTTTCAGTACGCTCCGCGAGGATGCGCACGGATTTTGTTCG
>CAJOOZ010000091.1 GCA_905236705.1 uncultured Lachnospiraceae bacterium | reverse complement strand
GTGGATTCCAGAGGCGTCGTACATAAATGCGTGAATCTGAACTGGGGCGTGTTCAATCTGAATGAAAAACTCTCCGGCATGACGGGAATACCGGTCAAGGCCGGAAATGATGCCAATGTGGCAGCACTGGGCGAGATGTGGAAAGGCGGAGGACAGGGCTTTGATTCCATCGTCATGGTGACACTTGGTACCGGCGTGGGCGGAGGCATCATCACGGACGGCAAGATCCTGACCGGCAGTATCGGTGCAGGCGGCGAGATCGGTCATATCCATGTGACGGATGGGGAACAGGAGCCCTGCGGTTGCGGTAATCACGGATGTCTGGAACAGTATGCATCCGCTACCGGCCTGGTGAGACTTGCAAACAGGGAACTGTCACATAACACGGACGAAACGGTATTAAAGAAAGACGAGTGCAGCGCAAAGGATATCTGGGATGCTGTCAAGGCGGGAGATAAAGTGGCGATCCGGGTGGCGGAGCAATTCGGAGAGATCCTGGGTAAAGGTCTGGCATCGGTGGCGTGCGTTGTCAATCCCCAGGCTTTTGTTATCGGCGGGGGCGTTTCCAAGGCCGGAGAGATTATATTGTCATACATTGAGAAGAATTATACTCCGTTTGTGTTCCATGCAAGCAGAGATGTAAAGTTTGTGCTGGCAACGCTGGGAAATGATGCGGGGATTTACGGGGCGGCCAGACTGGTATTGTCGTGAGAGTCTAAAAGTTAGCATATGCTAACAGAAACGGAGCGATTTGTTTTGAAAGGAAATCAGGCATTACTGGAGTTTTTGAAGGAGTATGTTCCCCGGGAGGATATTCTGTTATCCGAGATGATGAACAGACATACTGCCTTCAGAATCGGCGGACCCGCAGACATTTTCTGCAAGGTACAGAGCGCAGAAGCACTGGCTAAGATCCTGCGGTATCTGACGCAGACAGGCCGGGACTGTTTTATCATTGGCAAAGGCAGTAATCTTCTGGTAAGCGATAAAGGATACAGGGGCGTGATATTGCAGCCGGATGGCGAGCTGGCCGCTGTCAGAGTGGAAGGCACCAGGATCATCGCGGGTGCGGGAGCATCTTTGCCCCAGGTAGCCAGAACCGCTGCCGAGCATGGCCTCAGCGGTCTGGAGTTTGCAGCGGGTATTCCCGGAAGTCTGGGGGGAGCCGTTGTGATGAATGCCGGTGCCTATGACGGGGAAATGAAACAGATCGTTAAGAGCGTTACGGTTTACGATCAGATGGGCGAGGAGATGTGCCTCGACAATGATACGATGGAGTTTTCTTATCGCAGCAGCATCATCAAGGACAGGCCTTTTACCGTGGCAGAGGTGACAATGGAGCTGCAGGAAGGCGACCGTGAAGCAATATTCTCCCGCATGGAGGAGCTGAACAGAAGGCGCAGAGAAAAACAACCGCTGGAATATCCCAGCGCAGGCAGCACCTTTAAGCGTCCCCAAGGCTATTTTGCGGGCAAGCTGATCATGGATGCGGGACTGCGGGGCCTTCGGGTGGGGGATGCGCAGGTGTCCGAGAAACACTGCGGCTTTATCGTGAATATCGGAAATGCGTCTGCCGAAGACGTAAAGGAACTGATGGAAGAGGTTCAGTACCGCGTGAAGAAACAACTGGGCGTCAGACTTGAGCCGGAAGTGATCCTGCTGGGAGAGTTTTAAGGAGAGAGACGGATGAGACTGGTGGTAGTGACCGGAATGAGCGGCGGAGGCAAAGCCACAGCAATGAAGATGCTGGAGGATGCGGGATATTATTGCGTTGACAATCTTCCGGTGCCGTTGATCCCCACCTTCGGTTCGCTCCTCACGGCGCCCGGCAATGAGATCCAGAAAGTTGCGGTGGGACTGGATATACGCTCTGACAGAACCTTTGGGGATATACAGAAGGCGCTTGACGAACTGGCGGTTTTGAAGATTGATTTTGAGATCCTGTTTATGGACGCCGGTGACGAGACGCTGATCCGGCGTTACAAGGAAACAAGGCGCAAGCATCCCATCGAAGTGGACAGCGGCTCTCTGGAGGACAGTATTCACAAGGAGAGAGAGATCCTGGCAGGTCTCAGAGCCAAAGCGGATTATGTATTTGATACATCCTCGCTGCTGACCAGAGATCTGAAGAGTGAGCTGGATCGGATCTTTGTCAAAAGCGAAGACTATAATTCGCTGATGGTTTCCATTGTTTCTTTTGGATTCAAAAACGGCCTTCCCTCCGATGCGGATCTGATCTTTGATGTTCGCTTTTTGCCGAATCCTTATTATATTGATGAGTTGAAGACAAAGACCGGTATGGATCGCGAGGTGTCGGACTATGTACTCGGTTTTCCGGAGGCGGGAGAGTTTCTGGATAAACTGACCGATATGATATCTTTCCTGATCCCCAACTATGTGAAGGAGGGCAAATACCGTCTGGTAATCGGCATCGGCTGTACCGGTGGCAAACATCGTTCGGTGACACTGGCGAACAAGCTGTACGAGAGGTTGAAGGATCGCGGCGACTATGGACTGACGCTGGTGCACAAGGATATCGGAAGGGATAAATAAATATGTCTTTTTCATCCCGGATCAAGGAAGAACTGCTCGATCAGATCCCATCCTCCAGGCATTGCCAGCTTGCGGAACTGGCAGCCATGACAGTCTGCTGCGGCAGTTTTGAAAAGGAAGGGAATGTCCAATGGCTGAGAGTGACGAGCGAAAATGAATTTGTACAAAGAAAATACTTTACATTGGCAGGGAAAAGTCTTAAAGTAGTATTTGGCGTATTGACACGGACGCAGAACAGGAGCCTTTGCGCAGAGAGCCTCAGGGATCAGGAGATGCTCATTTCCGCTCTGAAGCTTGCGAATCCTCTGAAGAAAACGGTCGACCCAAGGCTTTACAAGGGGAGCTGTTGCAAGCGGGCGTGTCTCAGGGGTTATTTTTTATGCTGCGGTTCCATGAGCAGACCGGAAACGGGATATCATCTGGAAATCGCAGTTCAGTCCGCGGAAACGGCCGATCAGATCATAGAACTGATGAAAAGTTTCTCGCTGGAAGGAAAGCGTGTTCTCAGGAAAAAGTATCATGTGGTGTATCTCAAGGATGGAGAGGCGATTGCCGATTTTCTGAAAGCCATCGAGGCGCCGCGGGCATTGATGGAGTTTGAGAATACCCGTATTTACAAGGATATGCGGAGCAGGGTCAACCGTAAGGTCAACTGCGAAGCGGCAAATATCTCCAAGACGGTGACGGCTGCGGCCAGACAGGTAGAGGATATACAACTGATCGACAGGATGAAAGGGATCGATTCCCTGCCACCGAGACTCAGACAGATGGCATATCTTCGGCTTGAAGAACAGGAGGCGTCCTTGGAGGAACTGGGCAGGATGTTTGATCCCCCTATTGGGAAGAGCGGGGTGAATCATCGTCTCAGAAAGATTTCCGAGATAGCACAGGTATTGAGGCAGGGGTAGCAAAAACGGTGATAGGCTGGGGAATCAGCAGTGTGGTTAGAAACGGGAGGAAGTATGACTGAGAAAACTGTTACGATTCAACTGGAAAAGGGTCTTGAGGCGAGACCTGTAGCCGTTTTGGTACAAAAAGCAAGTATGCATGACAGCCAGATCTATTTGAATTCTGAGGGAAAAAGAGTGAATGCAAAGAGCATCATGGGCATGATGAGTTTAGGGTTGAACATGGGTGAAGAAGTTCGCATTGAGGCTGAGGGAACAGATGAAAGGGAAGCTGTTGACAACCTGGAGCGTTATTTGACGGGCCGGGAGGCATAGCTTTTATCAACCGACAGACCATATGGATGCTGCAAAGAAACTGCTATTTATCTATAATCCCCATGCCGGCAAGGCGATGATCGAAACTCATCTTGTCGGGGTTTTGAACGTTCTTTCCGGAGCAGGATATGAGGTGACGGTATATCCCACCCGGAAACACGGAGATGCCACGCAGAAAGTATTAACGCGTTCCGGCGATTTTGATCTGCTTGTCTGCAGTGGCGGCGACGGTACGCTGGATGAAGTGGTGACGGGAATGATGCGCTGCAGAAGGCGTATCCCCATCGGGTATATTCCCGCAGGCTCGACCAATGATTTCGCCAGGAGTCTCACGATTCCGGACAATATGATCAGGGCGGCGGAAACCATTGTAAAGGGTGTGGGGTTCAGGACGGATATCGGTGCGTTCAATGACGATACCTTTGTCTATATTGCTGCCTTTGGCATTTTTGCGGACGTTGCTTATGAGACTGACCAGCAGATGAAAAATGTGCTCGGTCGTATGGCATATATACTGGAAGGGGCCAAACGGGTAGGCACCTATCCGTCTTATCGGTTTTCCATCCGCGCCAACAATATGTTGATCGAGGATGAGTTTCTTTACGGAATGATCACCAATTCCACATCGGTGGGTGGTTTCCAGAATATCACGGGAGAAAATGTAGAGCTCTCGGACGGGCTCTTTGAGGTGACGCTGATCAAAAGACCGTCAAACGTGATCGAACTGAACGAGATCATGATGGCCCTGGTCAGCGGCAGGATCAACACACATCTGATCTACTGCTTCAAGACACCGCATATCGAATTTGAATCCCAAGAGGAAGTAGCCTGGACGCTTGATGGAGAATTTGGGGGCCAGCACAAAAAAGCTACCCTGAACAATATGAAAAGAGCGCTTTCCATCATTGTTCCGGAAAGTTTTGTGCAGCGGTCGAAACAGAACGATAAGGGGATGAAAGCCTTGTGCTGAAAAATCTTTTATGCTATAATCCATTTGATTGTGTTGCCTGAGTGTTCAGGCAATCCAAAATAAAATAAATATCAAAGAAAGGGTGAACAAAATGTCATTAGTTACAACAACCGAAATGTTCAAGAAAGCTTATGACGGCGGTTATGCAGTCGGCGCTTTCAACGTAAACAACATGGAGATCGTTCAGGGCATCACGGAGGCAGCAGGTGAGCTGAACAGCCCTGTGATCCTGCAGGTTTCCAAGGGCGCCCGCGCTTACGCAAACCATACATATCTGGTAAAGCTTGTAGAGGCTGCCGTAGCTGAGAATCCTCAGATCCCCATTGCACTTCATCTGGATCACGGCGATACCTTTGAGCTTTGCAAATCCTGTATCGACGGCGGTTTCACTTCCGTTATGATCGATGCTTCCAGCAAATCCTTTGAGGACAACATCGCTCTGACCAAGCAGGTAGTTGAGTATGCACATGCCAACGGTGTGGTAGTTGAGGCTGAGCTTGGTACACTGGCTGGTATCGAGGATGAGGTTGTTGTAGAGTCCGGTAAAGAAGCTTACACCCGTCCGGAAGAGGTTGAGGAGTTCGTAGACAGAACCGGCTGCGATTCCCTTGCCATTGCGATTGGTACTTCTCACGGAGCATACAAGTTCACTGCCGAGCAGTGCACAAGAAATGCAGACGGCATTCTGGTTCCGCCGCCGCTTCGTTTCGACGTTCTCGAAGAGTGCATCAAGAGACTGCCCGGTTTCCCTATCGTTCTTCACGGTTCTTCTTCCGTTCCGCAGGAGTTCGTTAAGATGGTAAACCAGTATGGCGGTAATATGCCGGATGCAGTAGGTATTCCCGAGGAGCAGCTTCGTGAAGCAGCCAAGCTGGCTGTCTGCAAGATCAACATCGACTCCGATATCCGTCTTGCAATGACCGGTAATATCCGTAAGTACTTTGCAGAGCATCCCGATCACTTTGATCCTCGTCAGTACTTAAAGCCCGCTCGTCAGGCTGTTAAGGATATGGTTGCTCACAAGATCCTCAACGTACTCGGATCTGACGGCAAGGCCTGAGAATCGAACAATAAACAGAAATTTTCATATTGTAAGACAAAAACGACCACCTGCGGGTGGTCGTTTTATTTCAAAAAAGCTGTAAAAACCCCCATAAAAGGGAGGAAGCCGGATGAAAGGGGATTTCATCCGGCATTTATGAAAAAGTTTCAAATAAACGTTTGTTTCATTTCGTTGTACACAGTATAGAAAATCTTCTTGTCCAAAGAATGTTATGTGAATTAAGTTTTTTATAATAAAGTGTAAACGAAATGTGAACGTCTAAACGGTCTCGGGCTGGGGATAATCTACCCCAAAGGTATCTACCGTGACCTGTCTGATCCTTTGGTCCTCCAGCGGCCGGTCCATATAGTCGGTGGCGGTTTCGGCAATCTTGTTGACAACCTCCATGCCCTCGGTCACTTTTCCGAAAGCCGCATAAGAGCCGTCCAAGTGAGGAGAGTTTTTGTGCATGATGAAAAACTGACTGCCGGCGGAGTCGGGATCCTGCGCTCTGGCCATGGAAAGGACGCCCTCGGTATGCTTCAGGTCATTGGTAAATCCGTTCATGGAAAATTCGCCCCGTATGGAATATCCCGGACCTCCCATTCCGTTTCCGTCGGGGCAGCCGCCCTGAATCATAAAGCCTCTGATCACGCGGTGAAAGATCAGCCCGTCATAGAAGCCCTTTTTGATCAGGCTGATGAAGTTGTTAACGGAATTGGGAGCGATCCCGGGGTAGAGCTCGGCTTTGATCGTGTCTCCGTTTTCCATGGTGATGGTTACAATAGGATTTTCTGCCATTTTTAATTCCTCCGATGATTTTTTGTAATGCCTCATTATCATAACACAGAAAAATCAGGAATCCAACGCCTTATACATATCATCCAGAACCGAATCGCTGAAATAAGCCCTCCGGTTGTAGACGGAGATGATCCGGATCAGGTCGGCAGGCACCGGCTTTTGTTTTTTTTGCGAGAAGAGTACATGGAATAAAAAGACCATATTGGTATGTATCAGACCGGTACGGACTTGTTTCACAAAACTGTATGTCTCGTAGGTGCGAAGAAAATACATAAACAGGTAGTAAGCCAGATATGCTCCGTAGAGACGGGCATGCTCCGGATACTGCAAAAAGTAAGCATTTGCTAACTTTTCCCAGCCTTTCTGAGTGGAGAGCTGCCGGCTGAAGTCGTCCAGAAAAAGGCGGCACAACCCATGCAGCGTCGCATTGGAAAAGGACAGATTTTCATGGTAAAAGGAACTGCCCATCAGTCTGTTGTAGACAGAGATATGAAACGGAAATGCATTGGCAAGGACGGGATCTGAAGGGCGCAGTACAATCTGCCCCTCTTCAAGGCGGCGTCTGAAGGTTTCAAAGGATTCCAGCGATTCCAAGGAAGCATCATAGTTCAGACAGGCATGCTGCATGGCGCCTGCATAGGCCGTGATCGCCAACAGTGTTTTCTGCAGATCCTCATAACCGGACAGATTCGAAAGGGCTGCCAGAAGTTCATCGCGGATGGTGAGAAGCCGCTGCAAAAGGACGGGATCGTCATTGGTGATATAGCAGCCTGAAAAAGGTTCTTCCTGAGTAGAACTGATGTGCAGATCCTGCATATTGTCATAAAACAGACCGCAGACCACCGGACAGGACAGATCCAGATACCTCTCCTCAAGCGGGCCGTAGTTTCGGTAAAAACGCGGGTATTCCCTGCAGACCTCCGGTATAAAGGAATGCCCCTTTTTGAGCTGCAGGTGACAGAGGTTTTCCTTGTTTAAAAAGGGACAGTAGCGGCAGTCTTCGTTGAAATGATCGCGCTGCCAGCCGCCTGTGGCTGCAAAGAGACGCAGTCCCAGCATTCCTCTTTCCCGTCTGAGGCGCTTTATGTCTTCTGCGGTAAGGGGGATGAACCATCCCATGCAGCAGTTTTCGGGGCAGCCCTGGCCGATACAGTTGAATTGGTCATAAAAGCTGATCTGGTTGATTTTCATAGCTGTATTATAAGATGTCCGTGCCAAAAGGTCAAAAAATTAGAAACATTGTCTTTTTTATATAATGGGTGTATACTTAGGTTTGGTTTTGGGCAATTCTAGGGAGCGATTGCCAAAGTGACCGAAATAAGAGGGAAATTATATGATCTTCAGATGTAAAAACTGTGGTGGTAATACAGTTTATTCTCCTGAGAGAAGCAAAATGTACTGTCCTTATTGCGAGAGCGAGGATCAGGAGGAAGTGGTACCGTCGGAGGGGATGTTCAACTGTCCGGCCTGCGGCGGGGAGCTCAAGATCGAAAAATACAATGCGGCTCTTAAGTGTGAATACTGCGATTCCTATGTGATCGTTGAGGAGCGCACCACGGGTGAATATGAGCCCAAGCTGATACTGCCGTTTGAAAAGGGACATAAAGAAGCGGAACAGATCCTGAAAGACCAGTTTGGGAAGAACTGTTTTCTTCCGGATGATTTTCTTTCGGATGCCAGGCTTTCCCAAATGGAAGGGATGTATGTGCCCTTTTTTCTTTTTGACTTTGATATCCGTTATACGATCTCGGCCATCGGGCACAAGGTCAGGAGCTGGACCAGCGGCGAATACAGATATACCGAGGATTCCTCCTATCAGGTGGAGCGCACCATGGAAGTGCCTATCGACAAGATGCCCGCTGATGCATCTTATGCCAAACCGGATGAGATCATGGATCTGCTGGAGCCCTACGACTATCATCTGCTCCGATCCTTTGAGCCCAAATACCTGTCGGGTTTTCTGGCGGAACAGTACAATATGGAGAGCGAGGAGCTGCTGGCGCGGGCACTGAGCAAAGCAAGAGAGGACGCCAAGGCCATTACCGAGGGTACGATCGACGGTTATACATCCATGACGGGCAGAAAGGATGACAGCAGCTACAGACAAAAAGAGACTACCTACTCGATGTTTCCGGTATGGACATATTATTATCAATACCATGACAAGACCTATCCGTTTTATATCAACGGACAGACGGGCAAGCTTGTGGGAACCCCGCCCCGTTCCGTGCTCAAGATCCTGCTTTATTCCGGAACGGTCTTTGCCGGTTTTTTAAGTCTGTTTGCCATGTGGAACATTATCATCGGGAGTCTGTAAACAATGAAACTGTATATAAAACATTTTCGCATATTTTTTATCATATGGATCGTATGCGCTGTGGCTACCGGCTGCTTTTGGGGGTATCGCAAAAACAATCCCAGGGCGGAAATTACAAGAGGCAATACGCAGTGCCTGCAAAAGGACAGGGTGTTCGACCGCGGCGACAAGCTTACGGATGAGGAAGAGCAAAAGCTGGAGGAGCTGATCGCCAAAAAGCAGGATGAGTGCGGCTGCGATATCATTCTGGTCACGTTGAATGAACCTCTCGGAAATGAGTGGAACGGAATCAGAGACTGGGCAGATGATTTTTATGACGAAAACCTCTTCGGCTATGACAGAGCGCACGGAGACGGCGCGGTGCTGGTGGATAACTGGTACAGCTTCGGTGATTATAATGGCGATACATGGCTGTCCACCTCCGGCAGGGTTGAAAGCAGGTATTCGAGTTCTGATATCGATGAGCTTCTGGATGCTGTCTGCAGCGTTGTCAATGAAAATCCCTATGAGGCCTACAGGATTTATGTGAATGGGATTGCAAAGCATATGAATGGAGGGATCGGATCCGCCAGAGTGCCGGCTGTGGTGGCTGTGATCGTGTCATTGCTGGTCGCAGTGGGATATTTCACCTATCATTTTTATGCAAAAGTAGCAAAGGATACCACGACTCCCATGACTTACGTAACGGGAGGGAAACCGGTGATGGTAAACAAAGAGGATCGTTTTCTGCATAAGAGCGTACATAAACACCGGATCGAGAGCAGTTCCGGCGGCGGTGGCGGTCATCACGTTTCCTCCGGCGGTTTCTCACACGGAGGCGGAGGCCATCATCACTGAAGATAAGGAGAATCAACATGTTTATGCCCAAATTACCCCATTCACCCCAATCTGCATCCAAAGGGCTTCATATCATCATTGCCGGCTGCGGCAAAGTCGGCGCCACGCTGGTTGAGCAGCTGAGCAAAGAAGGACATGATATTACGGTCATTGACAGCGATCCGGATATCGTAC
>CAJOOZ010000090.1 GCA_905236705.1 uncultured Lachnospiraceae bacterium | reverse complement strand
GTCCTTCAGATCCAGATACTTGGAATCTGTTCTGATGGAGTTCAGATATTGGGAAACCCCACCCACATTTTCGGAGATCGACATATTGTTGTCGTTCAGCACGATGATATAATTCGTCTCCAGTCTTGCAGCGTTATTCAGAGCCTCGTAAGCCATCCCGCCGGTCAAAGAGCCGTCTCCGATGACAGCCACTATGGTCTGTTTTTTGCCCAGAAGATCCCTGGCCTGGCACAGACCGAGTCCTGCGGAAATGGATGTCGTACTGTGTCCCGTATCAAAACAGTCGCAGTCGCTTTCCTTACGTTTCGGAAAACCGCTCATCCCTCCGTACTGACGCAGCGTCTCAAATCCGTCTCTGCGCCCTGTGAGCAGTTTGTGCGTATAGCTCTGATGCCCGACATCCCATATAATCTTGTCCTCCGGCAGATTCAGAACAAGGTGCAGTGCCATGGTAAGCTCCACCGCTCCGAGATTGGCTCCCAGATGTCCTCCGTATTTACTGATCTTTTCGATCAGAAATTCCCTGATTTCCGCCGCCAGTTGTTCCAGATCCCCCTGGGGAATCTTTTTTATATCATTTTCTTTTTGAATCCTGTCCAGAATCATCTATTTATTTCTCTCAATCAGATAGGAAAAAAGCGCCTTCAGAAACGTGGTATCTCCCGGCAGAAGCGAAAGCTCCCGTTCCGCCTGACCTGACAGCTGTGCTACCCTCTTTCCCGCCGCTTCCAGTCCGTGAAGCGATACATAAGTCAACTTGTCATTCTTCTCATCGGAGCCGATGGGTTTGCCGAGCTGTGCTTCATCTCCGGTCACATCCAGTATATCATCCCTGATCTGAAAAGCGGTGCCAACCCATCTGCCGATCCTCTTAAGCCTTTGCACCTGCTCATCATCGGCATCTCCCATGATACCACCGATCATAAGCGCAGCCTCAAGCAGGGCACCGGTCTTTTTTTCCTGGATGAACAAAAGCTCTCCGTCATCTGCAATATTTCCCTTTTCCTCCGCTTCGATATCAGCCACCTGTCCACCGATCATGCCACTGCAGCCGGCTTTTTGGGCCAGTACACAGGCCGCCTTGGCCGCTTTTGCCATATCCTCCGGCTCTGCACCGCTGACAGCGCTTATCGCCGTTTCGAACGCCAGATTCAGCAGACCGTCTCCGGCCAGTACCGCCATTGCCTGACCAAAAACCACATGACAGGTCGCCCTGCCCCTGCGCAGATCATCATTGTCCATCTCCGGCAGATCATCATGGATCAGCGAATAGGAATGTATCATTTCCAGCGCTGCCATAAAGGGGTGGATCTTTTCTTCTTCTCCCCCGAACAGTCTGAAGGCCTCCAGCATCAGAATGGGGCGAAGCCTCTTGCCGCCCCCTTTGACGCTGTAATTCATCGCCTCGTAGATCTTCTTTTCCCTGCCCTCTTCTGCCGGAAGGTAAGAAAGGACGATCCTCTCTGCCTGCTCAGCCCTGATTTGCAGTGCTTTTTCAAAGCCCTCCATTATGCCTCCTCGTCCTGCGACAGCACTTCCACTTCCTTTTCCATCCTGTCGATCATGCCGTTCAGACTTTGAACAAGCTTGATCCCCGCCTTGTATGTCTCAAAGGACTCCCCTAAGGTAGTATCCGGATCTTCCATCTTTTCGACATACTCTTCGAGTTTTTGAAACTGTTCTTCAAAGCTTGCGCTTTCCTCCGGTTTCGTATTTGTATTTTCCTTTGCCATTATTGTTATCCGTCCTTATTTTTCTAGCTATCCGTTTCTGAATTTCGTTCCCAAATTCCGTTCCTGAATTTAGTCTCCAAATTCACTTCATATTATCTGAATCTGCCGGACATACCTGCTCTGCCCGTGCCAGAATATGACCGTCTCTCATATAGACCTTGAGCAGTTCTCCGCTTCTGACTTCCCGAACGCTCCTTCTACCCTTTTCATCCTCGCCTTCCACATAGGCATATCCTGCCGCCAGACGTTTGAGCGGCGACAGCCCGTCCAGCCTTGAGGCCAGCAGTGCCACATCGTTTCCGGCCTTCTGCAGGCGTAATCTCTGCTCATTCTCCAGCTTGTCGGAGAGCCTTATCAGTTCCATCCTGCCATCCCGAAGAGCTGATACCATGCTGCCGGAAAGCGACGCATGCATCTGCTTAATGCTGCGTCCGGCCTCCTGCTTTTTGTACAACATGCCCCTGTGCAGCTTGTTCTGATACTCCGCCAGACTTTGTCTGCGGTTCTCCAGCACTCTGACAGGAGAGAGTCCGTCCAGTTCCAGCTTGCACCGGCCCACCAGCATACGGCTTCTTTCGATCCTGTGTCCCATCATCCGCTTCAGCGCCAGCTCATATCCATCCAGCTGATCCATCAGTTCAAAGATATCACAGACAGCAAGCTCCGCTGCGGCAGAAGGCGTAGGCGCCCTGAGATCCGATACAAAGTCTATGATCGTTGTATCCGTTTCATGTCCGACTGCGGAAATGATCGGCACCGGACAGTCAAACACCGCCTGTGCGATTTCGGGGGAATTAAAGGCCCACAGATCCTCAATGCTGCCGCCGCCCCTGCCCACGATCATCACATCCACCTGCTCTTTTTCCAGAGCTCTGATGCCTCTGATCACGCTGTCTACCGCTCCTTCTCCCTGTACCAGCGCAGGATACAGAATGATCTGCACATAAGGGTTTCTGCGATGGGCAATCTGCTCTATATCCCTTCGGGCCGCACCGGTTGGCGAGGTGATCACCCCCAGCCGTCTCACAAGTCTGGGCACAGGCTGTTTATAGGATGCATCAAACATCCCCATCTGAGCCAGCTCATCCCTGATCTTTTCGAATCTGGCATAGAGCTCTCCGTTTCCGACCTGCTCTGCATTTTTGACATAGAGCTGATATCTGCCTGCCTGCTCATAGACACTGACCGAACCGCTGCAGACAACTTTCTGACCGTCCTCCATCCGAAAGGTCAGCCCTCTTCTGTCGGATGCGAACATAATACACGAAAGTGCAGCTCCCGCATCCTTCAGGGTAAAATAAATATGACCCGAGCTGTGATATTTCACATTGCTCAGCTCTCCCCTGATGCTGATAGAACTGCACATAAAATCCTGTGAGATCAGACGTTTCAGATATGCCGTTATATCTGTCACGCTGTATATATTCCTGCCCATTTATTTAAGCCTTTGCAAACTTGGCCAGCACTCCGTTGATAAATGACGGTGCATCCTTGGCACCGTATTTCCTGGCCAGTTCAACAGCCTCATTGATGGCAACCGAAACAGGGATCGAATCATCAAACAGTATCTCATACACCGCCAGACGCAGGATCGTAAGCTCGGCCTTACCAATCCTCTGAAGGTTCCATCCCGTTGTCTTTTCCGAAAGCATCCCATCTATCTCGTCAAGTTTTTTGATCACGCTCTCGCACTTTTCTGTCACCTGACGGCTCTCTTCCTCCGTCATCTGCTGCTGTTCCTCATCCTTCAGAAAGTTTGCCTCCTGCAAGGCAAACTCCTCGTCTGAATGAAACTCCACACGAAATAAGAGACGGAATATCTTTTCCCTCAGCTTCGACCGACTCATTGCATATTCACCTTGGCCACATGCACGTTCACATCAGACACCATCAGGCCGGTCATATTCTCTATAGCTGCCTTGATCCTGCCCTGTACACTCTGTCCGGTCTGGGGAATATTGTAGCCGTAATCGATGGCAACAGCAATTTCAACGGAAACATTTTCTCCCGCAACATCCACCTTGACATTCTTCATAATCTTTTTCACGCCGCCTCTGACCGGCGCGTCGCCCACAACCGCTCCTGTAGGCAGGGAAACGCCCTCGACCTCGGCTGCTGCAAGAGCTGCTATCATAGCCACCACATCATCCGCGATCTGCACGCTTCCGATGGTTTGGATCGTTCCGTCTTCCAATTTCATTTCTTCAGCATTTGCCTCCATTTGTATGACTCCTTTCGATAAACCAACTCTTTTGCTCTATTGAGTATAACAAATTCTTTGCCTTTTGGAAAGTCTCAAATATCCGCCCGATTTCGTCCTGCGTTCATCTTATCTTCCGAATTCACTCAGGATGAGACCTTCGTTTCTGTCCAGCACCATCTGTACACTCCACGGATTGACAAATAAAAGCAGCGGTCTTTCCCTAAGGTCCGTTACCTTTTTCATATCCGATGTCCCCACCAGTTTGTTCAGATCCGGATTCTCATTTTCGATCCAGCGTATGTGCTCATAGGGCAGCGGTTCCAGTCTGATATCCACATTATACTCATTCTCCAGACGATATTTCAGTACATCAAACTGCAGTACGCCCACCACGCCTACGATGATCTCTTCCATTCCGCTGTCCAGCTCCTTAAAGATCTGGATCGCACCCTCCTGGGCAATCTGCGTGATACCCTTTACAAACTGCTTGCGTTTCATGGTATCAAGCTGTCTGACTCTCGCAAAATGCTCCGGTGCAAAAGTGGGAATCCCCGCATAGTGAAACTCCTCCCGGGGAGCACACAGGGTATCTCCGATGGAAAAAATGCCCGGATCGAATACGCCGATGATATCTCCCGCATAGGCCTCATCAAGAATCTTTCTGGAATCCGCCATGATCTGCTGCGGCTGCGACAGACGCATGACTTTTCCGCCCTGCACATGCTTTACTTCCATCTGCGCGTCATATTTGCCGGAACAGATCCTCATAAATGCCACGCGATCGCGGTGCGCCTTGTTCATATTCGCCTGGATCTTGAAAACAAAAGCGGAAAACTCTCTCTGCGCAGGCTCGATCAGCCCCTCATCCGACATTCTCGGAAGCGGAGCCTGAGTCATCTTTAGAAAATGCTGCAAAAATACTTCCACCCCGAAATTGGTAAGAGCCGACCCGAAAAAGACAGGCGTCAGATTGCCGGCCTGTATCTCCTTCAGATCGTATTCGGCGCTGGCACCATCCAGCAGCTCGATCTCCTCATTCAGTTTTTCAAGTGCCTGCTCTCCGATCTCCGCCTTTAGGGCATCCCCGTCATCCAGCGGGATCACAGAGGCTTTTCCTTCCTTTGTGCCTTTTTCCGTATCGGAAAAGGTCAGCACATTTCCCGAAGCCCTCTCATATACCCCTTTGAACTCCTTACCGGAGCCGATGGGCCAGTTAATGGGGCAGGTAGCAATTCCCAGCTCCTTTTCGATCTCATCCAGCAGGTCAAAAGAATCATTGGCGTCCCTGTCCATCTTGTTAATAAAAGTAAAGATCGGGATCTTTCGCATCACACATACCTTGAACAGCTTTCTGGTCTGTGGCTCGACGCCCTTGGCTCCGTCAATGACCATCACCGCCGAATCGGCAGCCATCAGTGTCCTGTAGGTGTCCTCCGAGAAATCCTGATGTCCCGGTGTGTCCAGGATGTTGATGCAATATCCGTCATACTCAAACTGCAATACGGAGGAGGTCACCGAAATACCTCTCTCCTTTTCGATCTCCATCCAGTCGGAGACCGCATGTCTGGCAGTCGCCTTTCCCTTGACCGAACCGGCCAGGTTGATTGCTCCGCCGTATAAGAGAAATTTCTCCGTCAGCGTTGTCTTGCCCGCATCCGGATGGGAAATGATCGCAAACGTGCGACGACGGGAAATCTCTTTTTCAATCTGATTCATATCTGTATTATCCTTTCGCTCATTATTATTACTCCGGCCGGTAAAATTGCCACGCCATCAGAGCATGGATCTTCCGTCGCTCTCCCCCCTGACATCAAGATAATCCAGCACCGTGGCGGCAATATCCGCAAAGGTTTCTCTCGTTCCTAAATTAGCAGGTGCTAACTTTTGTCCGTACATGATGCAGGGCGTATATTCCCTGGTATGATCTGTTGTCTTCAGATACCCCGGGTCGCATCCGTGGTCTGCGGTCAGCAAAAGCATATCGTCTTCTCTCATTTTCCCGCAGATCTGTGGCAGTTTTTCATCGAAATACGCAAGCGCTTTGGCATAGCCGTCGATATCGCGCCTGTGACCGTATAGCATATCATAATCCACCAGATTCACAAAACAAAGCCCGTCAAAATCACGATCCATGTATTCCAGCGTCTTTTCTATGCCGTCCGCATTGGATGTGGTAAAGACGTATTCCGTCATGCCCTCTCCCGCAAAGATATCGTGGATCTTGCCTACCGCCAGCACATCCCTGCCCGCATTTTTGACATGATCCAGAAGGGTGGGACGGGGCGGCTTCAAGGAAAAATCGTGGCGGTTTGCCGTCCTCTGATAGTTGCCGCTGCTCCCGACAAAGGGTCTGGCTATAACGCGGCCTACACCATGCTCGCCCTTCAGAATATCCCGCGCGATCCGGCAGTCCTCATACAGGACCTCCAGAGGCACCACGGATTCATGGGCTGCAATCTGAAATACACTGTCGGCCGAGGTATAAACGATCAGATCTCCCGTCCTCATATGCTCATCTCCGTAATCGGCTATGACCTGCGTTCCGGAATACGGCCTGTTACACAATACACCCCGTCCCGTGCGAGCCGAAAACTCATCCAGGATCTCCTTCGGAAAACCATTTGGATAGGTGGGAAGCGGCTTCGGGGAAATGATCCCTGCGATCTCCCAGTGTCCGATGGTCGTATCCTTGCCGGCGGACGCCTCGCGCATACGCGCCACTCTGCCTTCAATCTCCCGAACAGGCGTCACCCTGCCGCCCACATCTACGCCATCAATATCAAACAATCCCAGCTTTCTCAGATTGGGAAGCTGAAAGAATCCGGATGTGGAACACGAACCTATGGTATTGGTTCCCGCATCTCCAAAAGCTTCGGCATCCGGCGCGGCACCGATCCCAAAGCTGTCCAGTACGATCAAAAAGACTCTTTTCATATTTCGCTCCTTTTATCTTTTGCCCGCGGTCTGCTGCGTCAGGATCTGCCGATGCAGCAGATGAGCGAAAAGACAAGTGAAAATGTAAATTTATAGTAAGCGAAATATGTAATTTCGCTTACTATAATGCTCCGCAAGGATGCGCACGGATTTTGTTAGGAATTAAGCCACTTTCAGT
>CAJOOZ010000089.1 GCA_905236705.1 uncultured Lachnospiraceae bacterium | reverse complement strand
GAGGATGCGCAGGGATTTGCATATGAAATATGTCAGCATAGCTGACGCAAATCCCGCGCCAAGACTCGCGAGCGAGTCTTGAATTATATTTTAGTAGAAGGGAAAACGACTATGAATGCGGCAATGAACTGGCTCAAGGCCTATGTGCCTGATCTTAACTGCACGGATCAGGAATTTATGGATAAGATGACGCTGTCCGGTACCAAGTGCGAGGGATATCACCGGATGGACAAAAATCTGGAAAAGATCGTAGTGGGACAGATCGATAAGATCGAAAAACATCCCGATGCGGACAAGCTGATCGTATGTCAGGTCAACATCGGCAATGAGACCATACAGATCGTGACAGGTGCGCCCAATGTAAAAGAGGGTGACAAGGTTCCGGTGGTTCTGGATGGTGGTAAAGTGGCCGGCGGACATGACGGCTCCCCGTTGCCCGAAGACGGTATTCCCATCAAGGCGGGCAAGCTGCGCGGCGTGGATTCCTTTGGCATGATGTGTTCCATTGAAGAGCTGGGCAGCGATCGCAATATGTATCCCGAAGCACCGGAGAACGGGATCTATATTTTTTCGAAGGATGTCGAAGTGGGCAGCGATGCGGTAGAGGCGCTGGGACTTCATGACACACAGTTTGAGTTTGAGGTCACATCCAACAGAGTAGACTGCTACAGCATCCTGGGAATCGCCAGAGAGGCGGCGGCCACCTTTGATCTGCCCTTTAAGGCGCCTTCGGTAAAAGTGAATGAAAACAGCGAAAAGGCTGAGGATTATGTATCCGTGGAGGTGAAGGATACCGACCTGTGCCCCAGATACTGCGCAAGAGTGGTAAAAAATATCAAGATCGAACCGAGTCCGGAATGGATGCAGAGAAGACTGGCATCCAGCGGCATCAGACCCATCAACAATCTGGTGGATATCACCAATTATGTGATGGAAGAGTATGGACAGCCGATGCATGCTTTTGATCTGGATACGGTTGCAGGTCACAAGATCATCGTCCGCAGAGGTAAAGACGGAGAACAGTTCCAGACTTTGGACGGTCAGATGCGTAATATCGATTCCGATGTGCTGATGATCTGCGATGCGGAAAAGGAGATCGGCATTGCGGGTATCATGGGCGGTGAGAATTCCAAGATCACGGATGAAGTAAAGACCGTGCTCTTTGAGGCGGCGACCTTTAACGGCGCCAACATCCGAAAGAGTGCCAAGCGTGTGGGTATCCGCTCCGATGCCTCCGGCAAGTTTGAAAAAGGGCTGGACCCGAATAATGCGCTGGAAGCCATCAACAGAGCATGCCAGCTCATCGACGAGCTGGGCTGCGGCGAGGTGGTAGGCGGTGTCGTAGATGTGAAGGAACCGATAAAGCCTCTTGTTACACTTCCCTTTGAGCCTGAATTTTACAATGATTTTCTGGGAACGGATATCGACAAAGAGACGATGCTTGAGATCTTTAAAAAGATCGAAGTGGAATATGATGAGGCTGCCGATACGCTTACCTGCCCGTCCTTCAGACAGGATCTTCTGAGCAAGGCGGACATTGCGGAAGAGATTGCCAGATTCTGGGGCTATGACAAGATTCCCATGACGCTGCCCAGCGGCGAGGCAACCACGGGCAAGATGCCCTTCAAGCTCGTTGTGGAGGGAATTGCTTCCAGAGTTGCGATCTACAGCGGCTTTTCACAGGGAATGTGCTATTCCTTTGAAAGCCCCAAAGTGTTTGATAAATTACAGATCCCAGAGGAGGATGTGCTGCGCAAGGCGATCAGGATATCCAATCCGCTGGGCGAGGATTTTTCCATTATGAGGACAAGCTCCCTGAACGGAATCCTCACCAGTCTTTCGACCAATTACAACAGACGCAATAAAAATGTCCGTCTGTTTGAGATTGCCAATGTATATCTGCCCAAGGCTCTGCCGCTGGAAGAGCTGCCGGATGAAAGGAGCATGTTCACCCTGGGCATGTACGGCAACGGTGATTTCTTTACGATGAAAGGTGTTGTCGAGCAGTTCTTTAAAGAGCTGGGAATGGATGAGGAGAGGGTATACGATCCCACAGGCAAAAAGCCTTATCTGCATCCCGGACGACAGGCTGACATCATATATAAGGACACCGTACTGGGCTTTATCGGAGAGGTACATCCGGCTGTGCTGGATACCTATGAGATCGGTACCAGAGCGTATGTGGCAGTGATCGATCTGCCTGCAGTACTTGAGTTTGTTACCTTTGACAGAAAATATGAAGGGATTGCCAAATTCCCCGCGGTGACCAGAGACCTGTCCATGGTTGTACCGAAGGATATTCTGGTGGGAGAGATCGAAAAGATGATCCGTCAACGCGGCGGACGGCTTCTGGAAGAACTGAAGCTTTTTGATGTGTATGAGGGCGATCAGATCAAAGAAGGCTATAAATCGGTAGCTTATTCCCTTTCCTTCAGGGCCAAGGACAGAACGCTGGAGGATGCGGATGTCTCCGGCGCCATGAAGAAGATATTGAACGGTCTTGAATCCATGGGGATCGAGCTGAGAGCATAATGATGGAACTGAAAAAAAGTGATTTTTACTATGACCTGCCCAGGGAGCTGATCGCACAGCATCCCCTTGAACAAAGGAGCGCTTCCAGACTGATGCATCTGTCACGGGAGACGGGGGAAGTGAGTCATTATCATTTTACGGATATCAAAAGGTTTCTGCGGGCGGGAGACTGTCTGGTGCTGAATAATACCAGAGTGATCCCCGCAAGGCTGTTCGGGAAACGTATGGATACAGGCGGCGCGGTGGAAGTACTCTTGCTAAGGCGCAGGGAGCTGATGCTGTGGGAAGTGCTGGTCAGACCCGGTAAAAAAGCCAGAGTGGGCATGAAGCTGCAGTTTGGAGACGGTCTTCTGACCGGCGAAGTGACGGATATCGTCGAAGAGGGAAACAGATTGATCCGGTTTAGCTGTGACGGCGTTTTTGAGGAGGTTCTGGATCGTCTGGGGGAGATGCCCCTGCCTCCTTACATTACGGAAAAACTGGAAGATAAAAACAGGTATCAGACGGTATATGCCAAATATGACGGCAGTGCCGCGGCGCCGACGGCAGGTCTGCATTTTACGGATGAATTGCTGGCTGAGGTTGCATCCATGGGAGTGGATATCGCCTATGTCACGCTTCATGTAGGTCTTGGGACGTTCCGTCCCGTAAAAGAAGATAATATCCTTGAGCATCATATGCATACGGAGTGGTATGAGGTGTCGCCTCAGGCTGCCGGGCAGATCAATCATGCGCGGCAGAATGGCGGCAGGGTGATCTGTGTGGGAACCACCAGCTGCAGGACGGTGGAAAGCTGCGCTGATGAAACCGGATTGGTCAGAGCAGGACAGGGAGAGACGGATATCTTTATCTATCCCGGCTACAAATTCAAGGTTCCGGACGGCCTGATCACCAATTTTCATCTTCCCGAATCAACTCTGATCATGCTTGTCAGTGCGCTTGCGGGGCGTGAGAGAGTCCTGGGCGCATACGAAGAAGCGGTCAGGGAAAGATATCGGTTCTTTTCCTTTGGGGATGCCATGATCATAGTCTGAGTCCGCAATTTTCAGCAGGGCTTGTAAAAAAAGTTTCATTTTGATAGAATAATGGTAAGATTGTTCCAAACGTGGGGTGAATGATATGGATGAACGCAGAAGAAGTAAGCGGATCGGTCTGGAATCCAGGCTTGTGCTAAAACGCTTATCCGATGGAGAAGCTTTTTCCGAGGAGATTTCCATTGAGGTCGTTGATGTATCCAAGACGGGAGTCGGTTTTGTGTGTGACAAGCCGTTGGAGATAGGAGCCGTATACGAAGGCTTTTTGACGATCTGGACCAAGGAAGTGCTCCACGCATTTATCGAGATTGTGAGGATCATCAAGGAGGAGGACACCTTCTCTTATGGTGGCATCTTCATAGGTATGCCGGAGATGGAGGCATCCCGGATCGCCGTTTATGATATGGTTCAGGAGGCGGATCAAGATAAGTGAAGCTTTTGGAACATAAGGAGGTTTTCACATGAAGTGTTTTGTTTGCGGAAGGGACTCCGTAGGAGAGGTTTGTAATTCCTGTATCAGGGACGAACAGGGCTTTTTTAACAGAGATTATCAATTTAAAGAGGGACTTTTAGTCAAGAGAAAAGAAGACCTTCGGCTGAATATTACCAATGCAAGGGTCAATGGGATTGCTTTCGTAAGTCCTTATGAAAACGGCATGAATTCCAAGGTCGACAATTTCAATCACTGGATCGGTGCGGTGGATAGCGTCGGTGAGACCGTCATGAACAAGATTCCTGCACCTTATCTTCATATCAAGGTACCCGGCGGGATGGAGCGCTATCTCATCTTTCCGCAGCTGGGCGATGCCGATGCCGTCAGGGGTGCGGTCGATAAGGCCAAGGCTGCCAAGATGGCAGCTCCCGCAATGGCACCTGTATATACTGTGCCAACACCGGCAGCATTCCCGACAGCAGCAGTAGCTCCTGCTACCCCTGCGCCTGCGCCTGCCCTTGATCCGGCCAAACAGGAAAAACTCGACAAGCTTAATGTGTTGCTTAGCAGCGGCATATTGACACAGGAAGAGTATAATGAAGAAAAGACAAAGCTGGGACTTTGAAGAATGGTTTATTTGCATACAGAAACAGAAGATGGGATCGAACGGTTTCGATCCCGTTTTTTTAAATTAAAAAAAGCAGGGTACGGGAGTCGAACCCGCCTATCCAGCTTGGGAAGCTGGCGTACTACCGATGTACTAACCCTGCGCTCAACAAAGAGTATTTTACAGATTTTACGCAGAAATGTCAAGATGCAGAGTGCGAATCAAATTTATTACTCCGGCCATTAAATGTCGACAATCAGATGCGTAGAATGAATGACGACATACGAGGCGGAAGGAGCCGGCAGATATGCAGAAAACCAGGGGGAGAAACAGAAAGCGGGATGCAAAAGAATACCGGCGCCGGTGGGCGCAATCTGAATATCGAAATATGGAGGATTATTTTCTGTCTGGTCATTGTACTCTATCATATCGGTATGGTATTTGAAAAAAATCTTCTGGGAGCAGGTTATCTTTGCGTGGAGTTTTATTTTATCCTCAGCGGATACGGGGTGTATCGGGCGTATCAAAAGATCGAAATGACCCGGAAAAGCGGTGCTTTTTTTTCTTATGCCGGCAGGCGCCTTTTAAGGCTCTACCCCATGTACCTGTGCGCAATGGCGCTCATGCTGGCGGTGCGGCTGCTGACCGGTGAGATACCGCCGGATGGGGTATGGGCCTATCTTAAGGACTGCAGGGCGGAGTTTGTGATGCTGCAGTGCAGCCCGCTGGGCGGTTCGGTCATGGTGCTCACAGACTGGTATGTGGCGACGCTGTTTTGGGGGAGCCTTTTGATTATGCTGTTGCTTCTGGTTGGCGGCAGAGTGACGTCCCTGGCGATCTGCCCTGTCGCATCGATTTTGCTCTATGGATATTTTGCCAGGCTTATTGCCAAGATTGATGTGATCGCATCATATTACGGCTTTTTAAGGGCGCTGGCCGGACTTGGTCTGGGTGTTTTTCTGGGGGCGGTTACGCAGCTTTGGACAGGCAGGAAACAGGATAATGATAACGGGAACGGAAAAGCAGGATACGTGATAGCCGCCGCTACGGCCAACCTGATCCTGGCAGGTGTCACGGTTTATTTTCAGTTTGGTGTCAGAAGCCTTTGGGATTTTGCTGTGATAGCCCTGTTTTTTGTGGCGCTGATGCTGCTTGTCAGTACGGGCAGGAATACATCGGGCAGGATGCCCGCAGCCGTAGGTGATTTATCACGTCTGACATATCCGGTGTATCTGTTCCATCTGCCCATACTGGAGATGATCGCCGGTTTCCTCGGATGAGGATCTGCTCCAAAAACCGAAATCATGCAACCATTTGCGGATGTTTCCTGTATTATGGATAAAAGCATGGCGATACAACAAGTTATTATGAGAAAGGGGATACAGTAATGAAAGAAAATGACGAGGTTTATAGGGGATTTTCTGATGATGAGTTAAAGGAAAATATCGATCTGACTGAGAGAAAACAGACTACACCGGTGGATCTGTACTGGTTCAAGCTGCAGCAAAAGGTATTAAATGATTTAAAGGGTCGCACACTGCTTTCCAATGTTGAGCAGGAGAAAGGCTTTGCGGATTTCAAAAATTTTGATGATTATTTAAATGATGTTGATGATTTAAATGGTGGTAATTTTAATAAAGCACGGCAATTGTTTCAGAATGTTGCCAGAATAGAAGGCATGGTCGATCTGGAACTTGGCCGGGAACAGGTAAAGGCGGAGACGAATGAGAAAATAAAAAATGCCAGGGAAAAGGAAGATATGGCTGCCTATCTGGTATGGATAAGCGGCAGTAAGGCAGTTCATCTGAAAATGACATTTGAAAGTATGAAAGAGGACATGTTAAATCGACTGGATAATGTTCTGACAAGCAGAGGCGGTGCTGATATTAAACTTAATAATAATCCTACCGTGCAAACGATTTTTGACCGTCTGGGGATGACAGTAGATGAGCGGGAATTTTTCAAGAAAAAATTCAAAGTTAAGGATAATCATGATGTCATAAGGTACTTTAAAGATAATGCAAACGTGCCTCAGACAAAGCTGCCAAAGACAGCAAGCGATCAGGAAAAAGCAAGAGCAAAACTGATAACGGCTCTGCAGATGACCCTGTATGAATTCTACTATAAGAAAACCCTGGAGAATTTTAAAAATGGTCTGATGCAGGGCGAAAGGATCATGTTTGATAAAGGTGAGAAACTTCGCAACCAGAAGTCTTTGAATAAAACCTATCCGGATATTAAAACGTATGCAACAAAAAAGAATCTGTATGATGAAAATGTGATAAAGGTCACAAATGAACTGACCGGGGAGCTTACAAGTACAAACTCTTTTCATCTGCAAATCAGGGAGGGGATTTCGGATACTTATGAAAATGAATATTTCTTACGTGTTCATCATCTTGCAGGAGCCATTGCAGAACTGGAGAGTACGGGGACAGGAAACAGCATCGATTCGTTTTTGCTGCACAGGAAAAACAGCAATGAATATGAGAAGATGCTCGCTTCCATGAAGGATTTTTACAAAGCGATCAAAGAACGCAAATGGGGAGAAGTTCTGGAAAAACGGCAGGAATGTGTCAGAGCCTGTTATGCTTATCTGGAAGGCAAAGAGAAGAAACGCGTACATGACTTTGGGGTAACGAGATTTGAGGTTGCCATGTCTGTTCTGGAACAATACGACAGTAAAAACTTTGAATTGCAGATTAATAAGGTCAACAGAGTCAGAAATGCAAAGAAGGGCAGTTCAGATTTTCTGCGCAGGGCAAAGGTCTCACAGAAATCGACTGAGCTTGTCAAAAGAGGAAAATTGGCGGAACAGGAGAAGACGAAAGGCGGACGAACCCTGATAAAAGGCGGGGGAGGCGATGATGGAATCTTGATCGTGGAAGGAGTGTATTCTCCAAAACCTGTCAAAAAGGCGGGGCTTTCGGAAGAGAATTTCAATAAGATCGCTAAAATCAATCAACAATTTGCTCCAATCTGTAATGATGAAGATAAGGATTTTCTCAATGATAAACAGATTAAATTGCATAACAGGGATTTTGAGGCTGTTGCCTATGCAGGCGCTCTGACCAAAGAGGCTTACAAGAAGTCACAGATACCTTATTCCGGCTTGACAGATGAACAAGGCGCATTATGGGGCGCTCATCAGTACACCGCGGATCTGGTAAGGGGCGGTTTGACCCAGCTTAGTGACAGTAAACATATCGAGGCCATCAATAAAGGCAGAACTCTTGCACGGGAGGCTTTAACTGCTTATGGCGATGGTCGTAAAACGAAGCTGGCAAATCTTTTGCAAACAGGAATCCGTTATGTTGTAGACAGGGTGAAAGCCGGCGGAATGAGTCCGGAAATTCTGGCAGATATTGAAATGGCAGCCCGCATGAAGGATATGTTGCTGCGTGATGATGGCCTTTATGAGGAGGCAAAAAAGAAGGGGCTAACAACGCAACAGCTACGCTATGTGGAAAGCATTTCAGTTGCAAGCAGGATTTACCAGAGAGCCAGGAAGGCAGAGGAAGAACTGAAGAAGGCCACGAATGAGAACAAGAGCCTGAGCCGTGAAAAGAAGCTGGCCATTGCAACTGATATTCTGACATATGAACAGCTTAACTGTAGCTTTAACAGCCGGAATAAAAAAGCGCTCAGTGACAGTAAATATTTGGATACTTTCAATGATCTCAGTGAAAAAGGTGCAGATGCGCGTAATAAAGAATACGAGGAAATTCAGAAGAAAAAGAAAGAAGCGAAAAAAAATAATAAGGACGTCAGGATTGGAGAAGGCAAATTAAACGGAACCTACAAACGACAAACAGAGATGCTTTTAATGCAGACAAAGTTATCTTATCCCGTGGAAGAAATAGATAAGCTTCAGCAGACCGGCTATACGCAAAAGCTCTATAAAAATGTCAAGAAATGGGTTGAGAGAAATTGGGATATGGATAAGACGAGTACCCTCGGACTATCAAATAAGATCTTGTTACAAAAGGAAAAATTAAAAGATGAAGGAGTGATGGGAAAAGAGGAGCATAAAAAGGGTGGTGTTAAATTAGGATTGTAAAAGCCGGGGAGCCTGATGGCAGTTATCATGGCGGCGGTGCTCAGGTGGTCAAAAGACCACCTGATCGCCGCCCATTTGTTTGGCAAGATTCAGTTTTTGTTCGGCCTCCGTCACGAAAGCATTCGCATCGCCGGAAAAATCATATTCGGCCAGTCCGTATGACATCGTCACACTGATTCCTTCGCCTTCAAAAAACAGAACCCTGTTGTTGATCTTCTTGCGTATATTAAACATGATATCATATACTTCATCGCCGTTTTTGGAGGGGAAAAGGATCAGGAATTCGTCTCCGCCCCAGCGACCGGCTACTCCCACATTCTCTGTTTCCTGCTTCAGGATGGAAGCCATATCTCTGAGCACCATATCGCCGCATTTTTCCTCATATGTCTCGTTCAGCTTCGTGAATCCGTCGATATCACACATACACAGAGTGAAGTTGTTTTTTTTGTTCTTTTTCAGATAATTATTGATGGTGATAACAGAACCGTTTCTGTCCATCAGACCGGTGAGATTATCATAGGTAACGGAACCGCCGGGTACGGCAGCCGAGTTGGTTAAGGTTGTTTGGGCTGCGGCAGCCTGGCTTGATACACCCATATCCAATCCTGCATCGTCTGATCCGCCCATGTTGTACTTTTTCTGCCCGCAGACAGTACACTGCCACATATCGTACTTGTTGTCGGGAACCGGCATTTTCTGCCATTCATGTTTTCCGAATTTGCATGCTATGCTTTTAATACCAGCCATATTTAATCCCCTCTTTCTTATTAGTATTTTAGTTTTTATTTCTTTCGGAGTTTATTTAAATCTTCATAAAAGGTCGGATAAGAAATATTTACACAATCCGCATCCTTGATGCTGACCGTCCCTTCGCACATAAGAGCTGCAACCGCAAAACTCATGGCGATCCGGTGATCCTTGTAGGAATCCAGGCTACCGCCGTGAAGAGGACGTCCACCGCGAATAATCATACCATCGCCGGTGGGAACTGCATCCGCGCCTAAAAGCCGGAGGTTTTCCGTGACCGTAAAGATACGGTCGGATTCCTTTACCTTGAGCTCGGCGGCGTCCCTTATGACAGTCTCACCATCTGCAAAAGCAGCCATTACAGCGATGATCGGGATCTCATCGATCAGTGTCGGTATCAGAGACCCCTCCACAACCGCAGCGTGCAGAGAAGAGTGACGAACCAGCAGATCCGCCACAGGCTCGCCTGCGTTGTCCGATCTGTTCAGATATTGGATGTCAGCGCCCATTGCACGGACAACCTCTAAAATACCGGCCCTTGTCTCGTTGATCCCTACATTTTTGATAATGATCTCACTGCCGGGTACCAAAAGAGCGGCAGCGATGAAATAAGCGGCGGAGGATATATCTCCCGGTACGGTGATATCCTGTGCATGAAGTTCATCTCCCGGAATGACCACGGCGGTATTTGCGTGGCTGTCAACCCGTGCTCCGAAGGAACGCAGCATCAGCTCAGTATGGTTGCGGGAGAGAACCGGTTCGGTGACGCTTGTTTGTCCGTCGGCATACAGACCGGCCAGCAGGATCGCTGACTTGATCTGCGCAGATGCGACAGGTGAGGCATAATCGATACCATGGAGCGCTGAAGGAGAGATCAGCAGTGGCGTACAGCCGTTTCCGCCTTCGCTTCTGATGGAGGCACCCATCTGAGAGAGTGGCTCTATCACACGATCCATGGGACGTTTACAGATGGATTCATCGCCCGTCAGACGGGTGGAAAAATTCTGACCGGACAATATCCCGCTGATCAGCCGGGTGGTGGTACCGCTGTTGCCTGTATACAGAGTATCGGGGGGAGACTTAAGTCCATGAAGCCCCTGACCGTTTATCACAATCTCATCAGGTGTATTGCTGATCTCTATTCCCATTTTTTCAAAACATGAGATCGTCGAGAGGCAATCCGCCCCTTGCAAAAAACCCCGAATCCTCGTTTTGCCCCGCGCCAGAGAACCGAACATCACCGCACGGTGGGAGATGGATTTATCGCCCGGTATCGTTATTTCCCCTTGCAGTGGGCCTGTTTTCTGTATTTCATCCATAGATTCTTCCTCTTGACCGTTGTGACAGAATATGTTTTTGGATATCGAAAGACCGCTTGCGAAAGCTTTTAACGGAAGATCCGGTAGCTGTGCTCCGCCAGCAGCTCCGCAGCCCTGGCAGCAGTCTCATCATCGTAAAATTCGATGCGTAGAGCCCCTTCCTGAAACTCTCTCGAATGCATGATCCCGATATTTTTAATGGAAAGAGAGTGCAGCGCAAGGATCGTGGCCGTCTGCGCTATGGAACCGGGCACGTCCGGTATATCCACATACAAAGCCGATACTTTTTTGATGGGTCCTAAATCGGCAGAGATAAAACTGTCCCGATATTCCTTGGCCCGGGCAAACAATTCATGGATTCCATCTCCGTCCTGTCTTGCGATCCTGTCCTTGAAGCTGACAAGAGCGGCGATATATTCATCCAGTTGTCTGACAATGTTTTCGGAATTGCTCAGACAGATTGACTGCCACATGACAGAGGATGAGGAGGCGATCCGCGTAATATCCTTAAAACCGCCGGCAGCGATGCGCTTCATGGTCCCTTCCGCATCATCGGTGTCCCTGACAAAATTCACCAGAGCGGCTGCGATGATATGAGGCAGATGACTGATGCCGGCCGTGACTTCATCATGTTTTTCGGGCGTCATCACAACGGGAATGGCGCCAATGCTGCCGATCAGCGCCTCAAAGGCCTGAACAAAGGCGCTATCAACGCTCCCGGACGGCGTCAGGATATAATATGCATTCTCCAGAAGAGAAGAAGATGCATTGGCATAGCCTGTTTTTTCACTGCCCGCCATAGGGTGTCCGCCGATAAAACGGTCTGCCAGAGGACTTTGGCAGATTATCTCATAAGTCGTATGTTTCACGGAACCCACATCGGTCAGGATCGCCGAGGGCGGCAGCTTATCCGAGAGTGCTGCAATGAGGCTGTCATTGACCGAAACGGGGGCACAGAGAAAAAGAATATCACAGTCAAACATCTCTGCCGCGGGCTCTGTAAAACCGCCGTCGATCACTTTCTCCGACAGGGCCTGTCTTACACAATCCGTATCCGGATCGCAGGCTCTGATCACCGCATCGGGCAGCGCACGCCGCAGCGCCTTGGCGATGGAACCGCCGATCAGACCTAGGCCTATGAAGCTGAATCTGTTATAAACAATATTGTCCATTTTGTAAGTTCCGTCTGAAAATTTTAAATATTCTTTCTAATTGTAGCGCATTTTTCGCGAAAAATAAAGACCTCATAAAAAAAATGAATTTTTCCTGCAACCAATTCGGCGAAAACGGTGTATGATGTTTATAAAGAAAAACAGGTGGAGGGGATTATGCCGCATATCAATATCAGAAAACTTGACGATAAACAGTTTCAGCAGCTTTTGAGCAAACCGGATGCGGAGCTGAATGCCGAATATGGGCAAATGTCCTGTCAGGAGCAGCAGGATTTCATTCTGCGCACCCTGAAAGAAAGTCATGTTGCGCTGGGGAGCACCACCCTGGATTATCTGAAGGATGTCGCCGGCGTGATAAACGGATATCTCTGGAATGGCATCAGGGTCCATTTGACGGCTGCGCAGATCAAAAACAATGCCGGTCAGCTTACGCTGGCACTTTTTTCAAATTTAATTGCAGAGATGTCTGCGCAGGGTATTTATGCAGGGCCTCCTTTGGACGAGAAGACCATAAATTCGGCCTATGGTAAGGCGGAAAATCTTGTGGTTTCGGCACAAATGGCCAATCAATACAATCTGAAACAGATTGTCGGTGAATCGCCCATTGTAATGGACAGTTCTGCTGCCGGACAGGATCAGCTCTTTGATGAGGATCTGGCTCTGGCGTTACAGATGTCGTCAATAAACCATGAAGAGAATTATGTAACCGATATGTTCGCCTATGAGGTACAGGTTGATCCCGTCAGCCTGCTGGTACTGCATGATGGCGAGCCGCAGCCTATTGGACCGACACTGACGGAAGAGATCGTCAGCACGGGAAATCTGGTAAAGCTTAAGCAATTCAGAAAAGATAACTTTAAGAAATTAAACGACCGCGAAAAAGAATTTCTCAACCGCCTGATCTCAAGTGCCGGCAATGTTGAGAAACAGCGAAAGGAAGCGATGGTACAGATCGCCTACGGGGAAAAACCGCCTATCGGGCAGGAGCTGGAGCTTCAAACAGACGGCAAGGATGGATTTATCGGCTTCGAAAACCTGAAGCTTAAGGAACCGCAGACCAGCCATAACGGCTGTTGGTCATGCGCCTATTCCCTTCTGCTCAGGAGCCGCGGCGTGAATCTGTCACAGGAAGATATCAGGGCTTTCAGGGCGGATATGGGCGATACGAAGGCTTCGGCGGGCTATCGTTCAAGGATGAACACGGATACGGTGAACAATATCTTTGAAAACGGGGATCTCCTCATGAAGGTACTGCCCAATACCGCCATGAGACAGCTTACCATCAGTCCATTGGCGGATATGCCCCTGATTCTGAAGCAGAATGGCCAGCCTGACAGGGCTCTTAAGAAGGATGAAAGAGAGCTGTTTGAACAATACTATATTGCCCAGACAAGGGAAAAACTCGTCAAAGTGATCAGGGAAGCACTGACCACGGACAAATCTCCCGTTGCTATCAACTGCAGCAATCACTATTTGACCATTACAGGGATCAGCAAGGACGGTCATCGTATCAGGGTGGAGGATTCCGCCGTTGATAAAGAAGGCCATGCCACTAGGATACTGGATCTGGAGGATGTGATAAAGCAAGGTGTCTTTGGCAAAGTAGGAGCCGCAAAAATCAATGCCACAGGTCTGTCCCTTTGCTGGCTGAAAGATATTAAGCCCATTGAGTACGGCAAAGTAACCGAAGAAAACAGTGATCTATATGAAAAGCCGGATACCGTCAGGGTAGAACAGGACGGTACGATCCGTTACAATATCGAAGGCAAACAGAATTTATCCCTGAGCAAAAATCCGGCAGAAGGACAGATTGAGGGAAGCAGTCTCACCGAGTTTATGTATATGGATCAGCAGGATATGCCGGGGCTTATGGGCGGCATAGTCGAGGGATTTGGCGCCGTCAACACGATCATGGTCGGCTCAGAGGAAACCTATTATCCGAATAAAGTCTTTCTGATGAAAGATCCTGCTCTGGAAAAATATAAATTCAATTCGAATGACAAGACGATCAGCGAGCTGAGAGGCCTGATGGAAAGCGCCCTTTATTCGCTGCATTTTAATCAGAATATCTACATCTCGAATGAGTTTAAGCAATATACTGATGCACTGGATGAGCTCAATTTTGAACATCAGCCGGACGAAAAGGAAGCTGTGAATTCGGCGCTAAATACTTTAAAGGGCCTGGGGAAAAAGTTTCGGAGTAAATATGAGGATGGAAGACCCTATTTTCAGGTTTTGCAGGAAGGATTGCGGGTAGAAAACCGGAGCCGGTTCAGAGAGCTTTGGGAAAAGCTTGATAAAAGTTCAAATCTGGGGCTGAATCTGGAGCAGCTGGTATACCAGTCAACAAACGAAAAGAAGTTTCAAAATTTTGAGGATGCTGCTGTGGATGAAGAGCCCAACTCTCCGTATTTGCACCGGCTTTACGATCTTTGGAAGAAGACAGAAAAGCTCATGGACGATCCCCAAAACAATGCGGATGCAATCCGAAACAATCTGTCCCTGATCATTGCCACGGAGGAAAAGTGGACAGAGGTTGTCGAGAGCGTACAGCATAAAGCTGATAAGAGATTTCTCTATGATCCGAACGAAATTGAAAAAGGTGCCGACGAGATCAGACAGTCCCGAGCCTTTGCAAAGCTTATGAATGAGCTGAAGAAGGGGGATCGTCTCCAAAAGCTTGTCGAGAATGCATCCAGTGTACAACTGGTCAATCTGCTTTGGGATGCTGAAAGAACGGTGGGAGACAGAAAAGTGGCAAATTTCGAAGGGTATGCCCTCAAAGAAGGGAATGGCAACGGGGGACATAACCGATTGGAAAGCATCTATACCGATATCCGAAATACCCGTACCGGTTCCTATCTTGGTTTGGGGATCATTTCCCGCAGACACAACAGCGCCGGCTTTGAAAGGGCTTTTGAGGCACTCAGAACCCTGAAAAACAGCGGCCCGGGCCCGGATGATGCCGTTAAAAGATATTGGGCATGTCAGGATATCCTGGCCTATCTGGATGGCAAGGAAAAAGAGCCGGTCAGAGGCTTTGGAAGAAAGCGCTGGGAGGGATTTATGACGGCATTGGCTCTGGCGATGCCCGCAAAGGAATTTGAAGAATACTGCAACAAAGTCAACAGTATCCGCGGAGTGGCCGACAAGCCGGGTAGCGACAGGTATATCGGTCCGGAGAATTTCATCAAAGAGGGAGTTAGCCTGCAGGATATTCTGAATGACACCCGGGCAAGGATAGATGCCGGCAAAGGAACCGACAGAGACTATGCAAGGGCCGCTGTTTTGCAAAACCGTATCAATAAAAACAAAGGGGCTCTCACCCGCACGGAGCTTCGGATACTGACGGACCGGAAACTGCAAAATGAGATATTCCTGGCAGAAGGTTTGCCAAATGCGAAAAAGCAGGCGGGCGACGCCAAAAAAAATTCAGCCGGACCGGCCATGAAGCCTTGACAATAAATACAAATATAGCATTGTAATTTGTCTGAAAATTTAGTAAAATATCCACAAGTGTATTTGCAAATAAATATTCTTGTGGAGGTTACAAAATGAAGGTTTACACAACAGACAAGATTCGTAACGTGGTATTACTCGGACATGGTGGCGCTGGCAAGACCACTTTGGCAGAGGCTTTTGCCTACCTCGGAGGACTGACCTCCAGAATGGGCAGGGTAGAGGACGGCAATACCGTCAGCGACTTTGGCAAAGAGGAACAGAAGCGCCACTTTTCCATTTCCGCATCCATGATCCCCATTGAGTGGGATGATTGCAAGATCAATGTATTGGATACACCCGGATATTTTGATTTTATCGGTGAGGTGGAAGAGGCTGTCAGCGCAGCAGATGCCGCCATTATCGTAATCTCAGGCAAGGCAGGGATTGAAGTCGGATCGATCAAAGCATGGGAGATCTGCGAAAAATATAATCTGCCCCGTATGATCTACGTTTCCGACATGGATCAGGATAATGCCTCCTATCGTGAGATCGTGGAGGATCTGACAACATCCTACGGCAAAAAGATAGCACCGTTCCATTTTCCCATCCGTGAAGACGGTAAATTTGTCGGTTATGTCAATGTTGTTTCCGAAACAGGAAACCGCTGGCAGGGTAAGGAGGTGACGGAGTGCGAGATCCCCGATTACAGCCGCTCTTATCTGGAGCAGTATCGTGAGACTCTGATGGAAGCTGTGGCAGAAACCAGCGAAGATATGATGGAGCGTTATTTCTCCGGCGAGACTTTCTCGGATGCAGAGATCCGTTCCGCTCTCAGAACCAATGTGATGGATTGCTCCATTGTCCCCGTCTGCATGGGTTCCTCCATTACCTGTCAGGGCGCCTATACCCTGCTGGATGATATCATCAAATATCTTCCTTCGCCTGAGAACCGTACCATGGCAGGTATTAACTTAAAGACCAATGAGATCTTTGAGGCGGATTATGATTTCTCCAAAGTGAAATCGGCTATCGTATTTAAGACCATTGTGGATCCCTTCATCGGAAAATATTCCCTGATCAAAGTGGCGTCCGGCGTTTTGAAGACCGATGATGTGATGTACAACAGAGATAAGGAGACAGAGGAAAAGGTCGGCAAGCTTTATGTGCTGCAGGGCTCCAAGCCCATCGAAGTATCGGAGCTGCATGCCGGCGACATCGGCGCACTGGCCAAGCTCTCCAAGGCCCGCACAGGCGACAGCCTTTCCACCAAGGCTTCTCCCATTCAGTATACCAAAGCGGATATCTCCACACCTTATACCTATATGCGCTACAAAGTGGCGAACAAGGCTGAGATTGACAAGGCTGCGCAGGCTCTGCAGAAGCTCTCCCACGAGGATCAGACCCTCAAGGTGGTCAACGATTCCGAAAACGGACAGATGCTGCTGTATGCCATCGGTGATATGCAGCTGGAGGTGGTAAAGAGTCGTCTGCTAAACGATTACAAGGTGCAGATCGATCTCTCCGAGCCCAAGGTGGCATACAAGGAGACGATCCGCAAAAAATCGGATGTGGAAGCCAAATACAAGAAACAGTCCGGCGGTCACGGACAGTACGGTCATGTTAAGATGCGTTTTGAACCCATCGGCGATCTGGAGCAGGCTTATGCCTTCGAGCAGGAGGTTGTGGGCGGCGCCGTTCCCAAAAACTATTTCCCTGCAGTTGAAAAAGGCATGCAGGAAGCAGTCCTGAAGGGACCGCTGGCCGCTTATCCCGTTGTGGGAGTCAAGGGCATCCTCTATGACGGCTCCTATCATCCGGTAGACTCTTCCGAGATGGCTTTCAAAAAAGCCACCCTGCAGGCATTCAAGGATGGATTCCTCAAAGCTGACCCTATTCTCCTTGAGCCCATTGCCAACCTGAAGGTGACTGTTCCGGACAGCTATACGGGAGATATCATGGGCGATCTCAACAAACGCCGCGGTCGTGTGTTGGGAATGAATCCCGTTGCAGGCGGCAAGCAGGTCATTGAGGCGGATATTCCCATTTCCGCATTGACGGGCTATTGCACCGTTCTTCGCTCCATCACAGGCGGACAGGGCGATTATGAATACAAATTCGTCCGCTATGAGCAGGCTCCTTCCGACGTACAGGCTGCCGAGGTCGAGGCCAGAAAGAGCAAGCTCACCGATTCCGATGAAGACTGAGTAAGAGGTATTATATGTATCACATTGTTATTTGTGACGATGACCCCGTGATCTGTAAACAGTGCAAATCACAAATAGATCATCATTACAGGGAAAAAGTCGAAACCATCGTCCTGACCAGTGCGTCCGGGCTTATGGAATGGCTGTCGGAAAAAGATAAAGGACAGACCAATATCATCCTGCTGGATATCGCGCTGGGAGATGCAGACGGGATTGAGCTGACCAAAGAGCTGCGAAGAGACTATCCGCAGATCAAGGTGATTTTGCTATCCGGCTATGCGCAGCTTGCCAGCAACGTCTTTGACGCAGATCCGGTCTACTTTTTATCCAAACCCATCGATGCGGACAAACTCTTTGCCTCGGTGGACAGGGCGATGGATATCGTCTCCAGCCAGGAGATCAAGGCCGTGACAGTGACAGGAGCCGGCGGCAAGATCTTCAGGATCAAGGTGGATGAGATCCTGTATATCGAAACCAGCGGGCGCAACTGCATCGTACATCTGGATAACGGACAAGCCAGAGAGGTCAATTCCAAGCTGACCGAGATGCTGGGGATGATGCCCGATTACGTTGTGGCTACGCATCAGAGTTACGGGGTCAATCTTTATAAGGTGAAATCTTTTTCCAAAGCAGAGGGACTGAATCTGACGGATGGCAGCAACATACCGGTGAGCCGCCGCCATTTCAAGAGTGTAAAAGAGAAACTGGCTTTACTGATCATCTGAGGGGATAATATGAATCAAAAAGCGGAAAGGATCGCACTTTGTCAGATGCAGCAGGCGGCAGCGGACATGGTATATATGGATGAACTGTATCGTGCTTTTCGCAGGATCAGACATGATTTTGCCAACTATTTGCAATGTTCCAACTTCGAATCGGAGGGTGAGGATTTCATCCTCCGACTTCGTGTTTTAAAGAAAGAAACCCTGCAGCTTGTGGATGAGCTTCTTGAAAAGATGCCGGAGATAGAAGAAAAAAGCCGGAGAGCTGATTTTTCATGGCTGAAAGAGCCCATTGCGCTGAAAAGAAATTCAAATGAGAGAACGAGGGTGCTCCTTAAAATATGGGAGGAGATGAAGGGGTATTTTGAATGCCAGCTTCAAGAGGTGTTCAGAATCACACCGGTTCTTCTGCATCTGCAGGACAGACTGCAGAGAAGCCTGCCGCCCGATGAAAAGGAGAGCCGAGAGCATTTGGCGGAATGTGACAGTATATGCTGTCATATGACAGCGGAAAATGTGCTCCTGGCAGCCTATGTCTATACGTTTCAAAAGGAGGCCGAATCCATCGGCGTCACGTTTCGTTTTCAGTTGTCCGTTCCCACCCGTTTTCATGACAGGTTAGGCGATTTTTTTTATCTTCTCGGCATCTCCAAAGCGGCAGCCATAGCGGCTTTGTCCGGCTATGACAGGACAGGCGATAAGCACCATGACGCCGGCGTTATCAGGATCAGGATGGCGGAGGGCATGGGACTTTGGCATTTTTTTCTGGAATACGGACGGATGCGCGAGGATGATGAACTGATGCTGAGAGGAGATTTTGAAAATGACCGGTATCTGAAAAAGATCCTCAAACGGATGGATGCAGTGCTTTCGGAAAAAGAAAACGACAGAAAAGTACAGGTGGATATTACCGGTTAAAAATTCCTGCAACCAAATGCGATTTTTTGCGGTATTATGATTGAAACAGGTTAAAATAAGGGCTTGCAGGGATGCAGGCACAACGCTTTATCGGAGGATTGAAATATGCCAAGTAGATTTGCAACCAAGCTGGATGAACTTAAATATTATCAGCAAATGATGACGGACTATATGATCGGCGCCACCTGGAACGGCGAGCTGCAGGTTCCTTCAGGGAAGCTTGTTTATGACGTTTTTCTGGAAAATTATATGGATCATGACGAGAATTTTGCTGATAATAAAGCGAATTATGAGGCTCTGTATCAAAACAGTCCTGCTTTAAAAAGCTGGTTTAATCAACTGGCAACCTATGATCCTTTGCGTTATTTTGAAAAGTTTCCGGATAGTACGCAAAAGCTTGGGGGGATTTTGTCCGGCAACCTGAAAGGCACGGTTACAGAGCAGCAGTTGTCAAACATTTTCTCGCCGCAGGATTCCATAGATGCTCATTCCTTTGGAAACTGCCTGCGGCAAAAGGAACAAAACCGCGCCCGCAAATATGAGACTGCGCTGAAGAGCCTGAAAAACAAAGTCTATCATCCCGTTCTTCCGGGCACGAGCATTTTGAATACCGGTGGCCCCGAATTGACCATGCAGGAATTGCGGGCAGCCGCTTATGTTGTGACAGGCGGATCGCTCAAGGCGGAAGATTGCAGGTTTAATCCTTCAATAGCCGCCAAAAAAATTCTGGATCAGGAATCCATGATCACGAATCTGGCCACTGATCCGGTATTTTGCGGATATGTACAGGAGGTATTGATACCGAACCCCTATACGAAGAATGGATTGGATGACATAAAGCAGTTCGTAAAGGGCTGGAATAAATATCAGGAGAATGTGGCAAGGGAATTCGGAGAAATACCGGACAAAATGGCCGACACACCATTTTTCTCATCCGAAGGGATCTGTATAACCCGGGATAAAATTGAGACTATCGTTCTGGATGCAGATGAACCGGATAATAAATCTGTAATCGATAATTCTTTTGACTCCGAGCTCTTTATGGAGGAACTCGATGAAGAGTTGCCGGAATATGATACCGGGAAAAAATTAAATCTGAAATTAGATACGAAAAAAGAATTGAATCTGAAATTCAATCAGGAGAATACAGAGCATGACGATTCGCTTGAGATACTGGGAGAAGATGATTACGATATTCCGGATCATCAGTTCACCAAAGAAGAAGAAACGGAATATAATAACCGGAAAAACAAATTGGTCGAAAATGTGAAACAATTTAAGGAGCAATCCTGTATTAATAACGCGCTTTATAGCTATATACAACCCATGAAGGCTGTCAATATGATCGTTGCGGGTATGTTGACGGATCCTTATACCGCTGATAATTTTCTGGGAAAAAATGCCGGCTGTTACAGCATCGTCACCGGCTTTGACGAAAACAAGCTGAACCGGAAGATCGATCAAATCCGTTCCCAGCTTATTGCCGACCCCGTATTCAAAAAAGTGCTGAGTACCAATCCTTTGCCCGGCAGCATCTACGAGAAATACAAGAAGGCCGTCAGAAGCGAGGTCAACAAACGAAACGCCATGCAGATCAGTCGGGATGCAGACAGAAAGCACCATCCGGAGGAAGAAAAAAGCCGCAGAAATCATGAACAGAAAATTAAAGTCATCATTCCCGAGGATGTGAAACAACAGATCAGTGATACATATGAAACCCTGATGCGTGTAAACAAAGGGAAAGAACCCTCCAATGAGATGAGGCGGCTGATGAAAGCACTGAAGGCAGTAAGGGGCAAAGACAAGACAACCTTTGGCGTACTGGATGAGGTAAACAGAGCAGCACTGGCTTATCACGACGCCAGAAAGGGCATTTTCTTTGAGCCCTTTACGGAAAATGGCAAGCTGCGTCTGCAGACCGTGGAAAACCTGATCCGTAAAACGGATAATTGTTTGGAAATGCAAAGAAAGCGAGTGGATCAATCTGTAAAACAGGAAAAGCTATCGCTTCCAAAGGAAATAAAACTATAGTGATCTTTGAAATAATCAAAAAAAAGAGAGGTAAAAAAAATGAAAGAAGCCGAGAGAGTAGTGTTACCCGATTATGATCATTTTCCCGATGAACTTTTGCGGCAGAACATTGGCTCTCCAAGCCAATATATTGATCAGATCTTAACCTCGACTTTGTCGGGGCAAAAGAAGCTGGATTATTATGACAATAAAATATATTCTGATTTATTGATCAACAATGATAACGCATTGATAAACACTGCCTATGACGGTGAAAACGGAGCGGAGGGTGAAATTCCCCAAACGAGCGCGACGAAACTGAAAGTATATAAGGTGGCGAATCAGGATAAATTAGACGCATTAATGGACACAGCCGGCCGGGTATCAGATGACATGAAAAAACTCATCGACAACAGGCTGAATGATGTCAAAGCCAAGGGGGAGTATATCAACTTCCTCGCAGAGGAAATCTCGAAAGAAAATAAAAGACATGAGGAGTTTAAGAATAAGCTTAAGTTAGAGCTGGAAAAGGATCAGGAAAAACTGAAACCGGTACAGGAGAAGGTAAACAATCTCAAAGCGAGTCTTTCGATAGAACCGGAAGAAGAGATGCGTGCCGGGCTGCAGCAGGAGCTGGAGAAGGCACAGGTGGAACTGGAAAAAGTCAGGGAAGAAGTCAGAAAAGATACGGAGATTCTAAAAATCCGTTATAAAGATTGGGAAAAAGCAAGTGAGGAGAGGCTGAAGAAATACGAAGCTATGGTGTCAGTGGATGCCAATCCGGACGTCTATGAGGCAAACAAGCAAAAGGCTGCGGAATTTTTGGCCGCAACAGCCGCCAATCATTTTAAACGCAGTGCTGAAGGCTATACAGAGGTTTATATGGCAACCAAAACCCCATTACATTTGGGAATGATGGCGATGGCGCCGGTGATGGATAATGGGCTGGAAAAAGATATTGTGGGAAAGGTGGCAGCTTCTCATCGCTTGCAGTTTCCGCTTTATGACTGCATCATCGCTACGGATAAAGCAGAAGAGCTCCTTGTGGATTTCTGGAAGGATAAAGAAAAGGGGATAGCCAATCAGGAAACCGAGAAAAAGATGCGGCGCAAGCTTTATGATCAGGTTTGCAGGATAGAGATCACGCTGGACCAGATGTATGCCACTGCCGAGGATCCGGAAAAAGACAAACTGTTGACCGATCTCATGTTTGTGGATAAAAGTAACGGTGCTATCCACATGCATGAAGCATCTAACAGAGGCACCAATATCCTGAGATCCTCTGCACAGGCCTACAAAGTCGGTATTCAACAGAACTGGCCGCTTGATGATATGGCGACTCTGGCATTGTTTAATAATACCCGCAGAAAACATAATATAATGGCTGAACGTGGCAAAAAGCCTGAACATACAAATGATCATTACAAACAGTGGGTTGAGTCTATGAACAGCGTCTGGAAGGAACTGGAATCCGTTCCCCTTACGAACGAAAAGATGCGTATTGAGAAGCTCGACCGGATGCATGAGCTGATTCGTGATGGCTACGCCAGGGAATACGTTTCGGAATCTGATGCGTTGCACTTTCATGTTATATACGATCGGAGTCAGGAATTAACTGAGCTGATCAAAGAAGGGAAAGAACCTGTCAATGTAGAGACAGATAATCTGGCGCTCAGTGAGGAAACGCAGGAGTTGATGGACTCGCTCAAAGCCGCCAATGCGATGGATTTTCAAAATTTTTCCAAAATTAAAGAGCAGAAAGAGCAATTAGAAAGGAATTACATTGAGATTCAGGCTGGATTGCTGAATAAGAGTTTTTACGGTGAAGAAGCAGCAATAGAAATGGGTGCTGATCAAAGTCGGTTTAGTAAATCGGAAAGAGTTACCAATGAATTGGGAGTCTTCCCCACCAAAAAAGACCGGGATCTGGAAAGCCGACTGAATAAGTTTATGACCTCCCGCATTGGCATGGAGTCTGACGAACATAAAAATCTAAGGATAGCTGCAACCCAGCTGCAGGACCTTACGACAGAAATCTCTGCGAAGCCGACTTTGGAGTCAATGGAGGAATATATCAACAAGCTCGATGAGGTCATTTACAGAAGCCGTGTTTATCAGGAAGCCAAGAGCGGCGCCTCCTCAACGGCCGGTAAACAACGTCTGGAAGGTGCAAAAGAGCTGGAAGAATACGCAAAAAAAAGATTGCTGCAGACATGCAAAAAATACAGCGAAAATACCAAGCTGGATTATGTGGATATGGCCAGGATCAGGAAGCTGATTTCCAACAAAAAAGCCGAGAATGCCAGTGATGAGATCACGCGTCTCGGTATGCCGAAAAATGAAGTTGAAAAAACGCAGATCAAGGAGTATGCAGCAGATATTATTGTAAATAATTTCTGCGAGAGCGATCTTAAATTCAACCGTAAAGGTTTCAATCTGATGGGAATGAATGCCATCAAACAGGATATTCTCAAGAGCAAAGAGTTCAGCAGTGTGATGAAGGGATATTTTGATGATCCCGCAATGAATACCGACAAACTTCTGCAGGATCTTGCCGACGGCAAAGTCGGCGAGAAGATGAACAAAACCCATAAGAACATGGACGGCAAATTCACGCAGCAGGAGAAGATCGCACAGAGAAACGCTTCCAGATTTCCAAAAGCGCTGTAGAAAACGGCGCATACAGGCAAGGCCTGCGGCCTCATGTTGATCAGGGATTTGACAATCGGATAGGGAAAGTTTACAATAGTAAAGGCTGCCTGACAGGCGGTCTTTACTATATTTTTTATGGAGAGAAAAAGTATGCGATACAATTTTAAAGCGATCGAACAGAAATGGCAGAAGGCCTGGGAGGAGAACAGAGTCTTCAATGCCGAGGATTTTTCGGACAAGCCCAAATTCTACGGACTGGTGGAGTTCCCTTATCCTTCGGGAGCCGGAATGCATGTGGGACATATCAAGGCTTATTCCAGTGTTGAAGTGGTGGCCCGCAAGCGCAGGATGCAGGGATACAATGTATTGTTCCCCATTGGTTTTGATGCTTTCGGCCTGCCGACCGAGAATTATGCGATCAAAACCGGCACGCATCCGAGGAGCATCACCGATACAAACATCGCCAGATTTTCCGATCAGCTCAAAAAGGTCGGCTTTTCCTTTGACTGGGACAGAGTGGTGGACACGACGGATGAAAACTATTACAAATGGACGCAGTGGATCTTTTTAAAGATGTTTGAAAAGGGGCTGGTATTCAGGGACAATGCACTGGTTAATTACTGTCCCCACTGCAAGGTCGTTCTGTCCAATGAGGATTCCCAGGGCGGCAAGTGCGATATCTGCCACAGCGATGTGATCCAGAAATCCAAGACTGTCTGGTATCTGAAGATCACCGAGTATGCGGATAAGCTCCTGCAGGGATTGTCCGAAGTGGATTATCCCGAAAATGTCAAGATGCAGCAGGAGAACTGGATCGGCAAATCCAGAGGCGCTTTTGTGGACTTTACGCTTGATGGCATCGATGAAAAGCTGCAGATCTACACCACACGTCCGGATACACTTTTTGGTGTGACCTTTATGGTTATTGCGCCGGAGCATCCTTTGATCGACAAATATGCAGACCGGATTTCCAATATGGATGCGATCATAAATTACCGGACAGAATGTGCCAAAAAGACCGAGTTCGAGCGTACCCAGCTGGTCAAGGACAAGACCGGCGTCAGGATCGAGGGCATTGAAGCGGTCAATCCTTTAAACGGTAAAAAGATCCCCGTTTTCATTGCAGATTATGTCATGATGGGTTACGGTACCGGTGCGATCATGGCAGTACCTGCCCATGACCAGAGAGACTATGATTTTGCCAAAGCCTTCGGAGCGGATATCATTGAAGTCATCAAGGGCGGAGATATCTCCATCGAAGCCTATACCGGCGACGGTGAAATGGTCAATTCCGATTTTCTCAATGGCTATACCAATAAAAAAGATTCCATAGCCAAAGCCATTGAAGAGCTTGAAAAACGCGGCATCGGAACTGCCGGCGTACAGTTTAAGATGAAGGACTGGGCCTTTAACAGACAGCGCTATTGGGGCGAGCCTATTCCCCTGATCCATTGTCCGGATTGCGGCATTGTACCCGTGCCTTATGATGAGCTGCCTCTGGTGCTGCCGGATGTGAAGCAGTTTGAGCCGGGAGAGGACGGAGAATCGCCCCTGGCCAAGATTGAGAGCTACGTAAGCTGCAAGTGCCCCAAATGCGGCGGCGATGCCCGCAGGGAAACCGATACCATGCCTCAGTGGGCAGGTTCATCCTGGTATTTCCTTCGGTATACCGATCCGGATAACGATAAGGAACTGGCGAGCATGGACAAGCTGAAATACTGGATGCCGGTTGACTGGTACAATGGCGGTATGGAGCATGTTACCAGACATATGATCTATTCCCGTTTCTGGCATCATTTCCTTTATGACGAGGGCTTTGTCAATACACCCGAGCCTTATGCCAAAAGGACGATCCAGGGTTTGATCCTGGGACCGGACGGAGATAAGATGTCCAAATCCAAGGGTAATGTGGTTGATCCGCTGGACATCGTGGAAGAACTTGGTGCGGACACCCTGAGAGTCTATGTGCTGTTCATGGGTGATTACGGCGCAGCAACGCCATGGAATGATTCTTCCGTCAGAGGCTGCAAGAGATTCCTGGAAAGAGTTGCATCCTTAGAGGAGATCCTTTCGGATGAGGATGAGACTGCCGAGCTGCAGGCGGCGCTTCACAAGACGATCAAAAAAGTGTCCTCGGATATCGAGGAAACCAAGTTCAATACAGCGATCGCAGCGCTGATGACGCTGCTCAATACCATCACCAAGGTGGGCAGGCTGTCCAGAGGAGAGCTGGAAATCTTTATCAAACTTCTGGCGCCGTTTGCACCCCATCTGGCAGAGGAGATCTGGCACAATCTGGGTCATGAGGATTTTATCGCTCTGTCTGCATGGCCGGAGTATGATGAGTCCAAAACCGTGGAAGAGAGCGTAGAGATCGGCGTTCAGGTCAACGGCAAACTGAAAAGTACGGTTTCAATCCCGTTTAATGCAGAGCGTGATGCGGCGTTAAAGATCGCCAGGGCGGATGAAAAGATTGCCGCGGCTCTGGAAGGCAAGAACGTCGTAAAAGAGATCTATGTGCCCAACAAGATCATGAATTTCGTGGTCAAAGGGTGAGATGAGCAACATCATTGATATATGAACAATGAAAAAATGAATCCGAACAACACCGCCCGAAAGGTCGCAACGCTTGGTATGATGGTGGCTCTTGCCATGATCCTGTCATATATTGAGAGCATCATCATACTGCCGATAGGGATTCCGGGTATCAAGGTAGGGCTTTCCAATCTGCTTGTCGTAATTCTGCTTTATACTTACGGCTGGCGGGAAGCCCTGCTGGTCAATTTTACCAGGATACTGCTTTCGGGGCTTTTGTTCGGTACCGGAATGAGCCTTGTTTTTTCGCTGGTGGGCGGGTGCCTCAGCTTTCTGGTTATGGCGCTGTTTTATAACAGAAAACTTTTGACCGTGACAGGGATCAGTATTCTGGGCGGCGTATTTCACAACACAGGCCAGCTCATAGCGGCTGTGTTTTTTTTCTCTGTTAAAGCACCTTTTTTTTATCTGCCCGCACTGATCCTTTGCGGCGTTTTGACGGGGGCTTTGAACGGCATTCTGGCAACGGCGGTTTTAACTCAGTTGGAGAAATTCCCGACTGATTTAAAACGCTCCGCGAGGATGCGCACGGATTCGGACAATAAATAGTAAGCTGACGGTAACAAAGCGGCTTGGAGGTTTGTATGATTGGCTACGTAAAGGGACAGCTCGCTGAGATCGAGGAGGGCTGTATCACTGTTGAGACAAACGGGCTGGGCATCAGGATCATGGTGAACGCGGCTCTGATCGGGCGGATGCCCGCCATCGGAACGGAGGTTAAGATCTACACCTATACCTATGTCAAGGAGGATGCCTTTAATCTCTTTGGCTTCGGAACCAGGGAAGAACTGGAGCTGTTCAAAAAACTGATCACTGTCAGCGGCATCGGACCGAAGGGAGGGCTGGCACTGCTCTCTACGCTGGAGCCATCCGAACTCAGATTTGCCATTTATTCGGCAGATATCAAGACGATCTCCAAGGTGCCCGGAATCGGTAAGAAAACGGCCGAGCGTCTGATACTGGAGCTTAAGGATAAAGTTCCGCTGGATATGCCTGTGGGAGATGAGGGGATCAGGCTGATCGAGGACAGCACGTCGCAGGATCTGATGAATAACCAGAAGGATGCGGTAGAAGCCCTGGTAGCGCTGGGGTATTCCGCCACCGAGTCCGCAAGGGCTGTCAGGGAGTGTCAGCCGGATGAGAGCATGAGCGCAGACGAGATCCTGAAACGCTCACTCAAGTTCCTCATATAACTGCGATGGAGGACTTTGGATTCTAAATCAGTCGGAGAAATCCCCCGACTGATTTAAAACGCTCCGCGAGGATGCGCACGGATTCGGTTAGGAATTTGTCAGCTAAAGCTGACCCGAATCCGGCGCGCAAGACTCGCAAG